>NZ_JAWSUJ010000052.1:0-29806 GCF_033549285.1 Halomonas sp.
CAGCAGGGCAGGGCCCGGCGACATCCGGGAAGGGAGGCGCCTCGCGCGCCGGCCCCGCCCGGGGGGCTCGAGGCGGTGTTCGGCGTGCATGCGGTGCGGGCGCTGCTCGACCGCGGCGAGGTGCCCCGCGAGGTCTGGGTCCAGGAGGGCAGCGCCGGTGCGCGCCTGGCCGAGCTGGTCGAGCAGGCCCGGCGGGGGGGCGCACGTCTCCACTCCCGCCCCCGGGACGAGCTCGACCGCCTCGCCCAGGGCGCCGCCCACCAGGGCATCATCGCCTTCGCCACGCCGCTCGCCTTCGAGGGCGAGACCTCGCTGTGGATGAGGCTCGAGGGCTGGCCCCATGAGGCCCCCCCGCTGCTGCTCGTGCTCGACGGTGTCACCGACGTCCACAACTTCGGCGCCTGCCTGCGCAGCGCCGATGCCGCCGGGGTGCACGGGGTGGTCGTGCCCAAGGACAGGGCGGCGCCGCTCAATGCCATGGTGCGCAAGGTGGCCTGCGGGGCCGCCGAGAGCATGCCCGTCTACCAGGTCACCAACCTGGCCCGCGCCATGGCCAGGCTCAAGGAGCTCGGCGTCTGGATCACCGGCACCGCCGGCGAGGCCGAGTCGAGCCTCTTCGAGGCCGACTTCAGCGGCCCCACGGCGCTGGTGATGGGGGCCGAGGGGAAGGGCATGCGGCGTCTCACCCGCGAGGCCTGCGATACCCTGGTCAAGCTGCCCATGGCCGGCAGCGTCTCCAGCCTCAACGTCTCGGTGGCCACCGGCATCTGCCTGTTCGAGGCGGTCCGCCAGCGCCAGGCGCGCGCGCCGGGCAACTGAGCGACGCCCGCCTTGCCAGTCGAGCCCTGGATCATTAGAATACCTGCGCCCGCTCGTCCTGCGAGCGGGTCTTCCTGTCTTCTGACTTCTGACAACCCGTCTTTAGACAATCACTCCTTGCTTCCCCTGAGCGACACGAGGTCGCCACTGCGGAAGCTGCCAAACCGCAAGGAGATCCCATGCGTCACTACGAGATCGTCTTCATGGTCCATCCGGACCAGAGCGAGCAGGTCCCGGCCATGGTCGAGCGCTATACCGGCCTCGTCACCGAGAACGGCGGTACCGTGCATCGCCTCGAGGATTGGGGCCGTCGCCATCTGGCCTACCCGATCAACAAGATCCACAAGGCTCACTACGTGCTGATGAACGTCGAGTGCAGCGGCGAGACCCTCGACGAGATCGAGAACATCTTCCGCTTCAACGACGCCATCATCCGCAGCCTGGTGGTTCGTGCCAAGGAAGCCGTCACCGAGGCCTCACCGATGATGAAGCCGGTGGAAGAGAAGCGTGTGCGTCGCGACGAGAAGCCGCGCAGCACCGAATCCGCCTGAGCCATCCCCTCGCACCTCTGAAGGAGTCTTCCCATGGCACGCTTTTTCCGTCGCCGCAAGTTCTGCCGTTTCACCGCCGAAGGCGTGAAGCAGATCGACTACAAGGATCTGGACACGCTCAAGGCCTACGTCACCGAGACCGGCAAGATCGTTCCCAGCCGCATCACCGGGACCAAGGCCCGTTACCAGCGCCAGCTGTCCACCGCGATCAAGCGGGCACGCTACCTGGCGCTGCTGCCCTACACCGACAGCCACCAGTAAAGCACCGCGCGTGATGTTGCCCGTCGCCCGCTGGATGATGCGCGGCACGCCCCACGCCGCCGCCGGGGCGGCCGTGGCCACCGCGATTCCCTGGCTGTTCTGGCTGGGGGCCGCTGTGGCAGGCCTGGTCACCCTGCGACACGGCCTGGCCGCGTCGCTGCCGGTGATCATCGCCGCGGCCGTGCCGGCCGGCTGGTGGTGGACCCAGGGGGACGTCATCCCGCTGGCCAGCGTCCTGCTGGTGGTGCTGATGGCGGTGGTGCTGCGCGCCCGGCTGCGCTGGAGCGAGGCGCTCCTCGCCGGCACCCTGGCGGGGGCGGCGATGATCCAGCTGGACATCTTCCTGCCGCCGGGCGGGGCTGGGCCGGTACTGGAGCAGCTGCGCCAGGGCTCGCCGGACATCGCGGCGATGCTCGCCGAGCTCTCCCGCCAGGGCATGGACACCGAGCAGCTGGCGGGCCTGCTGATCAGCGGCGTGACCGCGCTGATCGTGCTGCTCGCCGCCGTGGCCTGCCTGGCCCTGGCGCGCGGCTGGCAGGCCGGGCTCTACAACCCCGGCGGATTCCGCGAGGAGTTCCACGGCCTGCGCCTGGCGCCCCGTGAGCTCGCTGTGCTGGTGGTGCTCGGGGTACTGGGGGCCGTGCTGGCGCTCCCGGCCCTGGGCATGCTGGCCTGGGTGCCGCTGCTGGTGGCCGGCATCGCGCTGGTGCATGGTTTTATCGGATTGAAGGGAATGAACGGGCTGTGGCTGGTCGCCTTCTATGTGCTGCTGATCACCACCTGGCCCATGATTCTCATCGTGCTGCTTGCGGCCTTCATCGACACGTTCGCGGACTTCCGCGGACGACTGGCCCGCAGCCACTGACAAGAGGTTTACGAGAATGGACGTCATTCTGCTCGACAAGATTGGCAAGCTGGGCGGTCTGGGTGACCAGGTCACCGTCAAGCCCGGCTACGGCCGCAACTACCTGGTGCCCTACGGCCTGGCCGTGCCGGCCACCAAGGAGAACATCGAGGCCTTCCAGGCCCAGCGTGCCGAGCTCGAGGCCCAGGCCGCCGAGCGCAAGGCCGTGGCCGAGGCGCGTGCCGAACAGCTCAACGACATCGAACTGTCGCTGGTCGCCAAGTCAGGCGATGAGGGCAAGTTGTTCGGCTCGATCGGTCCGCGTGACCTGGCCGAGGCCATCTCCAGCGCCGGGATCGAGGTCGCCAAGAGCGAAGTGCGCATGCCGCAGGGGCCGATCCGCCAGACCGGCGAGTACGACATCGACCTGCACCTGCATGCCGAAGTCGATGCCACCGTGCGTGTGGTGGTCGTGGCCGAGTAAGGCCAGCGCGACGGCACGCCCGCCGGGCGTGCCTCGACAGGGAGGGGGCAAGGAGTGAATCCTTGCCCCCTTTTCGTGTCGTGCGTCGTGTCATCAATTCGCCTTGTCGTCCTGCCTCGGGCATGGGGTCGGGGCGAGCCATCGCGTAGAATGAGCCTGCCCCTTTCCCCTGAAGGTCCGCGCACCATGAATGAACCCCTCGCCCTCGACCGGGAAACCGCCGCCCTCAAGGTGCCGCCGCATTCGCTGGAGGCCGAACAGTCGGTGCTCGGTGGCCTGATGCTCGACAACCAGGCCTGGGACAACGTGGCAGACCGCCTGATGGCGGATGACTTCTATCGCTACGAGCACCGCCTGATCTTCAACGTCATGTCGAACCTGGCCGAGGCTGAACGGCCCCTGGACGTGGTGACCCTCTCCGAGGCGCTGGAGGGGCGCGACCAGCTCGATACCGTGGGGGGGCTGGCCTATCTGGCGGAACTGGCCAGGAACACGCCCTCGGCGAGCAATATCCGCGCCTATGCCGATATCGTTCGCGAGCGCGCCACCCTGCGCAAGCTGATCCGTGCGGCCAGCCAGATCGCCGACGGCGCCTTCAGCCCCCAGGGGCGCCCCGCCGACGAGTTGGTCGACGAGGCCGAGCGGCTGGTGTTCCAGATCAGCGAGGAGCGCCCCAAGTCGGGGGGGCCGATCGGCATGAGCGAGCTGCTGACCAAGGCGGTGGATCGCATCGACGAGCTGTTCAACATGCAGGGCGAGATGACCGGGCTCTCCACCGGCTTTCGCGACCTGGACGAGATGACCTCGGGGCTGCAGCCCTCGGACCTGGTGATCATTGCCGGCCGGCCCTCCATGGGCAAGACCACCTTCGCCATGAACCTGGTCGAGCATGCGGTGATCTCGAGCGACAGGCCGGTGATGGTCTTCTCCATGGAGATGCCCGCCGACTCGCTGATGCTGCGCATGCTCTCCTCGCTGGGTCGCATCGACCAGACCCGGGTGCGGACCGGCCAGCTGGAGGACGAGGACTGGCCGCGGCTGACCTCGGCGGTCAACCTGCTCAAGGACAAGCAGCTGTTCATCGACGACACCGCCGCGCTGTCGCCCAGCGAGATCCGTTCTCGCGTCCGCCGGGTGGTGCGCGAGCACGGCAACCTGTCGCTGATCATGGTCGATTACCTGCAGCTGATGCAGATCCCCGGCTTCTCCGAGAACCGCACCGGCGAGATCTCCGAGATCTCCCGCTCGCTCAAGGGCATCGCCAAGGAGTTCGGCTGCCCGGTGGTGGCACTCTCCCAGCTCAACCGCTCCCTGGAGCAGCGTCCCAACAAGCGCCCGGTGATGTCGGACCTGCGCGAGTCCGGGGCCATCGAGCAGGATGCCGACATCATCGGCTTCGTCTATCGTGACGAGGTCTACAATCCGGATAACCCCGACAATCAGGGCTTGGCCGAATTCATCATCGGCAAGCAGCGTAACGGCCCCATCGGCACCGTGCACATGGCGTTCATCGGCAAGTACACCCGCTTCGAGGACCTGGCGCCGGACAGCTACCGCGAGGCCTTCGGCGAGTGACGGCGCCCTTGAGTCCCGCGACCGGCCCCGTATAATGCCGAGCCCTCGAATCACACAGGAAGGAGGCAGCATGGCAGGCGGATTCCGACGCGGCAATCGCCGGCGCACCCCGAAGCTCGAGGGGCGCGGCGAGCTCCAGTCGATGGAGCGTGAAGGCCCCTTCAAGGAGTGGTTGGGCATGCCCGACCTCTACCGCTACCACCTGGTGGTGGACGGCGAGGCGTACAGCTACCAGACCGAGGACGCCGAGCTGCCGGTCCAGGTCGGCGACCGTGTGGTGTTCCGCTACAAGGAGACCAAGGCCGGCAATTGGGTGGACCGCAACTCCCTGGGCAAGGCGATCGATCCTTCCGAATATCAGTAGGTCCGGAACCTGACGAAGCGGTCAGGGTCACAGCAAGATAACGTCGACGACACGATACCGTCATCGGGTGCAGTCAGGCTGTGCCCGATCGTGTATCTCGACATCATCGACCCGGACATCAGGAGGAAGGACCCATGGAATTCCAGGAACTGAAAGCCTTCGTGGCTCGCCACGACAACTTCGAGATCCGCGTGATCGGCCATGCCGGCAGCAGGTTCTACCAGGTGGAGCTGGAGGATATGGAGGGGCAGCGCCACATGCTGAGCCGCGCCGCCAAGCCGGTGCTGTTCCGCTCGCTGGATGACGTCTACCTCGAGCTCAAGCGCGCCGGCATCCATCGCGCCTACCTGGTCCAGCAGGTGCCCCACGACGAGATGATCGGGCGCGAGGCCCACTATCAGGACCCGCTGACCTCGCGCATGCCGCTGGTCTTCTGACCCTACCCCTCCTCCCTGGCCTGCCGCCGCCGCTGCAGCCAGCGCCCCAGGCGCACCCGGCGGCGGGCGAACCATCCATACCCCGCATCCATCAGCCCCGCGATCCCCGGCAGGGTGCTCAACCACACCAGCCGCCGGTAGCCCAGCACTGCGTAGAGCGCCCGGCTGGCATCCATGCCGATGTACCAGCGGTTGCCGGCATCGCGGACGTGCAACTTGCCCATCATCGCCTCGAAGGTGGTGCCGAGGGCCGCCGCGTTGAAGTCCGGTGACTGGATATCCACCAGCCTGACCCGCGCGCGGCGCGGATGGCGCGCCAGCCAGGCCACCTCGCGCTGGCAGAGCGGGCAGTGACCATCATGGTAGAGGGTCGCCGGGGCGCGGGCCTCGAGGGTCTCGCGTGGGGTCATGGTGTCGTCTCCCGTGGGGGTGCGTAGCCCGCCCGGTGGGGGCCCTGGCCATGGGTGGGTGAACAGGCGGGCGCGGTGTCGAGCCGTGCCAGGAAGGCCTCGGCCTGCTCCCGCAGGGCCGCGCGCCTGTCGTCGCTCATTCGCCGAAGACTGCCGTAGATCAGTTTCATGCGCGGGTTGGCAGAGAGGGTGTCTGCGTGGCGTTCGAGGAAGGCCCAGTAGAGGCTGTTGAAGGGGCAGGCGTCGGGGCCCGTGGCCCGCTTCGGGTCATAGCGGCAGTGCCGGCAGTGGTCCGACATGCGGTCGATATACTTCCCCGAGGCGCAGTAGGGCTTGGAGCCCATCAGGCCCCCGTCGGCATGCAGCACCATCCCTAAGGTGTTGGGCAGCTCCACCCATTCGCAGGCATCGGCGTAGACCGCCAGGTACCAGTCGCAGAGCGCCTCGGGGGCCACGTCGCAGAGCAGGGCGAAGTTGCCGGTGACCATCAGCCGCTGGATATGATGGGCATAGGCATGGTTGTGGGTCATCTCGATGGCGCGTCTCAGGCAGCGCAGGTCGGTGTCGCCGCTCCAGAAGGCGGCGGGCAGACCACGGCTCGCCCCCAGGGCGTTGCCACGCTTGTAGTCGGGCATTCGCGTCCAGTAGAGGCCTCGCACATACTCCCGCCAGCCCAGCACCTGGCGGATGAAGCCCTCCACGGAATTGAGCGGCGCGCGTCCCTCGAGATACTCTCGTTCCACCGCCTCGCACACCTCCCGTGGCGAGAGCAGGCCCAGGTTGAGGGCCGCGGAGAGCCGCGAATGGAAGAGGAAGGGCTCGGCGTCGTGGATGGCGTCCTGGTAGCGGCCGAAGTCGGGGAGCAGGTGCTCGAGAAAATGGCGCAGGTCACCCAGGGCCTGGCGGCGGGTGACCGGCCAGTGGAAGGTGTCGAGGGTGCCGAAGTGCGCTCCGAAATGCTCCGCCACCAGCGCCAGCACGTCATCCGTGACGGCGTCATGGTGGTGGTTCGGCGGGTCGGGAACCTCCAGCGTTGCGGGCAGCGGCTGGCGATTGTCATGGTCGAAGTTCCATCGGCCGCCTGCCGGCTTGCCGTCCTCCATCAGCAGGCCAGTGCGCTGGCGCATCATCCGGTAGAAGTGCTCCATCCGTGGCGCCTTGCGCTTCCGGGCCCAGGCGGCGAAATCCTCCGGCGTCGTGAAGAAGCGGTCATCCTCGATCAGGCGCCAGGGCAGGGCAGCGTCCTCGCGCTCGCGCATCACCTGCCACAGCCGCCACTCGCCGGGGCGCACCACGCGGACCTCGTCGCAGCTGTAGAGGACGGCCAGGCGCTCTGCCTCGTCGACCAGCCCCTGGGCATTGTCCGGGTCGTCCAGGGCGCTGTAGTGCACCCGGTGGCCCCGGTCGCGAAGCTCGGCGGCGAAGTGGCGCATGGCGGAGAGGATCAGGGCGATCTTCTGGGGATGGTGGGGCACATAGGTGCCCTCGGCGGCCACCTCGCACAGCGCGACCACCGTGTCGTCCGGCAGGTCGCGCAGGCTTGCCATGGTGTGGCTCAGCTGGTCGCCGAGCAGCAGCACGAGCGGTCGAGACATGATCCCTTTCCCAAGTTGTACAAATCCTTTTCATAGTACAACTTCATCCCACCCCGGGCGAGCGGGCTGTTAGACTGGGACCCAATGACTCATCGACCCCTAGGAGCTCGCGCATGACCCCCCAGAATCCGGACACGGCCTCCCCCGACCTGGATGCACCGGGCAGCGGCCGGCTGGCCCATGCCCCGGCCGACCACCCCAAGGTGGCCAGGCCGAAGGTCGGCGTGGTGCTCGCCAACCTGGGCACGCCGGATGCTACCGACTACTGGTCGATGCGCCGCTACCTGAGCGAATTCCTCTCCGACAAGCGGGTGGTCGACTACCCGGACTGGAAGTGGCAGCCGCTGCTGCAGCTGATCATCCTCTCGCGTCGCCCCTTCAAGTCCGGTGAGGCCTATCGCGGCATCTGGAATACCGAGAAGGACGAGAGCCCGCTGCTGACCATCACCCGGGAGCAGACCCGCAAGGTCGCGGCCGGGCTCCACGCGCAGTACGGCGAGGATGTGGTGGTGGACTTCTGCATGCGCTACGGCAATCCCTCCACCGACAGCGTGCTCAAGCGCATGCAGGCCGCGGGCTGCGAGCGGATCCTCTTCTTCCCGCTCTATCCGCAGTACGCCTCGCCGACCACGGCCACCGCCAACGACCAGGCCTTCCGCACCCTGATGGCGCTCAAGTGGCAGCCCGCGATTCGTACCGTGCCCGCCTACTTCGAGCATCCCGCCTACCTGGATGCCCTGGCGAATTCGGTGCGCGAGGCCTACGACGCCGCCGAGACGCCCCCCGAGGTGCTGGTGGTCTCCTACCACGGGGTGCCCAAGCGCTACCTGCTGGAGGGGGACCCCTACCACTGCCAGTGCCAGAAGACCACGCGCCTGCTGCGCGAGCGGCTGGGCTGGGAGGAGGGAGCGATCCAGACCGCCTTCCAGTCCAAGTTCGGCCCCGAGGAGTGGGTGGGGCCGGCCACCGTGGAGCACGTCGCCGAGCTGGCCCGCCAGGGCAGGAAGCACATCGCGGTGGTGTCGCCGGCCTTCTCGTCGGACTGCGTGGAGACCCTGGAGGAGATCGAGGAGGAGATTCGTGACGCCTTCATCGAGGCCGGTGGCGAGACGTTCACCTACATCCCCTGCCTGAATGATCGCGACGACCATGTCGCCGCGCTGCTCTGGATCATCGACAACGAGCTGGGCGGCTGGGTGTAGGCCCAGCCACGCCTCGTCGGTTCCCTTCCATCCTGCCTCGGGCCCGCCATCGGCGGGCCCGTTCTACATCAGCCGTGGCCGCGATCGGGGTGGGGCACCGGCTTCTCGCCGATCTCCTCGGGGCGCAGCTCGGGCGGGTTGCCGCGGGTCTTGTCCTCGTGTCGCAGCTGCAGGTGCAGGCCGGTCTTGGCCAGCAGGTGGGCGCTGACCGGGGCGGTGATGAACAGGAACAGCGTGATCAGCATCTCCTGGATGACGGGCTTGCCGTCGATCACCCAGAAATAGAGCATCGAGGCCACCAGCATGCAGCCGATCCCCAGGGTGGTGGCCTTGGTGGGACCGTGCAGGCGCATGTAGAAGTCGCGCAGGTGGGCCATGCCCAGCGATCCGATGAAGGCGAAGGCGCCCCCGGCGACCAGCAGGAAGGCGATCACGCCCTCGAGAAGCACGTACAGCGTCATGGGGCCTCCTATTCGATGATGTCGCCGCGCAGCAGGTACTTGCAGACCGCCACGGTGCTGATGAAGCCGAGCATGGCGATCAGCAGCGCCGACTCGAAGTAGGTCTTGGTGTTCAGCCACAGTCCCATCAGCACGATCAGCGCGATGGAGTTCACGTACATGGTGTCGAGCGCCAGGATCCGGTCCGGCATGTCCGGCCCCACCGTCAGGCGATAGACGTTGAGCAGCAGGGCCGCCACTACCAGGGCCATGCTGGTCCACAGGGCAATGTCTAGCATTCGTAGATCTCCTTCAGCGGCCGCTCGTAGCGTTCGCGGATATGCGCGATCAGCGCTTCCTCGTCCTCGACGTCCAGGGCATGGATCAGCAACGTCCGGCCGTCCAGGCGCAGGTTGGCCGATACCGTGCCCGGGGTCAGGCTGATGGTGTTGGCCAGCAGGGTGATGGTGAAGCGGTCCTCCAGCATCAGCGGGTATTCCACGAAGTGGGGGCGCAGCCGGCGCCAGGGATTGACGATCAGCCAGGCCACCTCGATGTTGGCGACGAGGATGTCGCCGAGCACGCGCAGCACGAAGCGCAGCAGCTTCCAGGGCCTGGCCACATGGGGCTGGGCATCCCAGAACCGGTGGGTGGCCAGCGGGATCACCACCGCCAGGAAACCACCCAGCAGGAGCTGGCCGAAGGCGGTACTGCGCACCAGCAGCAGCCAGACCGCCAGCAGCAGGATCGACAGCAGTGGCGTCGGCAGCCAGGGACGGGGCTTGATCATGGCGTGCCTCCGGCGTCGTTCATCAGGGCGTCGACCACCACCTGGGGGTTGGCCAGCTGGTCGGCGGTGGCTCGGGTGTAGTCGCTCACCGGGCCGGCCAGGGCCACCAGCAGCGGCGAGGCGCCCAGCAGCCAGGCGACCCCAAACCACTGGCGCCGCGGCAGGGGCAGGCCCATCGGCTCCCCCTGGCTGCGCCAGAACAGCGTGGAACCGGCCCGGGACAGGGCGACCAGCGCGCACAGGCCGGTGCCCAGCAGGAGCGGCCACAGCCAGGCGCGCTGGCCGCCCTCGGCGGCCGCCATCATCAGGGCCTTGCCGATGGCCCCGGAGAGCGGGGGCACGCCGGCCACCGCCACGGCACCGACGAAGAACAGCCCGGCCAGCCAGCCGCCCTGATGCAGGGGGCGGCCCTTGACCAGGCGGGTGCCGGCCTTGCCCCGCTGCAGGCCGATCAGCTCGGCCAGCAGGAAGAGACCGCCGGTGATCAGGGTGGTGTGGATCAGGTAGTAGAGCAGGGCGGAGACGGCGGCCGGCGAGCCCATGCCGATGCCGGCCAGCAGGGTGCCCACCGAGACCAGCACCAGGTAGGCCACCAGCAGGCGCAGGTCACGGGCCGCGAGCACGCCGACCCCGGCCGCCGCCAGGGTGCCCAGTGACAGCCACCACACCCAGGCCTGCTCGAGGTCCGCCAGCGGCCCGGCATGCTCGCCGAAGACCAGGGAGTAGACCCGCAGGATGGCGTAGATGCCGACCTTGGTCATGATGGCGAACAGCGCCGCCACCGGCGCAGGCGCGGCGGCGTAGGCCCGCGGCAGCCAGAAGTAGAGCGGCAGGATCGCCGCCTTGAGGCCGAACACCACCAGCAGCATCAAGCCGCCGGCGGTGACCAGCCCGGCCCGCTCGGCGGGCAGCTCACCGAGGCGCACCGCCATGTCGGCCATGTTGAGGGTGCCGGTGGCGCCGTAGAGCACGCCCACGGCGATCAGGAACAGCGAGGAGCCGGCCAGGTTGAGCACCACGTAGTGCACCCCGGCCTGGATGCGCGCCTTGCCGCCGCCGTGCAGCAGCAGGGCGTAGGAGGCGAGCAGCAGCACCTCGAAGAACACGAAGAGGTTGAACAGGTCACCGGTGAGAAAGGCGCCGTTGATGCCCATCAGCTGCCACTGGAAGAGGCCGTGGAAGTTGCTGCCGCGCTCGTCGTCGCCGGCACAGGCGAACACCACCGCCCCCAGGGCGAGCACCGCGCTGAGCAGCACCATCAGCGCTGAGAGGCGGTCGAGAACCAGCACGATGCCGAAGGGCGGCTGCCAGCCACCCAGCGCATAGTAGGTGACCTCGCCGCCGGCGGCACGGGCCACCAGGGCGATGCCGACCACCACCAGCAGGGCCGTGGCGGCGACCCCGACCAGGCGCTTGGCCCGGGTGGCCCCCTGGCGGCGATAGAGCAGCAGGATGCCGGCGACCAGCGGCAGCACCACGGGCAGGACGATCAGGTGCTGCATCACGGGCGGCCCTCCCCGTCTTCATGCTTGCGGCCGTCGACATGGTCGTTGCCCGCCTCGCTGCGCGCGCGCATGGCCAGGATCACCACGAAGGCGGTCATGGCGAAGCCGATCACGATGGCGGTGAGCACCAGCGCCTGGGGCAACGGGTCGGCATAGTCCGCCGGCCCGTCGAGGATGGCGGCGCCATCGGTGGTCAGCCCGCCCATGGAGAACAGGAAGAGGTTGACCGCATAGGAGAGCAGGGTGAGGCCGACCACCACCGGGAAGGTGCGGCCGCGCAGGACCAGATAGAGCCCGCAGGCGGTCAGCACGCCGGTGGTGATGGCGTAGAGGCTTTCCATCAACGTTTCTCCTTGCCGGGTCGCGAGGGGGGGGCGGTGTCGAAGCTGCTGGCGGCTTCCTTGGCCGGGCGGTGGGGTGTGGTGACCTTGCCCAGGTTGGCGAGGATCATCAGCGTGGCGCCCACCACGGCGAGGTAGACGCCGAGGTCGAAGAGCATGGCGGTGGCCAGTTCGAAGTCGCCGACCAGCGGCAGGTGGAAGTGACCGAAGGCCGAGGTCAGGAAGGGGTGGCCGAACAGCCAGCTGCCGAGCCCCGTGAGGGTGGCGACGGCCACTCCGGCGATCGCCACCGGCTGGTAGGGGAAGTCGAGGCGCTGCTGGGTCCACTCCACGCCGCGGGCCATGTAGAGCAGGATCAGCGCCACGGCGGTGACCAGGCCGGCGATGAAGCCGCCGCCGGGCTGGTTGTGGCCGCGCAGGAAGATGAAGGCCGATACCAGCAGGGCCAGTGGCAGCAGGGCCATGGAGATGGAGGTGAGGATCGCTGGATAGCGGTCCGGCGACCAGAGGCGGCCCTCGCCGTCGCTGTGCGGCATGAACAGCCGCAGCCGGTTGAGCAGCTTGAAGATCGCCAGGCCCGCCAGCGCCAGCACGGTGATCTCGCCCAGGGTATCGAAGCCGCGGAAGTCGACCAGGATGACGTTGACCACATTGTGGCCGCCGCCGCCGGGCACGCTGTTCTCCAGGAAGAAGCCGGAGATGGGCGCATTGTCCCGCGTCAGCACCGCATAGTTGAGGCTGGCGACCACCATGCCCAGGGCGCCAGCCAGCACCGCGTCGCGCAGGCTGCGGCGATTCGAGGACTCCCGGGGCGTCTTCTGGGGCAGGAAGAACAGCGCCAGCATCAGCAGGATCATGGTCACCACCTCCACCGAGAGCTGGGTCAGCGCCAGGTCGGGCGCGGAGAAGCGGGCGAAGGTCAGGGCGACCACCAGGCCCACCACCGAGAGCATCAGCAGCGAGATCAGGCGGTAGCGGTGGGTGGCGGCGGTGGCGATGCCGCCGAAGATCAGCAGGCCGGCGCCCAGCAGCAGGATGCCGTCGAGGGGCTGGTTGCCCTTGCTGCCGGTGAGCAGCGGCATGCCCGCGAGGCCCAGGCTCCCCATCACCAGTGCGGCCAGCAGTAGCCAGGTCATGTAGCGCTGCAGCGAGCCGCCGTCGAAGCGTGCCAGGCCCACCTCGGCGCCACGTCCCAGCCGCTGCACGGCGGCCTCGAACACCAGGCGGGCATCCACCGGGCGGAAGCCCTTGAGGAAGCGGCGCAGGTCGGGGTGGCGCCAGTAGGTCGCCACGCCTGCGACCAGCGCCACCAGGCTCATCATCAGCGGCAGGTTGACGCCGTGCCAGATCGCCAGGTGGAACGTGAACGTCTCGCCCAGCACCGGTGCCAGCGCCAGGCCGAGCAGCCCCTCCGCCAGCACCGGGGCCAGTCCCACGACCACGCAGAGCACCACCAGCAGTACTACCGGGGCGCGCATCGGCCAGGGCGGCTCGTGGGGCGACTTCGGCGGCGCCTCGCGGGCCGGCCTGAAGAAGACCGCATGCACCAGGCGCAGCGAGTAGGCCACCGAGAGGATGCCACCCAGGGTGGCGAGTACCGGCAGCAGCCAGCTCAGCCCGCCCAGCACCGGGCTCTCCAAAGTCTCGGTGAAGAACATCTCCTTGGAGAGGAAACCGTTGAGCAGCGGCACCCCGGCCATGGCGGCGCCCGCCACGCTGGTCAGTACCGCGGTGACCGGCATGGCCCGGCGCAGGCCCCCCAGGCGGCCAAGTTCCCGGGTGCCGGTCTCGTGGTCGATGATGCCCGCGCTCATGAACAGCGCCGCCTTGAAGGTGGCGTGGTTGAGGATATGGAAGAGCGCCGCGAGCACGGCCATGGGCGTGCCGATGCCCAGCAGCACGGTGATCAGCCCCAGGTGGCTGACCGTGGAGAAGGCCAGGATGCCCTTGAGATCGGTCTTGAGCAGGGCGAACCAGGCGCCGTAGAGCAGCGTCGCCATGCCGACCAGCGAGACGATGACCGACCACAGCTCGCTGCCGGCGATGGCCGGGTGCAGGCGCGCCATCAGGAAGATGCCGGCCTTGACCATGGTTGCCGAGTGCAGGTAGGCGGAGACCGGGGTCGGCGCGGCCATGGCATGGGGCAGCCAGAACTGGAAGGGGAACTGCGCCGACTTGGTGAAGGCGCCGAGCAGCACCAGCACCAGCATCAGCGGATAGCGCGGGTCGGCGAGGATGGCGTCGCCGCTTTCGAGCACCACGTTCATGTCGTAGCTGCCGACCATCTCCCCCAGCAGCAGCAGGCCGGCGAGCAGCGCCAGGCCGCCGGCACCGGTCACGGTCAGCGCCATGCGCGCCCCCTTGCGGGCGTCGCTGCGGTGCGACCAGAAGCCGATCAGCAGGAAGGAGGAGATGCTGGTGAGTTCCCAGAAGAGCCACAGCAGCAGCAGGTTGTCGGCCATCACGATGCCGACCATGGAGGCCATGAACAGGATCAGGTAGGCGTAGAAGCGCCCGAAGGGCTCCTCCGGCGTCAGGTAGTAATGCGCGTAGAGCAGGATCAGCAGGCCGATCCCGATGATCAGCAGGTTGAACAGCAGCGACAGGCCATCGAGCCGGAAGGCCAGGTCGAGGCCCAGGGTGGGCACCCAGTCCACGGCGAAGCGCAGCGCCTCGCCGGCCGCCAGGGCCGGCAGCTGGCCGATCATCAGCACCAGCGCCAGGGCGGGCAGCAGCGCGGTGGCCAGGGAGCAGAAACGTCGCCCGCGTCGCTCGGTGAACGCGGGCACCAGCACCCCCAGCAGGGGTAGCAGGGCTATCCACAGCAATGTCATCGATCGGTCATCCTGCGCGGGTCCGTAAACGGGGAGGGCATAGCGTGCCCGCAGGACAGGATGACGCAAGCGACATGCGGTCGCATCCCCTCCCTGGGTCGGGTCGCCCCCCCCATGGCTTGGCACCTTCCCACTCTAACGCAAAGGGAACTCGCTCGCCGCCTCCTTGCCTTTCAACACCTTGTCTCTATAGAGTTGATCGTTCTAATCGGCGGGGCGGCGACGATGCCGCGCTCGCCGTCACGACAGGGGAGGGCGCCTGATGCAACTGGCCGTGCTGGGAGGCTTCGTGGTGGCGGGGATGGCCCCGCTGCTGCATCACTGGTTCGGGGCCCGGACGCCGCTGGTGATGGCCCTGCTGCCCGCCTCCCTGGCGGCCTGGCTGCTCGGCCACTGGCCAGCGGTCGCCTCCGGTGAGGTCCTGCTGCTGGAGTGGGCCTGGGTGCCGGGGCTCGACATCACCCTGACCTTCCTGATCGACGGCCTCGCCTGGCTGTTCGCCATGCTGATCACGGTGATCGGCGCCCTGGTGCTGGTCTACTCCGGGGAGTACCTGCGCGGCCATCGCGACCTGCCGCGCTTCCTGGTGGTGATCACCGCCTTCATGATGTCGATGCTGGGCCTGGTGCTGGCCGACAACCTGGTCACGCTCTTCGTGTTCTGGGAGCTGACCAGCATCACCTCCTACCTGCTGATCGGCTTCAACCACACCGACCTCGCCGCCCGCAAGGCAGCGCTCCAGGGGCTCTTCGTCACCGTGGGCGGCGGCCTGGCGCTGCTTGCCGGCTTCGCCATGCTCGCGGTGGCCGGCGACAGCTGGTCGCTGGCCGAGCTCACCGACCGCGGCGAGCTGCTGCGCGAGCATGCGCTCTATACGCCGCTGCTGGTCTGCGTGCTGCTGGGCGCCTTCACCAAGTCGGCGCAGTTCCCCTTCCACTTCTGGCTGCCCAACGCCATGGCGGCCCCCACGCCGGTCTCGGCCTACCTGCACTCGGCGACCATGGTCAAGGCGGGGGTCTACCTGCTCGCCCGGCTGCATCCCGCCCTGGGCGGCACCGATGGCTGGGTGGTCACCCTCTCGCTGGTGGGTGCGTTGACCATGGCCACCGGCGCCTTTCTGGCGATCCAGCACACCAACGTCAAGAAGCTGCTGGCCTACTCCACGGTGATGGCGCTGGGCGCCCTGACCATGCTGCTCGGCATCGGCACCGAGGGGGCGCTGGTCGCCTTCGTGGCCTTCCTGCTGGCCCACTCGCTCTACAAGGGGGCGCTGTTCATGGTGGCTGGCATCCTCGACCACGAGACTGGCACCAAGGACGTCACCGCCATGGGAGGGCTGCGGCGGGTGATGCCGCGGACGGCCCTGGTAGCCGGGATTGCAGCGCTGTCGCTGGCCGGGCTGCCGCCCCTGCTGGGCTTCGTGGGCAAGGAGCTGATGTTCGCGTCGGTGCTCGAGGCCAGCGCCTGGCGCCCCCTGATCCTGCTGCTCGCCTTCACTGCGGCCTTCCTGACCCTGGCCGTGGCGGCCATCGTCGCCCTGCGCCCCTTCTTCGGTGCCCCCCGCGAGACCCCGCGGGCGCCCCATGAAGCGCCACATGGCATGCTCGCGGGGCCCGCCCTGCTGGCCCTGCTGTCGCTGACCTTCGGCCTGGCGCCGGGCCTGCTCGACCCCCTGGTGGGCGCCACCGTGGCCGGCATCGGGACAGGCGCCGGGGCCGAGGTGCACCTGGCGCTGTGGCACGGCGTCAACCTGCCGCTGCTGCTGTCGCTGGCGAGCCTGGCGCTTGGCCTGCTGGCCTATCGCCACTGGGACCTCCTGCGGGCCCGGCTGGCACGCCTCGAGCCGCTCATGGCCCGCGGCCCGGAGGCCGGCTATGAGGCGCTGATGGCCGGCCTGGTGAGCGTTGCCGAATGGCAGACCCGCATGCTGCAGAACGGGCAACTCCGCAACTACCTGGTGGTGACCCTGCTGGTGCTGGTGGGCCTGGTCGGCCATGCGCTCTTCTTCCGCCACACCTTCACGCTCGACATCGCCCTGGCGGTCTACTTTCACGAGGCCGTGGTCGCCGGCCTGATGATTGCCGGTGCCGTGGCGGCCTGCGTGATGCGCTCGCGACTGGCAGCGGTGGCCGCGCTGGGCGTCATGGGCTTCTCCATCGCCCTGACCTTCGTGCTGTTCAGTGCCCCGGACCTGGCGATCACCCAGCTGCTGGTGGAGACCCTGACGGTGATCCTGCTGGTGCTGGTGCTGTTCCGCCTGCCGCGCTTCGCCACCCTTTCCACGCCTACCGAGCGGCTGCGCGACCTGGCGGTGGCGAGCCTCAGCGGCGGCCTGATCACCCTGCTGATGCTCGCGGTGCTCTCCGGCGAGCGGCTGCCGCGGATCTCGGACTACATGGTCGCCAACAGTCAGCCGCTGGGCCATGGCCACAACATCGTCAACGTCATCCTGGTCGACTTCCGGGCGCTGGACACCCTGGGCGAGATGTTCGTGCTGGCGCTGGCGGCCATCGGCGTCTATGCCATGCTGCGCTTCCATGCCGAGGCGTACGATGCCCGGCGCCAGGCGCCGCCGCGGGAGAGAGACGATGGTTAGATCCGGTACGCTGATCCTCAATGTGGCGGCGCGGCTGCTGCTGCCGCTGCAGCTGATGTTCTCGCTGTTCCTGCTGCTGCGCGGGCACGACGAGCCGGGGGGCGGCTTCATCGCCGGCCTGGTGGCGGCGGGGGCCTTCGCGCTCTACCTCTTTGCCCGCGGTCGTCGCGCCCTGAGCGAGATGCTCAAGGTCTCGCCCCGCGACCTGGTCGGCATGGGACTGCTGCTCGGGGTGGCCGCGACCCTGCCCGCCTGGTGGGTCGGCGAGCCCTTCTTCACCGCCCAGTGGTGGACCATCCCGGTCATCGACTTCAAGGCCTCGACGCCGCTGATCTTCGATATCGGCGTCTACCTGGTAGTGGTGGGCTCGGTGCTCACGGCGATCACCGCGCTGGTCAAGACCGATCAGGAAGACGACGAACGCTAAGGAGGCTCCATGGAGCCCTTGATGGCCATCACCATCGGCGTCCTGTTCGCCGCCGCCATCTACATGATGCTGCGCCGCTCCATCGTCAAGCTGGTGATCGGGCTGATGCTGCTCTCCAATGCCGCCAACCTGCTGATCTTCGCCACGGCGGGCATGGTGCGCGGCGCGCCGCCGCTGGTCCCGCAGGGCCTGACGGCGCCGGAGGGGGCGGTGGCGGACCCGCTGCCCCAGGCGCTGGTGCTCACCGCCATCGTCATCGCCTTCGGGGTGCTGTCGTTCGCCGTGGTGCTGGTGCGTCGCGCCTGGGAGATCGTGCGTGCCGATGACCTGGACAAGATGAAGGATACCGACACGTGAACCCCCAGATCGCGCTGCCCATCCTCATCCCGCTGCTGGCGGGGGCCGTGTCGCTGGTCTTCTGGCGCTCGCGAAGCATGCAGCGCTTCGTCGCCGTGGCAGGTACCGCCGCTCTGCTGCTGACCAGCCTGTGGCTGCTGGCCACGGTCAACCGCGACGGCATCCTGGTGATGCACATGGGCGGCTGGCCGGCGCCCTTCGGCATCAGCCTGGTGGCCGACCTGCTGGGGGCGATCATGGTGGTGCTCACCGGCATCATCGGCTTCGCCGTGGCGCTCTTCTCGCTGGCCACGGTAGGGCGCGGCCACGAGGCCTACGGCTACTTCCCGCTGATGCACCTGCTGCTGGCCGGGGTCGCCGGGGCCTTCCTCACCGGCGACATCTTCAACCTCTATGTCTGGTTCGAGGTGATGCTGGTGGCCTCCTTCGCGCTGCTGATCCTTGGCAGCGAGAAGGCGCAGATGGAGGGGGCGATCAAGTATGTCACCCTCAACCTGGTCTCCTCGGTGATCTTCCTGGTCGCGGTGGGGCTGCTCTACGGCATGGTGGGCACGCTCAACATGGCCGACATCGCCCGTCGCCTGGCGACCCTGGAGGACGACGGCATGGTCGATGTGCTGGCGATGATGTTCATGGTCGCCTTCGGCATCAAGGCGGCGGCCTTCCCGCTGTTCTTCTGGCTGCCGGCCTCCTACCACACCCCGCCGGTGGCCGTCTCGGCGCTGTTCGCCGGCCTGCTGACCAAGGTCGGGGTCTATGCGCTGTTCCGGGTGTTCACCCTGATCTTCCACCAGAGCCCGGGCTATACCCACGAGATCCTGCTGTGGGGGGCGGGGTTCACCATGCTCTCCGGGGTGCTGGGGGCGGCGGCGCAGTTCGAGTTCCGGCGCATCCTGTCGTTCCATATCGTCAGCCAGATCGGCTACATGATCCTGGGGCTGGCGCTGTTCACGCCCCTGGCGATCATCGGCGGGGTCTTCTACATCATGCATCACATCATCGTGAAGACGAATCTCTTCCTGGTGAGCGGCATCGTCCACCGGCTGCGCGGTACCTACCAGCTGAAGTCGCTGGGCGGCTTCTATCGCAGCCACCCGTGGCTGGCCGTGCTGTTCCTGATCCCGGCGCTGTCGCTGGCCGGGATGCCGCCCCTGTCCGGTTTCTTCGCCAAGTTCATCGTGATCCGTGCCGGCATCGAGGCACAGGCCTACGGGGTGACCTTCATCGCCCTGCTGGTGGGGCTGCTCACCCTCTATTCGATGATCAAGATCTGGGCCGAGGTGTTCTGGAAGTCGACGCCACCGGAGGGCGACGTCGACCCCTATCCGGAGGTCGCGTCGCGTGAGATGTGGCTGATGGCCGCGCCGGTGGTCGGCCTGGCGCTGTGCACCCTGTTCATCGGCCTCAATGCCGAGCCCATCTATGCCCTGGCCGAGGCCTCGGCCGGCCAGCTGCTGGCGCCCGAGCGCTACATCGAGGCGGTTCTTGGATCAGGAGCAGAGCCGGGCGAGGCCGGGGAGGTGATGCCATGATCGGGGCCGCCTGGAACCTGCTGCTGGGCTTCGCCTGGGTGGTGCTTACCGGCGACTTCAGCGGCCTCAACCTGCTCGCCGGCCTGACCTTCGGCTACCTGGTGCTGGCGCTGATCCAGCCCCAGGTGCCGGCATTGGCCGGGCACGCGCAGCGGCTGCCGCGGCTCGTGCGCTTCGTCGGCTTCTTCCTCAAGGAGCTGGTGATGGCCAACCTCAAGGTCTCCTACGACATCGTCACTCCCCCCTGGTACATGAAGCCGGGGGTGATCGCCATGCCCCTGAAGGCCCGCACCGAATTCGAGATCGCCTTCGTCGCCAACCTGATCTCGCTGACGCCGGGCACCCTGAGCCTGGATGTCTCCGACGATCGCCGCGTACTCTACATCCACGCCATGTTCCTGGACGACGAGCCGGAACTCAGGCGCAGCCTGGCGGAGCTGGAGCGCCGGGCGCTGGAGCTCTTCCATTAGTGCAAGGAGGTGACCCCCGTGTCGACCGTAATCCTGTTGAGCCTGGCGGTGATGGCCCTGGCGCTGTGCCTGGCCTTCGTGCGCCTGTTCCGCGGGCCCAGCCTGCCGGACAGGGTGGTGGCCCTGGAGCTCTTCTCGTCGGTCCTCGTCGGCATCATCGGTGTGGTCGCCATCGCCACCGACGTGCCGAGCCTGCTCGACGTGGCCATCGTCATGGCGCTGATGGCGTTCATGGCCGCCATCGGTTTCGCCCGCTTCCTGGAGCGCGGGGGGCCCCGCGATGATTGAGTTCCTCAAGGGCGGGCTGATACTGGCCGGGTCGATCTTCATGTTCCTGGCGGCGCTGGGGGTGGTGCGCCTGCCCGATTTGCTGACCCGGATGCACGCCACCACCAAGGCCGCGACCCTGGGGGCCACCCTGATCATGCTGGCAGTGGCGATGCACTTCGCCCAGGTAGCGGTGGTAGCGCGGGCCCTGGGCGTGATCCTCTTCATCCTGATGACCGCTCCCGTGGCCGCCCACGTGATCGGTCGTGCCGGCTACTTCGTCGGCTCCCGGCTCTGGGGAGGCACCGTCAAGGATGAGCTCAAGCCGAACTACGACCCCCTGACCCACGAGCTGAAGAGCGGGATGGAGACCGAGCGCAACGCACGTCGCGAGCCCGGCGGGACGGGCGGCTCCTGACTCGGGTCTGCCAGGGTCTGTGATCGCGGGGCCGCCTTCGGGCGGCCCTTCTTTATGGGTCTCCTTCGCTGGGTCGCCCGAGGCGGCAGCAGGCGGTATTATTTGTACAGATGCTGTACTATTACTTGACGCTGTCCATGTTCGAGGTTGCCCCATGCATCGCAAGCCGCATCTTCCGCACAAGGCCTGCGCGCAGTGCGCGCGCCCCTTCGCCTGGCGACGCAAGTGGGCCCGCTGCTGGGAGGAGGTTCGCCACTGCAGTGAACGCTGCCGCCGTGAGGCAGGGCGACGGGAGGACGCGCCATGAGCCGGATGCTGGTATGGCTGCGTAACGACCTGCGCCTGGCCGACAACCCCCTGTTCCACTTCTCGATGCCGCCCGAGTCACTGCTCTGCGTCTACGTGCTGGACGATGCCTGGCTGACTCCCTTGCCCGGTCTCGATGCGTCGCGGATCGGGTCGGCGCGCCTGCAGTTTCTCTGGCAGAGCCTGATCGAGCTACGCGGTGAGCTGCTAAAGCGTGGCAGTGACCTGCTGGTGCGCATCGGCGACCCCGTCGATGCGGTAGCGGAGTTGGTCGTCGAGCATGGCATCGATGAGATCCGGGTACGCGCCGATGCCGGCTGGGAGGAGAGGCAGGCCACCGCGCGACTGGCCGAGCGGCTGGGCAATGCCGTGACCCTTTCCCGCCAGGACGCCGGCACGCTGCTCGACGAGGCCGCCCTGCCCATGGCGGTGGACGACATGCCCTCCAGCTTCTCGGCGTTTCGTCGCCGGGTGGAGCGGGCCTGGTCGGTCCCCGGCGCCGTCCCGGCGCCGGTGACCCTGCCTGACTGGCCAGCGGGTGCCCCGCGCGGCTTCCCGCCTCTGGACAAGGTCTGCGCTCGGGCGGCCGTCTGGGCCCCGGACCGTCGCGGCGACTTTGCCTTTGCCGGCGGCGAGGCGGCGGGCTGGTCGCGGCTCGATCACTACCTCTGGGAGAGCGGCGCCGTGGCGCGCTACAAGCAGACCCGCAACGGCCTTGCCGGTGACTTCTCCACCCGGCTCTCGCCCTGGCTGGCCCAGGGTTGCCTCTCGGCGCGCCAGGTACACGATGCGGTGCGTGCCTGGGAGGCCAGGCACGGCGCCAGCGACTCGAGCTACTGGCTGGTCTTCGAGCTGCTGTGGCGCGACTACTTCCACTGGGCGGCGCGGCAGGAGGGTGCTGCACTGTTCGGCGGGCGTGAGCTTCCGGTCCCCGGCGAGAGCTTTTGCGCCTGGCGTGATGGCCACACCGGCGTGCCCCTCGTGGATGCCGCCATGCGCGAGCTGGCCGCCACCGGCTGGCTTTCCAACCGGGCGCGCCAGAACGCGGCGAGCTACCTGGTGCATGATCTCGGCGGGGACTGGCGTCTGGGCGCGGCCTGGTTCGAGCACTGCCTGGTCGACCACGATGTGGCCAGCAACTGGGGCAACTGGCGTCACCTGGCCGGGGTGGGGCGCGACACCCGGCCACGTGTACTGGACGTCCAGGACCAGGCCGGGCGCTACGATCCCGACGGTACCTATGCGGCCCTCTGGGCGCCCGCCGTCGCTGCCCCGGTGGGGGAACCATGATGCGGGTCGCGATCCCTGCGCTGCCGCTGTGGCTCGGCCTGGCCGGCCTGCTGCCCTTCCTGGCGAGCGTGGCGGCGGCATGGCTGGCGCCCGTCGCCTGGCAGGTCGTCGCCGTGCGGGCCTTCCTGGGCTACGGCGCGGTGATCCTCTCCTTCCTCGGTGGGGTGCAGTGGGGCGTGGCGATGTGCCGGGAGCACCCCGGCGAGGCCGCCTTCCGATGGCGCATGCTGCTCGCCATGGTCCCGAGCCTGGTCGCCTGGACCGCGCTGCTGCTCCACCCGCTCACCGGCGCCTGGGTGCTGGCCTTCGGCTTCGTGCTGGTTCGCCTCCATGAGCTCTCCCGGGAGGGCGGGGCGCGGCTGCCCAGCTGGTACCAGTCCCTGCGCATGCCCCTGACCCTGGTCGTGCTGGCCTGTCATGCGCTGCTGATCTGGCGGCTCTGGGGGAGCTGAACGGGCTGGCCTGGCGGCCGGTTCTGGGCGATGATCGGGCGGATCATGGAAACGTCCTGCAGGAGCGACGATGAGACGGATGCTGACCACCCCCCTGCTGCTGGCACTTCTGGCCGGCTGTCAGGCCGTGCCCCCCAGCGAGGCCAACGTGGCCCGCGAGCCGGAGTCCGGCGAGGCGACCGATGCCGTGGCCGAGGTGGAAGCCGGCGAGCCGGCGCCTGCGGCGGACTTCGCCAGCTGGCTGGCCGACTTCCGGCGCGAGGCGCGGGCAGAGGGCATCGGCGAGGCGACCCTGGCACGGGCCCTGGACGGCCTGCGCTATCGGCCGCGGGTCATCGAGCTCGACCGCTCCCAGCCCGAGTTCGTGCGGCCGATCTGGCAGTACCTGGACAGTGCCGTCTCGGCGACCCGGGTGACCACGGGGCGGGAACGCCTGGAGGCACATCGCGCCACGGCCCGGGAGATGGAGCGGCGCTATGGGGTGCCCGCCGAGGTGATCGTCGCCATCTGGGGCATCGAGAGCAACTACGGCGGCAACTTCGGCGACTTCTCGACCCTGGAGGCGCTGGCCACCCTGGCCTATGACGGCCGCCGTCGCGACTTCGCCCGCGACGAGCTGCTCGCGGCGCTGCGCATCCTGGAAGCCGGGGATATCTCGCCTGAGCGCATGCAGGGCTCCTGGGCCGGTGCCATGGGACACACCCAGTTCATTCCCTCGAGCTTCGAGGCCTATGCCGTGGATGGTGACGGCGACGGACGGCGTGACATCTGGGGCAGCATCCCGGACGTGATGGCCTCCACTGCCAACTACCTCGATCGGGCCGGCTGGCAGGCGGGTCAGCCCTGGGGCATTGAAGTCCGCCTCCCCGACGGCTTCGACTACGCCGAGACCGAGCTCGCCACCCGTCGCCCCAGCCGCGACTGGGCGGAACGCGGCGTGCGCAGCCTGGACGGTGAGCCGCTGCCTGACTTCGCGGCGGCGTCGGTGATCGTGCCCGGCGGGGCGGAGGGCCCGGCCTTCCTGGTGGGCCCCAATTTCCGCGCCATCCTGCGCTACAACAACGCCACCAGCTACGCCCTGGCGGTGGGCACCCTGGCCGACGAGATCGCCGGCCGCGAGGGGGTGGTGCAGGGCTGGCCCCGGGAGGAGCAGCCGCTGAGCCGCCGCCAGGTGCGCGAGATGCAGCGCCTGCTCAACCAGCGTGGCTTCGAGGTGGGCACGCCGGACGGCATCATGGGCCCCAACACCCGCCGGGGCCTGCGCGAGTTCCAGGCCGCCATCGGCACCACCCCGGATGGCTTCGCCACCCGCAACCTGCTCGAGCGCCTGCAGCGCTGAGCCCCTGACCCGGAGGAGACCATGTCCCCGACACGTTACGGCCTGCCCCTGCTGACCGCCCTGTTGCTGAGCGCCGCGTCTCCGGCCATGGCCGCCAACGAGGGCAAGGTCTTCGGCTGGGTAGAAAAGGCGACCCTCGAGCCCTGGGGCGTCGAGGTGAAGGCCAAGCTCGACAGCGGTGCCCTGACCTCGTCGCTGGACGCCCGGGATATCGAGCGCTTCGACAAGGAGGGCGAGGCGTGGGTGCGCTTTCGCCTCAGGCTCGAGGACGAGGCCAGTGGCGAGACCTTCACCGAACGCATGGAACTGCCGCTCTATCGCAGCATTCGCCTGCGCGGCGCCGGTGGCACCGACCGGCGTCCTGTGGTGCTGATGAAGGTCTGCCTGGATGATACCGTCTACGAGGAGCAGTTCAGCCTGCGTGACCGCGAGGAGATGTTCTATCCGTTGCTGCTCGGGCGCCGCTCCATCGGTCACCTGGGACTGCTCGACGTGCGCGAGACCTTCCTCAACGAGCCCGACTGCGACGAGGATTCCCCCTTCGTCGCCCATGACCCGGACGAGGACGACTAGGCGCTCCTCGAGGGCGCGAGGTCAGAAGAGCCGGGCGAGCAGGGCCGTCACCGCGGTCTCGACCCGCAGGATGCGCGGGCCCAGGTGGATGCCCTCGCAGCCCGCCGAGAGCAGCCGTTCCACTTCCCAGGGAATGAAGCCTCCCTCCGGGCCCACCAGCAGCAGCACGGGTTCGTCGAGGCCGCGGGGGCAGTCGCCCGGCATGCCGGGGTGGGCCACCAGGCCGCGGCGCTCGGCCAGCAGGCCCGGCAGCCGCTCCTCGACGAAGGGGCGAAAGCCCTTGGCCAGGACCACCTCCGGCAGCCGGGTATCGCGGGCCTGCTCCAGGCCGAGCACCAGGTGGCGGTGGATCTTCTCCTCGCCGAGTTCCGGTGACTGCCAGTAGCTCTTCTCCACGCGGCGGGTGTTGAGCAGGGTAATGCGCTTCACGCCGAGCGCGGTGACGTGCTCCAGGGTGCGGGCCAGCATCCGCGGGCGGGGCAGGGCGAGCACCAGGTGCACCGGCAGCGCCGGCGGCGGCGCCTGGTCCAGGGCGGCGACGTCGAACAGGGCCTCGTCGTCGTCCAGGGCCAGCAGTTCCCCGCGCCCCAGGCGTCCCCCCTCGATGCCCAGCGTCAGGATGTCGCCGGGGCTCGCCCGGTGCACCTCGCGCAGGTGGGCCAGGCGCCGCGGGTCGCGGACCCGGGCCAGGCGGCCGTTCTCGATGTCGTCGGGGGAGAGCAGGATCAGGTTCATGGGGCCTCGCCGCGTTGGAGACGGAATGGTGGCTATGCCTTGCATGGTGGGTGTCGCGGTGCACAATAGCCCTACAGGGGCAACCGCCCCTTCGTATAACAAGGAGCAGCGCCGTGCGCGTGATTCGCAAGTATGCCAACCGCAGGCTCTATGATACCGAACAGAGCCGCTATGTGACCCTCGAGGACCTGCGCGGCCTGATCCTCGACGAGGTCCCTTTCCGGGTGGAGGATGCCAAGAGCGGCGAGGACCTGACCCGCACCATCCTGCTGTCGATCATCATCGAGCAGGAACAGGCCGATGGCGATGCGCAGGTCTTCTCCAACGACCTGCTCGCCCAGTTCATCCGTGTCTATGACATGGCCCAGCCCCTGCCCCTGGCCCGCTACCTGGAGCAGGGCACCAAGCTGATGCTCGAGCAGCAGCAGCGCATGCAGGACCAGTGGCAGCAGGCCATGCGCCACTCGCCCATGGAGCTGATGCGCGAGCTGGCCGAGGAGAACATGAAGTTCTGGCAGAAGACCATCAACCAGGCCGGCAGCCCGGACGAGGACGACAAGGGCAGCAACAAGCCGTGAGCGGCGTCCAGGGCGAGTTTCTGACATAATGCCGCGACGTTTCTTGCATGGTTTGAGGTAGCACAGCGGATGAAGGTCCTGATCATCGGCGGCGGTGGCCGCGAACACGCCCTGGCCTGGAAGGTCGCCCAGTCTCCCCGGGTGGAGACCGTCTTCGTGGCCCCCGGCAATGCCGGCACCGCCCGGGAGCCTGGCCTCGAGAATGTCGACATCGGCGTCTCGGACCTGGCGGGCCTGGTGGCCTTCGCCCGGGCGCAGGAGGTGATGCTGACCATCGTCGGGCCCGAGGCGCCGCTGGTCGAGGGCGTGGTCGACCGATTCCGCGAGGCGGGGCTGGCGATCTTCGGACCGACGGCCGCCGCGGCTCGGCTCGAGGGCTCCAAGGCCTTCTCCAAGGACTTCCTGGCCCGCCACGCCATCCCCACCGCCGACTACCGCAGCTTCACCGCGGTCGAGCCGGCGCTCGAGTATCTCGAGGAGAAGGGGGCGCCCATCGTCATCAAGGCCGACGGCCTGGCTGCCGGCAAGGGGGTCATCGTGGCCATGACCCATGACGAGGCGGAGGCCGCGATCCGCGACATGCTGGAAGCCAATGCCTTCGGCGATGCCGGGGCCCGAGTGGTGATCGAGGCGTTCCTCGAGGGCGAGGAGGCGAGTTTCATCGTCATGGTCGACGGCGAGACGATCCTGCCCATGGCCACCAGCCAGGACCACAAGCGGGTCGGCGACGGCGACACCGGCCCCAATACCGGCGGCATGGGGGCCTACTCCCCGGCGCCGGTGGTCACCGACGAGGTCTTCGAGCGCATCATGGCGCAGGTCATCCGGCCCACGGTACGCGGCATGGCCGAGGAGGGGCATCCCTACACCGGCTTCCTCTACGCGGGCCTGATGATCGACGCCGACGGCAATCCCAGGGTCATCGAGTACAACTGCCGCTTCGGCGACCCCGAGACCCAGCCGATCATGCTGCGCCTGACCTCGGACCTCGCCGAGCTGTGCCTGGCCGGGGCCCGCGGCGAGCTGGCCGGCCTTGCCTGCGACTGGGACCCGCGGGCCGCGGTGGGCGTGGTGCTGGCCGCCGGGGGCTACCCGGGCAGCTACCTCAAGGGGGATGCCATCGAGGGGCTGGAGGCCGCCGAGGCCACCGGCTGCAAAGTCTTCCATGCCGGCACCGCCGAGGATGCCCAGGGCCGGGTGGTCACCGCCGGGGGACGGGTGCTCTGCGTCACCGCCCTGGGCGACGGCGTCGGGGCGGCACGTGACCTGGCCTACCGGGGGGTGGCGGAGATCGCCTGGCCCGACGTGCTCTACCGCCGCGACATCGCCCACCGGGCCATCGCCCGGGAGCGCACTGGCGCCTGACGGCGTGCGGTCCCGCCACAACGAGAGCAGGAGCGAGGATGGAGCGTGTCAGACTGAGCTTTCCCGCGGATGACGTGGTGCACCGTCACCCGCTGACGGTGCGCATCACCGACATGAACTATGGTCGCCACCTGGGCCACGATGCGCTGGTGTCGCTGCTGCACGAGGCCCGCGTGGCGGCCCTCGCGTCACGGGACCTTCGCGAGTGGGACCTCGGCGGCTATCCCTGCGTGGCGGCGGATCTCGCCGTGCAGTACCAGGCCGAGACGCGCTGGCCCGATGCCCTGGTGGTGGAGACGGCCATCCCCGAGCCGGGACGCAAGGCGATCGGTGTCTACCATCGCATCCTGCGCGAGGCCGATGGCGCGACGGTGGCCACGGCGCGCATCAACCTGATGCTGGTCGACCCGCAGAGCGGTCGGCCGGTGGCGATCCCGGCCGATGTGCGGGATGCCCTGGCAGGAGCGAGCTGATGTCCCGGGAGTATCCGATCATCGCCCTGACCGGCTCCTCCGGCGCCGGCACCACCACGGTGAAGCGTACCTTCGAGCGCATGTTCGCCCGGGAGGCCGTGCATGCCGCCTTCGTCGACGGCGATGCCTTCCACCGCTACACTCGCCAGGAGCTGGCGCGGCTGCTCCTCGACGAGCCCGAGCGCAAGGATGAGCTCTCCCACTTCGCCGTGGAGGCCAACCTGCTCGACCGGCTCGAAGCGCTGTTCCAGGAGTACGGCGAGCACGGCAACGGCACCTACCGCCACTATATCCATGCCGAAGACAAGCAGATGATCGAGGCCGGCTACCAGGTCGGCACCTTCACCGAATGGCAGCCGCTGCCCTGTGGCACGGACCTGCTGTTCTACGAGGGCCTGCACGGGGGGCTGGTCACCGCCGAGCTCGATATCGCCCGCCACGTCGACCTGCTGGTGGGGGTGGCGCCGACCATGAATCTGGAGTGGATCCAGAAGATCGATCGCGACATGCGGCACCGCGGCTACTCCCAGGAGGCGGTGATCGATACCATCCTGGGGCGCATGGACGACTACGTGCGCTACATCCAGCCGCAGTTCTCGCGCACCCATATCAACTTCCAGCGGGTGCCCACGGTGGATACCTCCAACCCCTTCGAGGTGCAGGACATCCCCACCGATGCCGAGTCCTTCGTGGTGATCCGCTTCCGTGACCCGGCCACGGTGGACTTCCCCTACCTGCTGGCGATGATCCAGGATGCCTTCATGAGCCGGCCGCACACCCTGGTGGTGCCGGGGTCGCGGCTGTCACTGGCCATGGAGCTGATCCTGGGGCCGCTGGTGCGCCACCTGCTCGCCCAGCGGCGCTTCCGCTGACCCGAGACCCGACCGAGAGGAACGACCCCCATGGATTGCCTGTTCTGCAAGATCATCGAGCGCGAGATTCCCGCCGACATCGTCTACGAGGACGATGCGGTGCTGGCCTTCAACGACATCAATCCCCAGGCGCCGACCCACATGCTGATCGTGCCCAAGCAGCATATCGCCACCCTCAACGATATCGAGGAGGACGACCTGGCGCTGGTCGGCCGGCTGCAGTACACCGCCGCCAGGCTGGCGGCGGAGAAGGGCTTCGCCGAGGAGGGCTACCGGGTGGTGATGAACTGCAATGACCAGGGTGGCCAGACCGTCTATCATATCCACATGCACCTGATGGGCGGTCGTCGCTTCACTTGGCCGGCTGGCTAGCTGGCGCTCTGCGGCTCGCGCCGCGCGCGACAGGCGTACGACGCATCAGGTGCATTCTCTCGAGAGACCCGCCATGACCCGTTCCCTTTCCCGCACCGACAACCTGATCCACCAGTTCGATACCGTGCTGAAGACCCTGGTCCCCCACGCGGCCGCCCCCTCGCGGCCGTCGCCGGCGACCCCGGAGATCCACGACGAGCCGCTGAGCGACGAGGAGCGGCGGCACGCCGCCGGGCTGATGCGCATCAACCACACCGGCGAGGTGTGTGCCCAGGCCCTCTACCAGGGCCAGGGGTTCACCGCCAAGCTGCCGGAGGTGCGCGACCAGATGGAGCAGGCCGCCCAGGAGGAGATCGACCACCTGGCCTGGTGCGATTCCCGTCTGCAGGAGCTGCATGACCGCCCCAGCGTGCTCAACCCGCTGTTCTACGCGGCATCCTTCGGCCTCGGCGCCACGGCCGGCGCCGTGGGCGACCGGATCAGCCTCGGCTTCGTGGCCGCCACCGAGGAGCAGGTGGGCCACCATCTGGAGGAACACCTGGTCAAGCTGCCACCGGGGGACCAGCGCTCCCGGGCGGTGCTGCGCCAGATGGCCATCGACGAGGCCCACCACGCCCAGCTGGCGCTGGAAGCCGGTGGCGTCCGCTTCCCTGCACCGGTCAAGCTGGGCATGAAGCTGATGTCGAAGGTGATGACCAAGAGCGTCTATCGACTGTAAGCGCCAAGCTGCAAGCGCCGAGCTGCTCAGTGACGGGCGGCAGGTGTGGAGTAAGCCAACGAGAAACCCCGCCGGATGTCGAGTTCGGCGGGGTTTGTTTCGTTGAGCTCGGCAGTGTCAGTGACATCATCCTGCGGCGCTTGGCGCTTGGCGCTTGGCGCTTGGCGCTTGGCGCTTGGCGCTTGGCGCTTGGCGCTTGGCGCTTGGCGCTCGG
>NZ_JAWSUJ010000053.1:0-28963 GCF_033549285.1 Halomonas sp.
CAGCAGGCCGAGGGGCGCCTGTCACAGGAGGAGGTCGAGGAGCGCCTGGCCAGGGTCGAACGCCAGGCCAGTGGCGAGGAGGGCTTTTCCTTCAACGTCTACGCCCGCTCGGGCCTGCTGATCGGCGAGGAGGGCAAGAGCGCCGAGGGCGGCCCCTACCTGACCCCGGCCGGCTCCCTGGGGGGGGGCCGTGGGGCGCCTGGGCAACGAGCCGGATACCTACGCCGAGGCCGTCTTCAACTACCGGATGCGCTTCGACAATGGCGCCAAGGCCCATTACCGCACCATGATTGCCGACGGTACCACCACCAGCAACGACTGGACCGCCGAGGAATCCAACCTTAACGTGCGCCAGGTCTATGCCGAGTTCAGCGACCTGCCGAGCTTCACTGGCGCCTTCGAGAACGCCTCCATCTGGGCCGGCAAGCGCTTCGACCGCGACAACTTCGATATCCACTGGCTCGATAGCGACTTCATCTTCCTCTCCGGCACCGGGGCGGGGATCTACGACATGCAGCTGGCCGACAACTGGACGTCCAACGTCTCGCTCTACGGCCGCAGCTTCAGCGACTTCCCCGTGACACGCGAGTCGCCGGGGGATGACAGCGGCGACACCGACAACCTGATCCTCACCTCCAACAACTACTTCGGTAACTGGCAGTGGATGGTCAACGGCATGTCCGCCGCCGACAACGAGGAGCGCGATATCGGCGAAGGCCAGGAGGCCGCCGAATCCGGTTTCCATACCATGGTGGCCTACCATGGCGACAGCTTCTTCGGCCTCTCCGAGGGCAACTTCAAGGCCGCCGTGCTGCACGGCCAGGGCCTGGGGGCCGAGGTCAAGGGCATCGGTGCGCGCGGTGACCTGACCGAGGATGCCACCGCGACCCGTGTCGGCCTCTACGGCACCACCTATGTGGCCCCCAAGTGGCGCGTGGCCCCGGCGCTGCTCGCCGAGACCAGCGAGGACCGCTATGTCGACGGCGACCAGTACGACTGGGCGACCCTCAACGTGCGCCTGGCCAACGAGCTGACCCAGAACTTCGAGATGCAGTACGAGGCCAGCTACCAGTGGATGGACCTCGACCCCCAGGGCCTCGACGGTCGTACCGCCGTCGAGGGTGACTACACCAAGTTCACCATCGCCCCGACCTTCAAGCCCCAGGTGGGCGGCTTCTGGCAGCGGCCGGAGATCCGCCTCTTCGCCTCCTGGAGCGACTGGGACGAGGAGCTGAATGACTACAGCGCCGACGATGCCTTCGGCAGCGACGAGTTCACCGGCAGCCAGTGGACCTTCGGCGTGCAGACCGAAGTCTGGTTCTGATGGCAAGGGCCCGGCGCTGGCCGGGCCCTGCCTGCTGTTTCGATGCTTGCCCGCGGCGTGATGGCCGCGGGCCTTTTCGTCGGCCGGAAACGACAACGGCGACGCCACTGGCGTCGCCGTTGTCGGTTGCTGGCGGTCGTCGTCAGGCCGGCGAGGCGCTGGCGGGCGGTTCGCCCGTGGCGCCGGGCATGGCCTGCACGCCGCCGTCGGCATCCGACAGCGCCAGGAAGTGCAGGTGGCGCTCGTACTCGGAGAGCACGTCGCCGATCACCTGGCCGCGAGTGTAGCCGTTGAGGTCCTGTCCCGTGCCGCCTTCGGCCAGGTGGACGTCGAGACGCACGTAGTAATCGTCGTCCACCGGCAGGAAGCTCGGCGTGCGCAGGCGGTTGGCGCACACCTGGTAGACGAAACTCTGGGCCTGGTCGAAGTCCACCTGCAGGGTCAGGCGCGGCAGGGGCTCGTCCTCGAGGTGCTCCTCGCTCACCGAGGCCCGCTGTCCGCGGCCCTCGAGCTCGCTGGCGAACTGGGCGAGGGCCGGGCGAATGGCGTGCTCGACGGTCGCTGACGCACCGGCCCGGGTCGAGGTGTCCAGGGCGCGGTCGAGGCGTTCGCGCCAGTCGCCCCCCGGGGCGGTACCGCTGACCTGGCGGCGGGCGTCGGCCTTGCTGCTCTCGAGCTTCAGGGCACGAGACATGCCGGCCATGATGGCGAAGATCACCAGCGAGAAGGGCAGGGCGGTGATCACCACGGCGCTCTGCAGGGCATTGAGCCCGCCGGCCATCAGCAGGGCGATGGTGATCAGGCCGATGACCACCGACCAGAAGATGCGCAGGCGGATCGGGGCATCGTGGTTCACATCGGAGAGGATCGAGGTGAAGTTGGCCAGCACCAGGGCGCCGGAGTCCGCCGAGGTGATGAAGAAGACGATGCCGAGCACGGTCACCACCGAGGCGGTGAGGCCGATGTAGGGGTACTGCTCGAGCAGGGTGTAGATGGTGGTCTGGGGGGTGTTCAGCGCCTGCTCGCCGAGTTCGACCAGTCCCTGGTTGGCCACCAGGTCGATGCCGCTGTTACCGAAGATCGACATCCAGGCCATCATGAAGCCCAGCGGGATCAGCAGAGCCCCGATGACGAACTCGCGGATGGTGCGCCCGCGGGAGATGCGGGCGAGGAACAGGCCGACGAAGGGCGTCCAGGCGATCCACCAGCCCCAGAAGAAGATGGTCCACCAGCCCTTCCACTGCTGGGCCTCCTCGCCGGCGAAGGCATAGGTATCGAAGCTTGCGCCGACGAAACCGCCCAGGTAGTCCCCGGCATTGAGGACCAGGGCGTCGAGCAGGCGCAGGGTGTCGCCCTGGAAGAGCACGAACAGCAGCAGGGCGGCGGCCAGCAGCATGTTGAACTCGGAGAGGCGGCGAATGCCCTTCTCGACGCCGCTGACCACCGAGATGGTCGCCAGCACCACCACCAGGGCGATCAGCACCACCTGCACGGAGAGGTTCTCCGGGACGTCGAACATGTAGGTCAGCCCGTAGTTGAGCTGCATCACCCCGATGCCGAGGCTGGTGGCGATGCCGAACACCGTGGAGATGACGGCGGTGATGTCCACGGCGTGGCCGATGGGGCCGTGGATGCGCTGGCCGAGCAGCGGGTAGAGGGCGCTGCGGATCGCCAGCGGCAGGCGGTGGCGGTAGCTGAAGTAGGCCAGCGCCATGCCCATCAGCACGTACATGCCCCAGCCGGTCAGCCCCCAGTGAAGGAAGGTCTGGGGCACGGCGGCCCGCATGGCCGCCGCGCTCTCGGGGTCGAGGTCCGGCGGCGCCAGATAGTGGGCTAGGGGCTCGGCCACGCAGAAGAACAGCAGGTCGATGCCGATGCCGGCCGCGAACAGCATCGAGGCCCAGGAGAGCAGCGAGAACTCGGGCCTGGCGTGGTCGGGGCCCAGGCGGATGTTGCCCGCCCGGGAGGCGCCGATGACGACGACGAAGACCAGGTAGACCACCGCGGCGAGCATGTAGTACCAGCCGAAGGTCTCGCTGACCCACGACAGGCCGGCATCGAAGAGGGCGCCAGCCCGCTCGGTGAACAGCATGGTCAACACCAGGAAGAGCAGGATGCCAGCCACGCTGCCGTGGAAGACGACGCGGTTCAGCCGGTCTCGTCGTTCGGGGTGGGAGGGGGCATGCGACATGCGGGGCTCCTGTGTCGGGGGGATTATTATATTGAATGAACGTTCAAATAAAATACAGCCCCCGCCAGGGAACTTCAAGGCATGAACCTCACGGCACGAACGTCGAGGCTCGAACGCAAACGCCCGGCACAAGGCCGGGCGATGGGGGTGGTAAGCCGTGGGAGGCGTCAGTCGGCGGCGCCGTCGCGCTTCTCCTGGCGACCATCGCCGCCCTTGTCCTTTCGGCCATGGCGGGAGAGCACCGCGCGCATCTCCTCGATCTGCTCGTCGCTGAGGATCTCGGCCAGCGTCTCCTGGTGCTCCTCGCGCAATTCACGCATGGCCTCGCGACGCTCCTGGCGGGAGTCGAAATCGCCCTCGCGCAGCGCCTGCATGTCGGCGTAGATCGCCTCGCGGGCCTCGCGCAACGCCTCGCGCTCCTCCTCGGAGAGTTCCCAGCTGTCGACCAGCTCGGTCAGCCGCTGCTGCATGGCCTCGCGGCGCTCGGCGCGCTGCTCCTCGCGCATTTCCTGACGCGCGGCCTCCAGCGCCTCGCGCTGCTCCTCGCCGAGGATCTCGTCCATGCGCTGGCGATGCTCCTCGCGCAGTTCGCGGACCGCCTCGCGGTGCTCGCGGCGCGCCTCCTCCAGGGCCTGGCGGATCTCCTCGTCGATGCCGGCCCGCTCGAAGAGGGCCTGGCGGCGTTGCTCGTGCTGCTGGCGATGTTCCTCGCTCCAGCCCTGGTGGCTGCCCTCGCCAGCGGGGGCGGCGCTGGCGGAGAGCGCCAAGGGGGCGATGGCGACGGCGAGCAGGGCGGGAGCCAGCAGGGTACGGGTGAGTGAGCGTGTCATGGCGGTTCTCCTTGGGGGCCTCGTCGGGCCTCGGGTTGACGCTGCCAGTCTCGTCGCCGGGGGTGCAAGCGGCATGCAGCGAGGGTGCAAAGGTCGTGCATCTGCCGGGGGGTCACTCCTCCGGCTGGTACTTGTAGCCGACGCCGTAGACCGAGCGGATCACCTCGCGCTCGGGCCAGGTCTCGGCGATCTTGCGGCGCAGCTTCTTGATGTGGCTGTCGACGGTGCGCTCGGAGACGATGCGGTGGTCGCGGTACATGTGGTCCATCAGCTGCTCGCGGGTAAAGATGCGCCCGGGCGAGTGCATCATCACCTTGAGCAGCTGGAACTCCACCGCGGTGAGTCCCAGGTCGTGGCCGTCGGCCAGGGCCCGCCAGCCCTCCTCGTCGAGGACCAGGTCACTGCCCTCGGGGGCCGGCGAGGTGGCGGCACGGCTGCGGCGCAGCACGGCCCTGGCCCGGGCCACCACCTCGCGGGGGCTGAAGGGCTTGCAGATGTAGTCGTCGGCGCCCAGCTCCAGGCCCAGCAGGCGGTCGACCTCCTCGACCCGGGCGGTGAGCATGATGATCGCCACCGCCGGCCAGCGCTGGCGGATCTCCCGGCACAGGGTCAGGCCGTCGGTGCCGGGCAGCATCAGGTCGAGCAGCACCAGCTCGGGGCGCGTGCTGCGGGCCTCCAGCCAGGGCAGCACGGCATCGCCGTGGTCCAGGTGGTGGCTGGTGAAGCCGCTGCCCTGCAGGTAGTCGGCGACCAGGCGGGCGATCTTGGGTTCGTCCTCGACGATCAGGACCAGGTCCTGTTCGGTGTCCGGGGTGCTCATGCGGCGTCCTCCCTGAGCTGGTGGTCCTCGATGGCGGGAAAGGTCAGCGTCCAGCATAACCCGCCGAGCGATGAGGGGGAGGCCTCCATGCGGGCGCCGTGGGCGCGGGCCAGGGCGGTGGCGATCGACAGCCCCAGGCCGCTGCCGCCACTGGCGCGGCTGCGCGACCCCTCGACCCGGTAGAGCCGTTCGGTGAGCCGGGGCAGCTCGGCCTCGGGCACGCCGGGGGCGCTGTCCTCCCAGGTCACCCGCACCTGCCCCTGGTGGGCGGAGAGGCGCACGCGCAGCCGCCCCGGGGGCGTGGTATAGGCGCAGGTGTTGTCGATCAGGTTGTTCCACAGCTGGCGCAGCCGCTGGGTGTCGCCGCGGATCCACGCCGGCCCCTCGATCTCGTGCGCCAGCTGGATGCCGCTGTCACCGAGCCAGCCGCCGGCCTCGTCGAGGCGCGTGGCGAGGCTCTCCGCCAGGTCCAGGGGCGCCAGCTGGACCTCCAGGGCGCCGGCATCGCTCTGGGAGAGCAGGCGCAGGTCGGCCACCAGGCGCTCCAGCTGGCCCACCTCCTGGGCCAGCGAGTGCAGGTTGTCCTGATCCAGGGAACGGATGCCGTCCTGCATGGCCTCTATCTCGCCACGCAGCACGGCCAGCGGCGTGCGCAGTTCGTGGGCGATATCGGAGACCCAGCGGTTGCGCGCCTCGCGACTGGCCTCCAGGGTGGCGGCGAGCACGTTGAAGTCGTGGGCGAGGCTCGACAGCTCGTCGCGGCCGCGTTCCGCCAGGCGCGTGCTGTAGTCGCCCTCGGTAAGGCGCCGCGTGGCCCGGGCCATGCCGCGGGTGCGCCGTCCCAGCCACCAGGAGAGGCCGCCGGCCAGCAGCAGCGAGGCCAGGCCCAGGGCGGCGACGATGATGCCCAGGTTGCGCTGCTGGCGGGAGAGGAAGATGCGGTCCAGGCGCGCCATCAGCTGCTGGGGCGGGCGGTAGCCGAGCATGCCGACCCGTTCGCCGCCGCTCTCGATGGGCAGCCAGCGCAGCTCCGCCGCCTCCTGGTCGCTGTCCGGGGGCAGGCCGATCACCGGCAGCCCGGCCGCGTCGTGGAGCACGAAGTCCCTGGGATCCCCCAGGCGCCGCTCGATGCCCTCCGGCGGCGGGGTGTCGCCGGGCCACAGCTGGCGGCGCACAAGGCGGTGCCAGGCCCCGGGCGACTGGCGCAGCCACTGCCAGTCGCCGCGGCCGGCCCACTCCTCGGCGAGCCCCTCGGCCAGGGTCTCGGCGCGACGGGTCTGGGTCTGGTCCAGATACTCGATGAAGCCCTGGTCGAGGCTGCGCGAGACCGCCAGGAACACCAGTCCGGAGATGGCCACGTTGACCACCAGGATGATCGCGAACAGCTTGATGCCGAGTCGCGAGACGGCCGGACGGGGGAGACGTGGCGAGCGCATGGGCGGGCTCCGGGAGCGAGGGGCGGCGAGGGCGTGGTGCATTCTCGCCGCTCGGCGTGCAGCCATCGGTCAGGTTCTGTGCAGGCAATGTGCAGCTTGCGGTCAGCCTCGCCCATGCCGTCCCCGCCGGCAAGGGCGGCGGCCACGGCGCTGGTCGGTCACAGCGAGAGCAGGAAGAGGATCAGCGGCGGCGAGAGCAGCGAGAGGAGAAAGCCCGAGACCACGGCCACCGGCACGCAGGCCACACCGCCGTGCTGCTGGATCACCGGCAGGGTGAAGTCCATGGAGGTGGCGCCGCCGTAGCCGATCGCCAGCGCCGCATGGCGGCGAATCACCAGCGGAATCAGCACGAAGGCGAGCAGCTCCCGGGCCAGGTCGTTGAAGAAGGCGACCCCGCCCATCAGCGGGCCCAGCTGGTCGCCGACCAGGATGCCGGAGAGCGAGTACCAGCCGAAGCCGGCGGCCAGCGCCAGCCCCTCGTTCCAGGCCAGGTCCAGCAGCGGCGCCGCCAGCAGGCCGCCGACCAGCGAACTGGCGGCCAGGGTCAGGGCGATGGCCAGGCCGAAGCGGTTGAGCACGATCTGGCGCAGCGGCATGCCGGAGTTACGCAGCTGGCAGCCGATCAGCGCCAGCAGGAGGTAGAGCACCCCCTCGGCCAGGGTCTCGGCCGTGGCGAACAGGCCGCTGCCGGTGAGCCACTCCAGCAGCAGGCCGAGCACCACGCCGGCCACCACCACCGCTACCAGCGCCAGCGATCCGGCCATGGCGGCCCACTTGCTGGTAGGCGCCCCCGCCACCACCCTCGAGGGGTCGGCGGTGAGGCCCAGCCGGCGCGACAGCCACCAGAGGGCCGCCAGGTTGCAGACCGAGATCACCGCGAACAGCAGCAGGGCCTGGCCGCCCAGGCGCGAGAGCTGGCCGGCCAGGTCGTCCAGGCCCGCCAGGCTCATCCCCATCAGCAGCAGGATCACGTAGATCGAGGCGTTCACGCCGCGGTTGATCAGCGCCATCAGCCGGGCATCCCGCACCGGCACCAGATACCCCAGCACCAGCGGCAACAGCACGATCACCAGACCGCTCAGCATCGAGACTCCCTTCCCGTCCAGGGGTCGCCGGCGGCGACCGAAAGCCGCCCACTCTAGTCAATTTCCCTTCGGGGAGGAAGCGAGCCCGGCGGCGGCGAGGGTCAGGTCGGTGAGGGCCAGCCGGCTGCGCCGCTCGCCGTCGCGGTGGTACTCCATGGCCAGCAGCAGGCCCGGCACACCGGGGTGGAAGCTGAAGACCATGCTGCGATCGGGGTCGTCCGGCTCGGTGACCTCCACCCTGACCGCCTCGAAGCGTCCGGCGGGCAGCTCGAGTGTGCGGCGGTCCAGCCGGCGGTAGTCGACCCGCTCCTCGCGGCCACGATGGTCGAGATAGCGCAGCCGGCAGGTCGGGTCGCAGTCGTCTGACACGGCGCGCCGGGAGAGCTCGAACAGGGCGGTCTGGCGGTCGGGCAGTCGGGCCAGGGCCTCCCGGTCCAGCTCATACGCCTTGCCGATGCCCAGCAGGCTGTAGCCGCTGGCATAGTGCAGCGAGCGGATGGCCTCGCCGGCGATGAACCGGCTGCGCTCGTGGCCCCGGGCCACCGAGATGGCGGCCCGCATGTCGCTCTGCCAGTGCGTCCCGTCACGGCTCAGGCGGTGCTCGACGGTGGTGCTCGGCCAGCCGGCCACCTCGAGGCGGTAGCGGGCATCGAAGGGGCGCGGCTCGGCGGCGAGGGCGCTGCCGGCGACCAGCAGCAGGATGAGGGCGGCGCAGCGGCGCAGCGGTGCGGGCATGCGAGGACTCCATGGCCGTCGATGGGGCAGGAGTGAGAGTCCCCGCGAGCCCGGGGGTTCCCGTCTGCACGCTCCTTGCGCTTTTCCCGGCGGGCCCTCCGAGGGGCTGCTAGGCTGCCCTTGCAGGGCGACGCCTGCGTCGCCGCCACACCACCGAGGAGACTCTCATGGCCAGACTCTTGCTGATCGCCGGTGACTATGTCGAGGACTACGAGATCATGGTGCCCTTCCAGGCCCTGCAGGCCATGGGGCACGTGGTCGATGCGGTTTGCCCCGACAAGCGCGAGGGCGACAAGATACGCACCGCCATCCACGACTTCGAGGGTGACCAGACCTACTCCGAGAAGCCCGGGCACGACTTCACCCTGAATGCCACCTTCGCCGAGGTGGAGGTCGCCGACTACGACGGCCTGGTCGTCCCCGGCGGGCGCGCGCCGGAGTACCTGCGCCTCGACGAGCGGGTGCTGGAAATGGTCCGCCACTTCTTCGACCATGACAAGCCGGTGGCCGCCATCTGCCACGGTGCCCAGCTGCTGGCGGCGGCGGTCTCCCTCGAGGGGCATCGGGTCTCGGCCTATCCGGCCTGCGCCCCGGAAGTGCGCCTGGCCGGCGGCGACTATGCCGAGATCGATGTCGACCAGGCGGTGGCCAGCGGCAAGCTGGTCACGGCGCCTGCCTGGCCGGCCCACCCGGCCTGGCTCAAGCGCTTTGCCGCCATGCTCGACTGAGGCGTGCCGGTAGGATTTGACGCAGCTAGACGACTGGTCTAATCTTGCCGGCATGAAGACGCACGCCACCCGCGACAAGCTGATCGAGATCGGCGCCGACCTGATCGCCGAGCAGGGGTTCAACGCCACCGGCATCAATGCGGTGCTCAGCCGGGCCGGGGTCCCCAAGGGCTCCTTCTACCACTACTTCTCGAGCAAGGAGGATTTCGGCCTGGCCGTGATCGACGCCTTCGCCGAACAGTACGACGCCCGGCTGGCGGCGATCTTCGAGGCCAGCGACGCCTCCCCGCTGGAGCGCCTGCGCCGCTACTTCGCCGCCGGGAAGGCGGACATGCTCTCCTGCGACCATGCCCGCGGCTGCCTGATCGGCAACCTGGGCCAGGAGCTCTCGGCGCGCAGCGAGGTCTTCCGGGCCCGCCTCGACCAGGTGTTCCGCGCATGGGAGCGCCGGCTGGTGGCCTGCCTCGAGGAGGCCCGCAGCGCCGGCGAGGTGCCGGAAGACCTCGACCCCGAGGCGCTGGCAGGCTTCATCATGGCCGGCTGGGAGGGCGCCATCCTGCGTGCCAAGACCGTCAAGTCCCTGGCCCCCATGGAGTGCTTCGAGGCGATCCTCTTCCGCCAGGTGCTGGCCCGCGAGCTGCCCGTGGCGAGCTGATCACGAGCCGGAGAGCCAACCGCAGTGGCGTGCGTCACGATCCTAGTAGACTGGTCTAGAGATACGATACATACCGCTATCGACCCAGGAGGTCACCCATGACCCCGCAACACGACAGCCTCTTCGCGCCCTTCACCCTCGGTGACCTGGAACTGCCCAACCGGGTGATCATGTCACCGCTGACTCGCTCGCGGGCCTCGCAGCCCGGCGATGTGCCCAACGACATGAACGTCGAGTACTACCGTCAGCGGGCCGGGGCGGGGATGATCATCGCCGAGGCCACCCAGGTCTCCCCTCAGGGCAAGGGCTATGCCTTCACCCCGGGGATCCACTCCGAGGCGCAGGTCGAGGGCTGGAAGCGGGTGACCGATGCCGTGCACCAGGCCGGCGGACGCATCATCCTGCAACTCTGGCACGTGGGGCGGATCTCCCATCCTGCGCTGCAGCCGGACGGTGCCTCGCCCGTGGCGCCCTCGGCGATCAAACCGGAAGGCGCCATGACCTTCATCAGCGCCGATTCGGGGATGGTCGAGGTACCCACGCCGCGCCCGCTCGAGACCGACGAACTGCCCGGGATCGTCGAGCAGTACCGCCAGGGGGCCGAGAACGCCAGGCGCGCCGGCTTCGACGGCGTGGAGGTCCATGCCGCCAACGGCTACCTGCTCGACCAGTTCCTCAAGAGCGGCAGCAACCACCGCACCGATGCCTACGGTGGCTCGCTGGAGAACCGGCTGCGCCTGCCGCTGGAGGTGGTCCAGGCCGTGGTGGACGTCTGGGGCCCCGATCGGGTCGGCGTGCGCGTCAGCCCCACCGGCAGCTTCAATGCCATGGTCGACGATGACCCGGTCGCCACTTTCGGCGCCTTCGCCCGGGCCCTCGACGGTATCGGGATCGCCTTCATCGAGGTGGTGGAGGACTCCTTCCAGGGCAACCACGAGAAGGGGCGTCCCGAGCCGGTGATCGAGGCCATCCACGAGGGGTTCTCGCGCGCCTACATCGGCAACGGCGCCTACAGCGCCGAGGAGGCCCGCCAGCGCATCGCCGCCGGCAAGGTGGACCTGGTCTCCTTCGGGAGGCCCTTCATCGCCAACCCGGACCTTCCGGAACGCTTGCGTCTCGATGCGCCGCTCAATGACTGGGACGACAGTACCTTCTATGGCGGCGACGAGCGCGGCTATACCGACTACCCGAGCCTGGCCGAACAGCCGGCCTGACACCTTCGAGATTCCCGGCCGGGCCGGCCGGGGACAGACACCACGAACCATTCCCAAACCACGAACCATTCCCAAGGAGAAGAGTCCATGTCCGAGATCAATGGCAAGGTCGTCATCATCACCGGGGCCAGCAGCGGCCTCGGCGAAGCCACCGCCCACCGCCTGGCCAAGGCCGGCGCCAAGCTGGTGCTCGGCGCCCGCCGCGAGGAGCGTCTCGTGGCGCTGCGCGACGCCATCGTCGAGCAGGGGGGCGAGGCCATCTATCGCGTCACCGACGTGACCGACCGCGACCAGGTCGAGGCCCTGGCCGCTGCCGCCAGGGAGGCCTACGGCCGCATCGACGTGCTGGTCAACAACGCTGGCCTGATGCCGCTGTCGCCGCTTGACCAGCTCAAGGTCGACGAGTGGGAGCAGATGGTCGACGTCAACATCAAGGGCGTGCTCTATGGCATCGCCGCGGTGCTGCCGACCATGCGCGAGCAGCATGCCGGCCATATCATCAACCTCTCCTCGGTGGCCGGCCACGTGGTCTTCCCCTCCGCGGCCGTCTACTGCGCCACCAAGTATGCGGTCAAGGCGCTCTCCGAGGGCATCCGCCAGGAGGGCGGCGAGGAGATCCGCTCCACCAACATCTCCCCGGGGGCGGTGGCCACCGAGCTGACCACCACCATCAGCGACCCCGATACCGCCAAGGGCGTGAACGAGCTCTACGAGATGGCCATCGATGCCGATGCCATCGCCCGTGCGATCGCCTATGCCATCGAGCAGCCGGCGGACGTCGACGTCAACGAGCTGATCATCCGCCCGACCAAGCAGCCGCTGTAAGGCGCCGCCCTTCGCGGCAAGCCCCGTTGGCGGGCCGCGGGCACCTGCCCGGTCCGCCGCCACGCAAGCCCGGCGAGGACCTCGCCGGGCCCCTGCAAGGGATACCCGACTGCCATTCGCCACAGGAGCATGCCCATGAGTGACGATACGTCCTACCAGCCGCCACGCGTCTGGCGGTGGGAACGCGAGAGCGGCGGCCAGTTCGCCAGCATCAACCGGCCCGTGGCCGGCCCGACCCACGACAAGGAGTTGCCCGTCGGCCGGCACCCGCTGCAGCTCTACTCCCTGGCCACGCCCAACGGCGTGAAGGCGACCATCATGCTCGAGGAGCTGCTGGCGCTGGGGCACGAGGGAGCCGAGTACGACGCCTGGCCGATCCGCATCGGCGAGGGTGAGCAGTTCTCCAGCGGCTTCGTCGCCGCCAACCCCAACTCCAAGATCCCGGCACTGATGGATCACACCACCGAGCCGCCGACCCGGGTGTTCGAGTCAGGGGCGATCCTGCTCTACCTGGCCGAAAAATTCGGTGCCTTCCTGCCGGAGGATCATGCCGGGCGGACCGAGACCCTCAACTGGCTGTTCTGGCAGATGGGCGCGGCTCCCTTCGTCGGTGGCGGGTTCGGCCACTTCTACGCCTATGCGCCGGAACCTCTCGAGTACCCCATCGACCGCTACACCATGGAGACCAAGCGGCAGCTCGACGTGCTGGATCGCACGCTTGGCGAGCGTGCCTACATCGCCGGGGACGACTACACCATCGCCGACATGGCCATCTACCCCTGGTATGGCCTGCTGGTCCAGGGGCTGCTCTATGATGCGGGGGAGTTCCTGGCCGTCGACGAGTACCCCAACGTGCAGCGCTGGGCGAGGCGTATCGCCGAGCGGCCGGCGGTCAAGCGCGGACGCATGGTCAACCGTACCTGGGGGGAGCTATCGGAGCAGCTGCACGAGCGCCACGCGGCCAGCGACTTCGAGACCCGGACCCAGGACAAGCTGTGACGTCGCCCCCGGCGAGGCCTGGCGACTCGACGCAGGAGGGGCACATCGCCAGCGATGTGCCCCTCCTGCTTTTCCGCGTTGCCTGCCTTCCTGCAACGCGGCCCGTCAGGTCGTCGACTGCAGGCGCTCGAGTTCGGGGCTGAGCGTGACAGGGTAGTCGCTCTCGCCCTCCGCGAGCCGCCTGACGTCCTCGGGGAAGCGCTCTAGGGCGTCGGCGACCCGCTCGCGGGCCTCATCGGCCCGGACCATCTCCTCGTCGTCGAGCCGCCCCGCCCGGACCAGCGGGCGCAGCAGCGGCTCGCCGGCGTCGATGGTCTCGTCACGCAGGGCGATGACGTCGCCGACGAAGCGGCCCCGGTCGTCCTGGCGGCGATAGAGCTGCTTGCGGCAGGGCAGGTTGATCTTGCCCGGCGAGTGCTTGACCCGCGGGGTGCCGGCGTACTCCACCAGCTTGTAGGAGAGGTCGATCACCGGGGCATCCGCCGAGACGCCCATCTGGGTGCCGACGCCGAAGGCATCGATGGGAGCGCCGTCCTCGAGCAGCGCCGCGATCTGGTGCTCGTCGAGGCCGCTGCTGGCGACGATGGTGATCTCCTCGAGCCCCGCCTCGTCGAGCAGCTCGCGCGCGCCCTTCGCCAGCTCGCCCAGGTCGCCGGAGTCGAGGCGGATGGCCTTGACGCCGACCTCGGGCTCCTCGCGCATGATCTCGATTACCTTGCGCACCCCGTCCAGGGTGTCATGGGTGTCCACCAGCAGGGTGGTGCCGGGATAGTGGCGGGCGAAGGCACGGAAGGCCTCCTGCTCGTCGTCGTGGGCCAGGATATAGCTGTGGGCCATGGTGCCGTTGATCGCCAGGTCGTGGCGCAGGCCGCCGAGCACGTTGCTGGTCCCGGCCAGCCCTGCGCTGCGGTAGGCCCGCACGCCGCGCACCGCGGCGTCCACGCCGTGCATGCGGCGCATCCCGAAATCCACCACCGGGCGGCCCTGGGCGGCCATCACGATGCGCACCGCCTTGGAGGCGAGCACCGTTTCCAGCTGCACCAGGTTCATCACCAGGCTCTCGAGCAGCTGCGCCTGGGCGATGGGGGCATCCACTTCCAGCAGCGGCTCATTGGCAAATACCGGCGTGCCCTCGGGAAGGGTCCAGATGTCGCCCTCGAAGCGCCAGTCGCCCAGCCAGTCGAGGAAGCCCGGGTCGAACAGGCCGGTGCCGGCGAGGCGCTCGAGGGCCGTGTCGCCGAAGTGCAGCCGGCTGAGCAGTGCCGCGGCATGCTGCTGCCCGCAGGCGAGCATGAAGCGGCGGGCCGGGGGCATCTTGCGGAAGAAGAGGCTGAAGGTGGCCCGCTCCTGCATCGATTCCTTCCAGTAGGCCTGGGTCATGGTCAGCTGGTAGAGGTCGGTGAGCAGGGCCAGCTCGCCATCCTCGACCTGCAGGGGAATCGGCTCGCTCATTTGCGCACCTCGATACCGGCTTCCTCGAAGTCACGGTGGCACGCCTCGATGGCATCCGGGTCGACCGCGGCGGATAGCTCCTCCAGCAGCAGGGTGGTAAAGCCCTCCCGACTGGCGGCCAGTACCGTGGCATGGACACAGACATCCAGCGCCAGGCCGCAGACGATCACCCGCTCGATGCCCTTCTCCTGCAGGTAGCCGCCGAGTCCGGTGCCGTCGAAGGCGGAGTAGGCATCGGCATCGAAGGCGGTGGCCTTGCTGACGCGGATGGCGTCTTCAGGCAGGGCCAGGTCGGGGTGGAAGGCGGCGCCGGGGGTGTCCTGCACGCAGTGCACCGGCCAGGAGCCGCCGCGATGCGAGAAGCTCACGTGGTCGACGGGGTGCCAGTCCCGTGAGGCGACCACCAGGGCACCGGCCGCCCTGGCCGCCTCGATCTCGGCGTTGATGCCCGGCACCAGGGCCGCGCCGCCGGCGACGGCCAGGGCGCCGCCCTCACAGAAGTCGTTCTGCATGTCCACGACGAGCAACGCGTCGTGGGCGCCGTAGTCAACCTTCATGGTCATCACGCACCTCCCGGGAGGTCGTTGGGTGTCTTCTTCCAGCGTAAGGCTTTCCCGTTACCAGTTGTAGGGGGAGGGCTCAATAACCGGCCGCGGGGTCGACGGTGTCGAGGGGCTCGCCGGCCTCGAAGGCGCGCAGGGCCTCGGCCACCTGGTCCAGGGCCGCCCCGAGGGGGGTGGGGCCGGCCATGTGAGGGGTGACCCAGACCCGCGGATGCGACCAGAGCGGGCTTTCGTCGGGCAGCGGTTCCGCGGGGAAGGCGTCGAGCAGCGCCCCGCGCAGCCGACCCTTCGTCTCCCCCTCGCCCTGGCTATCTGGACCAAGCGCGTCGAGCAGGGCGGCCTCGTCGATCAGGGTGCCGCGTCCCGGGTTGATCAGGCTGGCGCCCTCGGGCAGCCGGCCGAGGGCCTCGGCGTCGACGATATGCCGCGTGGCGGGGGTGTCCGGCAGCAGCAGCACCAGGCTCCTGACCCGGCCGAGCAAGGCATCGAGACCCGCCTCGCCATGGTGGCAGGTGATGCCGTCCAGGGATTTCGGCGAGCGGCTCCAGCCATGCACCGGGAAGCCGTCGGCGGCGACCATGGCGGCGACCTTCGCCCCGATGGCACCCAGCCCCAGCACGCCCACCGGCCAGTCGGCCTTGTCGACTACCGCCCGCTCGCGCCACTCGTGGCGCGCCTGCTGGCGGCGGTAGCGGTCGAAGTCGCGCTGGAAGTGCAGGATGCCGTAGCGCACATAGTCGCCGATCAGCTCGGCCATGCCGGCGTCGCGCAGCTTGACGATGGGTACGCCCTCGGGAAGCCCCGGGTTGCCCAGCAGGGCGTCGACCCCGGCGCCGAGGTTGACGATGCCCTTGAGCCGTTCGGGCTCGCCGAGCAACTCGGCGGAGGGCTTCCACGCCGCCAGGTAGTCCGCCTCGCGGCGCTTCTCGGCCGGGGCGCTGCTGGTGAACACCTCGGCATCCGGCAGCCGCTCGGCCAGGGCGTCACGCCACTGCTCGGCGTCATCGATATGGACCAGGACCTTCATGCTTCCTCCATCGGCGATCTCTCCTTCCATCATGGGAGCGTGGTGGGCCGTGAACAAGCGTGACAGGGCATTCGTGACAGAGCATCAGGAAATGCTTGACCGCCCACCATGGGTTGGCAGTAACCTCCACCCGAGGGAACCGAGCGGCTGTCCGGAATGCCCGCCGCACCCCTGATGCGGCCCGGCCCCGTGTCAGTGATCCGGCCCCCGGCCCGGCCTTCTCGCGGCAGAGAAGGCCGATTTTCTTGATGATGCGATGGCGAGTGGCTTCATGATCCAGGTTTCCCTGCCCTTCACTCGTGAGGAGTACGCGACCCGCCTGTGGAAGGTGCGTGCCGAGATGGCCAGCCGTGGTATCGACGTGCTGATCGTCAGTGATCCCTCGAACATGGCCTGGTTGACCGGCTATGACGGCTGGTCCTTCTACGTGCACCAGTGCGTGCTCGTGGGCCTGGAAGGCGAACCGGTGTGGTATGGCCGCCGGATGGACGCCAATGGCGCCCTGCGGACCTGCTGGATCGACCCGGACAACATCACCTACTACCCGGATTACTACGTGCAGAATCCGGACATGCATCCCATGGACTACCTCGCCCAGACCATCCTGCCCGACCGCGGCTGGCACGAGGGGGTGGTGGGCATGGAGATGGACAACTATTACTTCTCGGCCAAGGCCTACCAGTGCCTGCTGCGCGAGCTGCCCCATGCGCGCTTCATGGATGCCAACGCCCTGGTCAACTGGTGCCGTGCGGTCAAGTCGCCCCAGGAGGTCGAGTACATGCGCGTGGCGGCGAAGATCGTCGAGGGCATGCACACGCGGATCCTCGAGGTGATCGAGCCGGGCCTGCCCAAGAGCAAGCTGGTCTCGGAGATCTATCGCGTCGGCATCGAGGGCTGGCGGGACGCGCAGGGCAAGATCTACGGCGGCGACTATCCCGCCATCGTGCCCATGCTGCCCACCGGCAGTGACGCCGCCGCCCCGCACCTGACCTGGGACGACACGCCGTTCCGCGAGGGCGAGGGCACCTTCTTCGAGATCGCCGGGGTCTTCAAGCGCTACCATGCGCCGATGTCGCGGACGGTCTTCCTCGGCAGGCCGCCCCAGGAGTTCGTGCGTGCCGAATCGGCCCTGCTCGAGGGCATCGAGAATGGCCTGGCCGTGGCCAAGCCCGGCAACCGCACCGCGGACATCGCCATGGCGCTGGGCGCGGCCATGGACAAGTACGGCTTCGACCGCGGCGGCGCGCGCTGCGGCTATCCCATCGGCATCAGCTATCCCCCGGACTGGGGCGAGCGCACCATGAGCCTGCGCCCCTCGGACGAGACCATCCTGCAGCCCGGCATGACCTTCCACTTCATGCCGGGCCTGTGGGAGGACGACTGGGGTCTGGAGATCACCGAGAGCATCCTGATCACCGAGACCGGCTGCGAGACCCTGGCCGACTTCCCGCGCCAGCTCTTCGTGCGCTGAGAGAAAGCGGCAACGGTCACAGCGAGGGGCGCCGGGGATAGGCCGGAAGTGAGGTCCTATGCCAGGGGTGAGAAGCACCGCTTCGAACGGGCTGGCCATGGATGGCCAGCACAGGTCCTGAAAGCGGAGCAGGACGCGAGAGCGAAGCAGGGCATCGGTAGCGCCCAGGGATGGGTTCACAGCGCCTGCCTGATGGTCCGACACTTCGGGGCCTATCGCCGGAACAGCCGCGAGCGTTTGTCCGCAAACACAGAACAAGGAGTTCCCTGACATGACCAAGCGTCCCAGCCCCATCTCCGCGACCGTCGACTTCGATGCCGACGGCGTCCAGCACGGCTTCCTCAAGCTGCCGATCTCCGTGGACGAGTCGGCCTGGGGGGCGGTGATGATCCCCGTCACCGTGGTCAAGAACGGTGAGGGCCCCACGGCGCTGCTGACCGGCGGCAACCACGGCGACGAGTACGAGGGCATCACCTCGCTGCTCAAGCTGTCGAGCGAGCTCAAGGCTGAGGAGGTCACCGGTCGGGTGATCATCGTGCCCTGCATGAACACCCCCGCGGTGATGGCCGGCAAGCGCACCTCGGGCCTCGACGGCGGCAACCTCAACCGCAGCTTCCCCGGCGACCCCGACGGCAGCGTGACCGAGAAGATCGCCGACTACTTCACCCGGGTGATGGTCCCGATGTGCGACGTGGTGCTCGACCTGCACTCCGGCGGGCGCACCCTGGACATCATCCCCTTCGGCGCCTCCCACGTGCTGGACGACCCGGAGCAGCAGCGCCAGGCGCTGGAGGGTGCCAAGGCCTTCGGTGCCCCCTACGCCATGATGATGTTCGAGCTCGACGCGGCGGCGCTCTTCGACACCGCGGTGGAGAGCCAGGGCAAGGTCTTCGTGGCCACCGAGCTCGGTGGCGGCGGCACCTCCACCCCCGAGACCATGGCGATCACCGAGCGCGGCGTGCGCAACTTCCTGATCCATTACGGCCTGGTCCCCGGCGAGGTGGAGATGCCGGGCGAGCCCCAGGTCTACCTCGACATGCCCGATGCCAGCTGCTACGTGCAGAGCGAGCACTCCGGCGTACTGGAGCTCTGCCACGCACTGGGCGAGCGGGTCGAGGAGGGCGAGGTGGTGGCCCGGGTCTACGACATGACGCGCAGCGGCACCGCGCCGGTGGCGTACCGCGCCGGGCGCAGCGGCGTGCTGGCGGCCCGGCGCCATCCGGCGCTGGTCAACATGGGCGACACCATCGCGGTGATCGCCGACGTCGTCGACTCGCTGGGCTGAGGATGCCGGGACACCGATGAAACTCGACCGCTATGACCTGAAGATCCTCGAGATCCTCTCCCGCGACGGCCGCATCACCAAGTCGAAGCTGGCCGAGGCGATCAACCTCTCGGTCAGCCCCTGCTGGGAGCGGGTTCGCCGGCTCGAGAAGGCCGGCATCATCGAGGGCTACAGCGCCCGCATCAATGCCGCGGCGCTGGTCAAGCGCACACCGGTGTGGGTGCAGGTCGAGCTCAAGGCCCACAACGCCGAGAGCTTCGCCCGCTTCGAGGCCCTGGTCCACGCCACCCCCGAGGTCACCGAGTGCGTGGCCGTGGGTGGTGGCGTCGACTACCTGATCAAGTTCGAGACCGACTCCATCGATGCCTACCAGCGTCTGATGGACGCCTGGCTTACCGGGGAGGCCGGCATCGAGCGCTACTTCACCTATATCGTCACCAAGACGGTGAAACGTCCCGCCCCGGGCTTCTCGCCCGACGACCTGGCCTGAGCCCTTTCCTCTTCCCCCATCATTTCGATACAGCGAAAGTTCAGCGTTGATGTCACTGCGGCCCTTGTGGCATAAGTTGGTGACAGGGGGTGGGCCGAGGCTCACCCGGCCGGGCGATCCCGCCGGCATGCTCCCGAAGGTGCCGGTCATGTTTGTTGGATAGTTGACAGCGCCCTGGAAGTTTCCGAGATCGCCTGACGCAGAGAGACCAAGATGTCCTATTTCACGATTGCCGGCGTGCAGATGCATGCCCTGCACCATGGTGACAACACCGAGGCCATGCGCCACCGGATCGACGTGCTGATGAGCCGTTTCCCCCAGGTGCAGATGGTCCTGTTCAGCGAGCTGATGCCCATGGGGGCATCGCCGCACCACGCCCAGCCGATGCCCAGCAGCGCCGAGGCCCTGTTCTGCCAGATCGCCGAGCAGCATCGCATCTGGCTGATCCCCGGCTCGATGTTCGAGAAGACCGGCGATGGCGTCTTCAACACCCTCTCGGTGATCAATCCCCACGGCCAGGTGGTGGCCCGCTACCGCAAGATGTTCCCCTTCCGCCCCTACGAGGCAGGGGTGGAGAGCGGCAGCGAGTTCGTCACCTTCGACGTGCCCAACGTCGCCCGCTTCGGGGTCTCGATCTGCTACGACATGTGGTTCCCCGAGACCACTCGCACCCTGGCCGCCATGGGCGCCGAGGTGATCCTGCACCCGACCATGACCGACACCATCGACCGCGATATCGAGCTCTCCATTGCCCGCACCAATGCCGCGGTCAACCAGTGCTACTTCTTCGATATCAACGGCGCCGGCGCCATCGGCAACGGCCGCTCCATCGTGGTCGGCCCCTCCGGCGACGTCATCCACCAGGCGGGCACCGGCGAGGAGGTCATGCCCATCGAGGTGGACCTGAACCGCGTGCGACGCGAGCGCGAGACCGGCCTGCGTGGCCTCGGCCAGCCGCTGAAGAGCTTCCGCGAGCGAGCCGTCGACTTCTCGATCTACCGTACCGAGAACGGCTCGACCCCCTTCCTCGATACCCTCGGCCCGTTGCAGAAGCCCCTGCGCGCCGACATCGAGGAGTACTGACCCTCGCCTGCGGGCGGTGCAGCGAAGAGGAGATCCCATGCTGGAGGCACTGACTCGATGGTTGTGCCGCCTGTTCCACAATCCCCCGGCGGCCCCTGCCGCGCACCAGGCGCCCGGCGCCTCCCCCGTCACCGATGGAGCGACCACGATGAGCAAAATAACAACCATTGCCGATGTCCGCCGCCACTTCCTCAACAACAAGGAGCCTATCTACTTCATCTCGGCCACCAACTTCAACCTGCTGGGGATCGGTGACTGGGTGGGCAACTTCCGCCATATCAACTACATCGACTGCTTCGAGGGGCAGCAGCGCAACGTCTTCGTGCCCAAGGAGAAGTTCCCCCGCGACTTCGAGAGCATCGAGGACATCAACAACTACCTCCTCGAGCACAAGGAGGTGATCGACTTCATTCAGTCGCGCTCGGATGGCGAGAATGCCGGCGTGGCGGCCTTCCTGATGTTCGACGAGCATACCGAGGAGGTCTGCAAGCAGCTCGGACTGCGGGTGGCATTCCCTCCGGCGGCGCTGCGTCAACGCATGGACAACAAGATCGAGACCGTGCGCATCGGCAACAAGGCCGGGGTGCCCAGCGTGCCCAACGTGCTGGCCCGGGTCGGCAGCTACCAGGAGCTCTGCGAGGTGAGCAAGGAGCTGGGCAATGACCTGGTGGTGCAGACCGCCTTTGGCGACTCCGGTCATACCACCTTCTTCATCGCCAGCGAGGACGACTACTACAAGCACGCCGAGGAGATCGAGGCCGAGTCCGAGGTCAAGATCATGAAGCGCATCAACTGCCGCGGCTCGGCCATCGAGGCCTGCGCCACCCGCTGCGGTACCGTGGTGGGGCCGCTGATGACCGAGCTCGTCGGCTTCAAGTCGCTGACGCCCTACAAGGGCGGCTGGTGCGGCAACGAGATGTTCGCCGGCGCCTTCACCCAGGAGATCCGCGACAAGGCCCGGGAGTACACCTTCAAGTTCGGCGAGGCGCTGCGCGAGGAGGGCTACCGTGGCTACTTCGAGCTCGACTTCCTGATCGACATGGACAACGGCGAGGTCTACCTGGGCGAGCTCAATCCGCGCGTCACCGGGGCCAGCTCGCTGACCAACGTGGCGGCCTTCGCCCACTCCGACATCCCGCTGTTCCTCTTCCACCTGCTGGAGTTCTCGGACGTCGACTTCGACCTCGACATCAACGAGATCAACGAGCGCTGGTCGCATCCCGACAGCGTCGACAGCTGGAGCCAGCTGGTGATCAAGCATACCGACGAGAGCGTCGACCTGCTGACGCAGGCGCCGCGCACCGGGGTGTGGAAGATGGCCGGCGACGGCAGCGTCAGCTACGACCACTACAGCTACCATCCCCATGCCGCCGAGAACGACAGCGAGGGCTTCTTCCTGCGCATCAGCGGCGCGGGCGACTTCCGCTACGAGGGGGCGGACCTGGGCATCCTGATCACCCGCGGCCGACTGATGGACGACGACTTCCAGCTCAACGAGCGCGCCAAGGCGTGGATCGACGGCATCCGTGGCCAGTACGCCGGCCAGTCGCTGCAGGACCCGGTGGTGGAGGAGGTGGCCGTCAGCCATGCCGTCGGCGGCGGCAACTTCAAGATCCTGTGAGCTCCGGGACCGTTTCCCTTTCGCCCCGGGAGGTGCCTGCGGCCGACATGGACAAGATGCTCGATTTTCGCACCGTGCACGAGGCCAAGGCCGGTGCCCGGTGGCAGGCGCTCTTCGAGTACCACTGGCCGGCCTACGAGCAGTGGTACCTCAGCGAGGGGGAGCGCGAGCGGCCGGGGTATCTCGCCTGCTACAACGCCCTGCGCCGGCACATGCCGGAGCTGCTCGATACCTATCGGGCGCTCTGCGACCTGGCCGGCGGTGGCGACCTGGCCGCGCGCTTCCTGAGCCTCTACCAGCCGCCGCCCTACATCACCGGCTGTTCCCAGGCGGTGCTCGCCAGCCCCGCCTCCACAGTGCTGGCGCGCAACTACGACTACCCGCCGGAGCTGTGCGAGGGCACGATCCTCTACACGCACTGGAACGAGCGGCGGGTGATCGCCATGTCCGACTGCCTGTGGGGCGTGCTCGATGGCATGAACGACCGCGGGCTCGCCGTGTCGCTGGCCTTCGGCGGGCGCAAGGCGGTGGGGGAGGGCTTCGGTGCGCCGATCATCCTGCGCTACCTGCTGGAGTTCTGCGACAGCGTGCCCGAGGCGGCCGAGGTGCTGGCGCGGGTGCCCACCCACATGGCCTACAACATCACCGTGGCCGACGCCGCCGGGCGCTACGTGACGGCGATGATCGGCCCGGATCGCCGCGCCAGCATCCGCCGCGTGCCGGTGGCCACCAACCACCAGAAGAAGATCGAGTGGTATGCCCATGCCCTGGCCTCGGAGACCCTGATCCGCGAGCGCCAGCTGTCGATCCTGGTGGACGACGAGGCCACCACCGAGGAACGGCTGATCGCGGCATTCTCGGCCCCGCCACTCTTCCGCCACGACTACCGGCGTGGCCTGGGGACCGTCTATACCGCGGTCTACCGCCCCCGCTCGGGGCATGCCCAGTTCCACTGGCCCGGGATGACCCTGGACCTGAGTTTCGACGACTTTCCCGAGGAGCGGATCACCGTGCGCTACGGCACCCGCGGGCTGCACAGCGGCTGACCGACCGATCGATCCCCCGACAACAAGAGCAAGGATGGGTGTTGCCATGCCTGAGACGAGTGCTACCGAGACGCCCTATACCGCCCTGGGCTTCTACCACAAGATCTCCCAGCTGCGCGCCGACACCTGGAACGCGCTGAAGCGCGATCTCGGGCGGCTGGTGCGCCTGGACGACGAGGGCCGGGCCAAGAACCTGGTCAAGGCGGTCGACGTCAAGCTGACGCGGCTCGAGATCATCGAGGACTACCACGCCTTCCCCTCCAAGGAGGACTTCCGTCACCTCTGGTCGCTGTTCGACCGCGAGGAGTACGGGCTGCTGGAGAAGGTGGTCAAGCGCCTGGTGCGCGCGCTGATCAGCGAGTCCTACCGGCGGCGCCACGTCGACCTCAGCGAGACCGATGCCGATGCCGAGGACCTCGAGACCCTCGATGCCCTGGCGCAGCTGCGCCGCGGGCACCCGGCGTCGAACAGCTCGGCCCAGCCCTACTTCGAGCTGCTGATCGTCGACAACCTCTCGGCCCCGGAGGAGGAGGTGGTCCGCGAGGCCTTCCATAACATGCGTCGTCCCGAGGACCGCTTCGTCTACGACGTGGTCACGGTGAGAAGCTTCGAGGATGCGCTGATCGCGGTGCTGGTCAACCCCAACATCCAGGCCTGCCTGATCCGCTACGAGTTCCCCTACAAGTCGAAGTACAACCTCAGCGCCCTGCGCAGCTACCTCGAGGGGATCTCCGAGCAGTCCCTGGAGCAGCAGTCCGAGGCCGAGCGCAGCATCCTGCTGAGCACCATGATCCACGAGCTGCGCCCCGAGATCGACCAGTTCCTGGTCACCAGCGGCGACGTGGAGGCCACGGCCAGCCGCGACATCCGTCACTTCAATCGCATCTTCTACCGCGAGACGGACTACATCGAGCAGCACCACACCATCCTGCGTGCCATCGACAACCGCTATCGCACGCCCTTCTTCGACGCCCTGCGCGAGTACAGCAAGAAGCCCACCGGGGTCTTCCACGCCATGCCCATCTCGCGGGGCAAGTCGATCACCCGCTCCCACTGGGCCGGGCAGATGATCGACTTCTACGGCATCAACATCTTCCTCGCCGAGACCTCGGCCACCTCCGGCGGGCTGGATTCGCTGCTGCAGCCCTACGGGCCGATCAAGAAGGCCCAGGAGTATGCCGCCCGTGCCTTCGGCGCGCGGCAGAGCTTCTTCGTCACCAACGGCACCTCCACCGCCAACAAGATCGTGGTGCAGGCGCTGATCAAGCCGCGCGACATCGTGCTGATCGACCGCGACTGCCACAAGTCGCACCACTACGGCATGGTGCTGGCCGGCGCCCACGTCAGCTACCTGGACTCCTACCCGCTGCATGACTATTCCATGTACGGCGCGGTGCCGCTCAGGGAGATCAAGAAGACACTGCTCGAGTACAAGCGCGCCGGCAATCTGCACAAGGTCAAGATGCTGCTGCTCACCAACTGCACCTTCGACGGGGTGGTCTACAACGTGCGCCGGGTGATGGAGGAGTGCCTGGCCATCAAGCCCGACCTGGTGTTCCTGTGGGACGAGGCGTGGTTCGCCTTCGCCGGCTTCAACCCGACCTATCGGCCGCGCACCGCCATGCATGCCGCCCGCACCCTGCGTGACCGCTATCGCAGCGAGGCCTATCGCGCGGAGTACGACGCCTGGAAGGCGGAGTTCGATACCCTCGACCCCGACGACGATGCCACCTGGCTCGACCGGCCCCTGCTGCCCGACCCCGACGCGGTACGCATCCGGGCCTATGCCACCCACTCCACCCACAAGACCCTGACCTCCTTGCGCCAGGGGTCGATGATCCACGTCTGGGACCAGGATTACCGCCAGAAGGTCGAGGCGCCGTTCCACGAGGCCTACATGACCCATACCTCGACCTCGCCCAACTACCAGATCATCGCCTCGCTGGACGTGGGGCGCATGCAGGCCGAGATGGAGGGCTTCGAGCTGGTGCACGCCCAGGTGGAGGCGGCGCTGTCGCTGCGCGAGCAGCTCTATACCCACCCGCTGCTGCAGAAGTACTTCCGGGTGCTGGTCAACAAGGACATGGTGCCGCTGGAGTACCGGCAGTCGGGGGTCGAGACCTTCTACGACCCGGTCACCGGGTGGAACAAGATGGAGGAGGCCTGGGCCAATGACGAGTTCGTCGTCGACCCCAGCCGCATCACCATCGCCATCGGCGCCACGGGCATCGACGGCGATACCTTCAAGAACGAATACCTGATGAACAAGTACGGCATCCAGATCAACAAGACCTCGCGCAACACCGTACTGTTCATGACCAACATCGGCACCACCCGGGGCTCCATCGCCTACCTGCTCGACGTGCTGCTCAAGCTGGCCAAGGAGTTCGAGTATCGCTGGGAGGAGAGCAGCCGGCCGGAGCGCAAGATCATCGAGAACCGCGTCCACTCGCTGACCAAGGAGTTGCCACCGCTGCCGGACTTCAGCCGCTTCCATGCGGCCTTCCGCCCCGACCCCGACGGCAATACGCCGGAGGGGGACATCCGCCAGGCCTACTTCCTCAGCTACGACGACGAGAACACCGAGTACCTGCGCTTCGACAACGGCGAGCTCCAGGCCCAGATGCGCACCGGCCGCGACGTGGTCTCGGCGAGCTTCGTGATCCCCTACCCGCCGGGCTTCCCGGTGCTGGTCCCCGGGCAGGTGGTCAGCGAGGAGATCCTCTACTTCCTGCAGGCCCTGGACGTCACCGAGATCCACGGTTATCGCCCGGAGCTTGGCCTGCTGGTCTTCACCGAGGAGGCACTGCGCAACCCGCCGGCGGGCTGACGGCGCCCGGCGCCCCACCGTCCCCGCGCCACAGAAAAAACCGCACGTTTCCGGCACAGGACAAAAAATCCTGTGCCGTCCGCCGCCGGTAACGAAAAGTCCCGTCCCGCCAAAGCCCTTATCCTGTACCCATCGAGCCGCCCTGCCGAAGAGGCGGCTCGCCCGTTTTTTCCACACCGGCCCGACAATCTCGATGCGGCCGGTGCGTCAGGGGAGGTATAGCATGACTCTGTCCAGCAAGCTCAGCGATCCGCGCCTGTTTCGCCAGTACGCCTATGTCGACGGCAAGTGGACCCATGGCGAGGGCGGCCGTGAGGAGGCCGTGTTCGACCCGGCCACCGGCGAGGCGCTGGGGCACATTCCCTGGCTGGAGGCCCACCAGATCACCGCGGCGGTGGATGCCGCCGAGGCCGCCTTCGTGCACTGGCGCGCGCTGCGCGCCGACGAGCGCTGCGAGCGGCTGCTGGCCTGGTACGACCTGTTGCAGACCCATCGCGAGGACCTCGCCACCCTCATGACCCTGGAGCAGGGCAAGCCGCTGCCCGACGCCCGTGGCGAGGTGGAGTACGGCGCCAGCTTCGTGCGCTGGTTCGCCGAGGAGGGCAAGCGCACCTTCGGCGAGACCATCCCCAGCCATATCCCCAACGCGGCCCTGGGCACCATCAAGGAGCCGGTGGGCATCGCCGCGCTGATCACCCCGTGGAACTTCCCGCTGGCGATGATCACCCGCAAGGCCGCCGCCGCCATGGCCGCCGGCTGCACGGTGATCGTCAAGCCGGCCGGCGAGACGCCGTTCTCGGCGCTGGCGCTGGCCGAGCTCGCCGAGCGCGCCGGCATCCCGGCCGGGGTGTTCAACGTGGTGCTGGGCGAGCCCGCCGAGGTGTCGAAGATCCTGTGCGCCGAGGACCGGGTCAAGGCACTCTCCTTCACCGGCTCCACCCGGGTCGGCCGGCTGCTGCTGGAGCAGTGCGCCAACACGGTCAAGCGCGTCTCGCTGGAGCTCGGTGGCAACGCGCCCTTTATCGTGGGGCCGGACATGGATCCCAAGGAGGCGGCCTTCGCCGCGGTGGCGGCCAAGTTCCAGACCGCCGGTCAGGACTGCCTCGCCGCGGACCGCATCCTGGTCCACGAGTCGATCCATGACGAGTTCGTCGAGCACTTCGCCGAGCGCATGGCGGCGCTGACCGTGGGCAACGGCCTGGAGAGCGAGATCGACCTGGGGCCGCTGATCCATCGCCAGGCGGTGGAGAAGGCCGCGGCCATCGTCGATGACGCCATCTCCAAGGGCGCCACCCTGGTGGCGGGCGACCAGAGCCAGGCGCCGGGCGAGAACTTCTTCATGCCGGTGCTGCTCACGGACGTGACCCACGACATGAAGATCTGGCACGAGGAGAGCTTCGCCCCGGTGGCCGGCATCACCGCCTACGCCGACGATGACCAGGTCATCGAGATGGCCAACGACACCGAGTACGGCCTGGCGGCCTATATCTACACCCACGACATACGCCGCATCTGGAAGATCATGCGGGCGCTGGAGTTCGGCATGGTCTCGGTGAACTCGGTGAAGATGACCGGGCCGCCCGTGCCCTTCGGCGGTGTCAAGCACTCCGGCCTCGGCCGCGAGGGCGGGGTGACCGGCATCGACGAGTACCTGGAGACGAAGTACTACTGCCTCGGCGCCCTGGGCTCCGTATCGGGTAGTTGATTTCCCGATCACATCGATGAACCTTCTCCCCGGCGGGATGCCGGGGAGCACGAGAAAAGAGAGAACACGAGATGAACCAGCAGCACCAGGACCTGATCGACCGCGACCGCAAGGTGACCTTCCACGCCTCCACCCACCTGCGCGACTTCGCCCACGGCGATGCGCCGGGCCGCGTGATCACCGGCGGCAAGGGGATCCATGTCGTCGACAAGGATGGCCGCGAGTTCATCGACGGCTTTGCCGGCCTCTACTGCGTCAACATCGGCTACGGCCGTAGCGAGGTGGCCGAGGCCATCTACGAGCAGGCCCTGAAGATGTCCTACTACCACACCTATGTGGGGCACTCCAACGAGCCGCAGATCGCCCTCTCCGAGAAGATCCTCGAGCTCGCTGGCCCCGGCATGTCCAAGGTCTACTACGGCATGTCCGGCAGTGATGCCAACGAGACCCAGCTCAAGATCGTGCGCTACTACAACAACGTGCGCGGGCTGCCGCAGAAGAAGAAGGTCATCTCGCGGATGCGCGGCTACCACGGCTCCGGCATCGCCTCCGGCTCGCTGACCGGGCTGAAGGCGTTCCACGATCACTTCGACCTGCCCATCGACACCATCCGCCACACCGAGGCGCCGTTCTACTACCAGCGTGCCGCGGAGCTCGAGGGCATGAGCGAGCGGGAGTTCTCGAGGCACTGCGCGACCAGGCTCGAGGAGATGATCCTGGCCGAGGGGCCGGAGACCGTGGCCGCCTTCATCGGAGAGCCGGTGCTCGGTACCGGCGGTATCGTGCCTCCGCCGGAAGGCTACTGGGCCGAGATCCAGGCGGTGCTGGCGAAGTACGACGTGCTGCTGATCGCCGACGAGGTCGTCTGCGGCTTCGGGCGCATCGGCACCGACTTCGGCAGCCACTTCTACGGCATCAAGCCCGACCTGATCACCGTGGCCAAGGGCCTGACCAGCGCCTACCAGCCGCTCTCCGGCGTGATCGTCGGTGACCGCGTGTGGCAGGTACTGGAGCAGGGCACCGGCGAGTATGGCCCGATCGGCCACGGCTGGACCTACTCCGGGCATGCCCTGGGCTGTGCCGCGGGCCTGGCCAACCTGGCGATCATCGAGCGCGAGGGGCTGACCGAGAATGCCGCCGAGACCGGCGCCTACCTGCAGCAGCAGATGCAGGCCGCTTTCGGCGACCACCCCATCGTCGGCAACGTGCGCGGCGTGGGCATGCTGGCGGCCCTGGAGTTCGCCGCCGACCCGAGCCGCCGCGCGGCCTTCGACCCGGCGCTGAAGGTCGGCCCGCGCATCGCCGCCGCGGCGATGCAGGAGAACCTGATCGCCCGCGCCATGCCCCAGGGCGATATCCTGGGCTTCGCGCCGCCGCTGACTACCACTCGCGAGGAGGTCGACGAGATCGTCGCGCGGGCCCGTCGCGCCGTGGATGCGGTACTGGACGAACTGGTCCGCGAGGGAGCCGTCAAGGCGGTGGCGGACACGGTGGCCTGACGCCTGGCTCGACCCCGGTTCTTCGGGAGGCCGTAACCCCTGAGCGTCG
>NZ_JAWSUJ010000054.1:0-28960 GCF_033549285.1 Halomonas sp.
CATGACCGCGAGGCCGCCTGGACCAGCGCGGCGAGCAGCATCGCGCCCGAGGAGGAGAGCGTGCTGGGCAGCGCCCGGGTGCTGCGCCCCGCCGAGCGCCACCGCCCCCGGCCCACCGCCAGCGAGCCGACCCTGGACCTCGCGGCCGACGCCAGCCGCGAGCCAGGCCCCTAGGGGCGCGACACACGGCGCGGCGAACGGCCCAGGCAGACCCGACGGAAGGCATGCAGCCCCAGCGCCGCCGAGGCGGCGCCCAGGCCGTTGGCCAGGATGTCACGCCAGTCGCCACCGAGCCGGCCGGGCACCGGAAGCTGGGCAAACTCGATGACGATGCCCAGCAGCAGCGCGGCCAGGAAGGCCAGCGACAGGCGGACTCCGGCGAGCCCGACCAGGCCCGCCAGGCCGGCATAGCCGATGAAGTGACTGGCCTTGTCCCAGGGCAGCGTCTCGGGCAGCTCGCTGCCGGGTGCCAGGCTGCCCCAGGCGATCACCAGGGCCGCCAGGCCGGCCAGCACCGCCCAGCGGCGACGCCACTGCCGGTCCTCCCCGGCGGCCACCCGGTAGAGCCAGTCAGCCATGGGCGATGTTGCGGTGGTAGGCGGGGCTCAAGTCGTGGAGGGCCTCCATGAAGGCCGTGACATGGTCCGGGTCGGTGAACTGGTTGATGCCGTGCCCCAGGTTGAAGACATGGCCGGGCCCGTGGCCGAAGCTGTCGAGGGTGCGCGCCACCTCGGCTCGGATCGCCGAGGGGCGGGCAAACAGCACGTGGGGGTCGAGGTTGCCCTGCAGGGCGACCCGATGGCCGACCCGCGCCCGCGCATCGGAGAGCTCTGTGGTCCAGTCCAGGCCGACGGCATCGGAGCCGGCCGCCGCGATGTCCTCGAGCCACTGGCCGCCGTTCTTGGTGAAGAGGATCACCGGCACCCGGCGTCCCTCGTGCTCACGGATCAGGCCGGCGACGATCTGCTCCATGTAGCGCAGCGAGAACTCCAGGTAGGCCGGCGTGGAGAGGGCGCCGCCCCAGGTATCGAAGATCTGTACCGCCTGGGCGCCGGCGCGGATCTGGGCGTTGAGGTAGTCGGTGACCGCATGGGCCAGGGTATCGAGCAGCCGATGCATGGTGTCCGGCGCGTCGTAGAGCATCGTCTTGACGTGGCGGAAGTCCTTGCTGGAAGCGCCCTCCACCATGTAGGTGGCCAGCGTCCAGGGGCTGCCGGAGAAGCCGATCAGCGGCACTCGGCCGTTCAGCTCGCGGCGGATGGTGGAGACCGCCCGCATCACATAGTCCAGGTCACGCTCGGCGTCCGGCGCCTGCAGGGCCTCCACCTCGGTTGATGTGCGCACCGGCTTGCGGAATTTCGGCCCCTCGCCGGTCTCGAAGTAGAGCCCCAGCCCCATGGCATCGGGGATGGTCAGGATGTCCGAGAAGAGGATGGCCGCATCCAGGGGGTAGCGCTCCAGCGGCTGCAGGGTGACCTCGCAGGCCAGCTCCTGATTGCGGCACAGGTCCATGAAGCTGCCGGCATGGCCACGCACCTCACGATACTCCGGCAGGTAGCGGCCGGCCTGGCGCATCATCCACACCGGGGTACGGTCGACGGGTTGACGCGCCAGGGCGCGCAGAAAGCGGTCGTTCTTGAGTTCCATGCGGGCGCTCGTCCACGGAAAATGTGGGCGCCATTGTACCCCATCGAACGGCCCGGGGATGAGCCCCGTGACACAACGGTGAGCCCGCCCGGCCTTCCTGATAGAATGGCCCTCCACCCGTCGGCAACGCCGTGGTCTTCCACCGAGGTACATCGTGACGATTCGATTCATCGCCGCCTCCCGGCTGCCCACCCCTTGGGCCACCTTCACCATGCACGGCTTCGAGGACGATGCCACCGGCAAGGACCACATCGCCCTGACCCTGGGCGACGTGGCCGATGGCGAGCCGGTGCTGGGACGGGTCCACTCCGAGTGCCTGACCGGCGATGCCCTCTTCTCCATGCGCTGCGACTGCGGCTTCCAGCTGCAGGAGGCGCTCAAGCGCATCGCCGAGGAAGGGCGCGGCGTGCTGCTCTACCTGCGCCAGGAAGGCCGTGGCATCGGCCTGCTCAACAAGATCCGCGCCTACCACCTCCAGGATGCCGGCGCCGACACCGTGGAAGCCAACGAGCAGCTGGGCTTCGCCGCCGACCTGCGCCGTTACGACCTCTGCGTGCCGATGCTCGACCACCTGGGGATCAAGGCGCTGCGCCTGATGACCAACAACCCCCGCAAGGTCGACGCCCTGACCCAGGCCGGCGTGGTGGTCGTGGAACGCGTCCCGCTGACCACCGGTCTAAACCCGCATAACGAGCAGTACCTCACCACCAAGGCCGGCAAGCTGGGCCACATGATGGCGCTGGGCGACTTCACCCAGGCCAGCGACGTGGATATCGAACGCAAGCCCTGAGCCACCGGGTCCCGGCATCGGGCTGGCTCCTCGGCAGGAGGCTCCCGATGACAGATTCCGCCCGCGACGACGAGACGCCCTTCAGTAGCCTCGAGGAGCTGCTGCACAGCATCAGCCATGGCATCGGTGCGGCGCTGAGCCTCGCCGGGGTCGTGGTGCTCTTGGTGCTGGCCAGCCTGGCCACCCGGGTCGACCCCTGGAAGCTTGTCGGCATCGGCTTCTACGGCGTCAGCCTGGTGCTGCTCTACACCGCCTCCACCCTCTACCATGGGGTCCGCCACCCGCGCCTGAAGGGCCTGTTCCAGTCACTCGACCACTGCGCGATCTACCTGCTGATCGCCGGCACCTACACCCCCTTCCTGCTGGTCAACCTGCGCGGCCCCACAGGCTGGACGCTGTTCGCCACCGTCTGGTCCCTGGCCCTGGCCGGCATCGCCTGCAAGCTGGCCTGGCCCCACCGCTTCGCCGCGCTGCGGGTCGCCATCTACCTGGTGATGGGCTGGCTGATCGTCTTCGCCGGCGACGAGCTGGCGGCTCGCCTGTCCGATACCGGCCTCGCCCTGCTGGTCGCCGGTGGCGTCACCTACACCCTGGGCGTGGCCTTCTATGCCATCAGCGCCATCCCCTACAATCATGCGATCTGGCACCTGTTCGTCATGGGCGGCAGCGCCTGCCACTACTTCGCGGTCTACACCGCGGTGCTGCCCTTCACGGCCTGAGCGCGCCTCACGCCGGCTCGTCGGCCGCGGCACGCTCACGCGCCACCGCCCTGGCCAGGGCCGGGCGGGAAGCACAGCGCTGCCGATAGGCCTCCAGCGCCGCCGGCAGGCGGGTCTTGAACTGCACCGCCCAGCTCAGGGTGTGCCCCAGCAGCAGGTCCGCCAGCGTGAAGTGGTCGCCCACCAGCCAGCCCTCGCCATCGAAGCGCCGCGCCAGGGCCTCCAGCGCCCGCTGGAACTCCCAGGCCGCGGTAGGCAACACCGCCGGCACCCGCCGCTCCCGGGGCAGGGTGAACTTGTGCTTGGCCTGGGACCAGAGCGCCTGCTCCAGCTCGCACGTGGTGAAGAACAGCCACTGGTCGACCCGGGCACGATCCTCGAGGGAGGCCGGCAGCAGGCCACCCGGCTCGCCGTAGCGCTCCGCCAGGTAGCGGCAGATCGCCGCCGACTCGAACAGCGTCAGCTCGCCATCTTCCAGCACTGGCACCTTGCCGTCGGGATGGCGGGCGAGATGGGCACCTTCCCGGCCCGCGCCGGCCGCCAGGTCCACCTGCTGGCAGGCATAGTCGAGCCCCAGCTCCTCCAGGGTCCAGGCGACCCGCAGCGAGCGGGAGGCAGGAAAGCTGTAAAGGGTGATCATCGCGCGACTCCGTGGGTAGTGCATCGGTCCCGCTACGCTAGCGCAGGGCGTGGCCGGTGGCGAGGCGCGGTGAAAGGCGGGCGGGCAGCACGGCAGGGGCAAGAGCGCGGCCGCCCGGCCGGTGTCAGGCGGCGCGCGCCTTGCGGATGCGCTCGTAGGCGCTGCCGATCTCGCTGGTGCGCTCCTTGGCGACCTCGCGCATGCTCTCGGGCAGGCCCTTGGCGGCGAGCTTGTCGGGGTGGTTCTCGCTCATCAGGCGGCGGTAGGCCTTCTTGATCTCGGCGTCGCTGGCATCCTGGTCGACCCCCAGCACCCGGTAGGCATCCTCCAGCGAGGGGCCCTGTTCGCCCGTCCCCCGGGGGCCGCCACGCAGCATGGCCTCGACCTGGGCGATCTCGGCCTCGCTGCACCCCAGGCCCCGCACCACCCGCATCAGCATCTCGTGCTCGGCGGGGTGCAGCTCGCCATCGGCGGCGACCGCGGCCAGCTGCACCTGCAGGAAGACCTGACGCAGCGCGGGCTGGTGTGCCGCGATGCGGCGAACCCGGGCGAGCTCGGCGTCCAGGTCGAAGTCGTCGCCCTTGCCGCGGGTAAAGTCGGCGCGGGCCTGGGCGCGCTGGGCCTCGCTGAGCCGCAGCCGATCCCACAGCTGGCGGGAGGCTTCCAATTCGTCCTCGGAGACCTGGCCATCGGCCTTGCACAGGCACCCCATGACGGCGAAGGTCGATTCCAGGAACTGGGACTGGAGGCCGACCAGCTTGTTCAGCAGGCGCTTGCGCAGGCCTCTACCCAGCCAGTAGCCCAGGGCGCCGCCCACCAGCAGGCCGATGGGGCCGCCGATGGCCAGCCCCAGCAGGGCACCGATCAGTATCAGGAACAGCATCGTAACCTCGTGAGCGAAGGATGACGGGGGTCAGGGCAGCCGAGTGCGGATAGAGGCTTCGATGCCGTCCGCGTCCAGGCCGCACTCGACGAGCAGTTCGGCAGGCTTGCCGTGCTCGACGAAGGCATCGGGCAGCCCGAGGTTGAGCACTTCCACCTGCACCCCCTCGGCCATCAGCAGCTCGTTGACCGCACTGCCGGCCCCGCCGGCGACCACGTTCTCCTCCAGGGTCACCAGCAGGTCGTGCTCATCGGCCGCGGCCAGCACGGCGTCACGGTCCAGCGGCTTGATCGAGCGCATGTTGAGATGACTGGCGTCGAGGCGCTCGGCCACCTCTGCCGCCGGGCCATTGAGGCTGCCGAAGGCCAGCAGGGCCACCCGCGTCGCCTCGCCGCTGCCACGACGCCGCCACTCGGCACGGCCGATCTCGATCGGCTCGAGGTGATCGGGCGTGGCGACGCCCGGGCCGGTGCCGCGGGGGTAGCGCACGGCGGCGGGGCCGGGATGGTGGTAGGCGGCACTGAGCATCGCCCGGCACTCGGCCTCGTCGGCGGGGGCCAGCACCACCAGCCCCGGCACGCAGCGCAGGTAGGAGAGGTCCAGGCTGCCGTGGTGGGTGGGGCCGTCCTCGCCCACCAGGCCGGCGCGGTCGATGGCGAAGGTGACATCGAGCGCCTGCACCGCCACGTCGTGGATCAGCTGGTCATAGCCACGTTGCAGGAAGGTGGAGTAGATCGCCACCACCGGCTTCATGGCCTCGCAGGCCAGGCCCGCGGCCAGGGTCACCGCATGCTGCTCGGCGATGGCCACGTCGAAGTAGCGCTCGGGGTACTCCTTCGAGAAGCGCACCAGGTCGGAACCCTCGCGCATGGCCGGCGTGATGCCGACCAGGCGCTCGTCCACCGCCGCCATGTCGCACAGCCAGTCGCCGAAGACACGGCAGTACTTCTGCTTGCGGCTGGCCGACGGGCTGGCCGGCTTGAGCGGCGGCGGCGTCTCGCCGTTCTTCTCCAGCTTGGTGATGGCGTGGTAGCCGATGGGGTCGGCCTCGGCGGGCAGGAAGCCCTTGCCCTTGCAGGTCTTCACGTGGAGGAACTGGGGGCCCTCGAGGTCACGCATGTTGCGCAGCGTCTGCAACAGCAGCGGCAGGTCATGGCCGTCGATGGGCCCGATGTAGTTGAAGCCCAGCTCCTCGAAGAGCGTGGCCGGGCTGATCATGCCCTTCATGTGCTCCTCGGTGCGCCGCGCCAGCTCCAGGGCCCCGGGCAGGTGGGAGAGCACCTTCTTGCCACCCTCGCGCATGCTGGTATAGGGCTTGCTGGTGAGGATGCGTGCCAGGTAGCTGGCCATGCCGCCGACATTCTCGGAGATCGACATCTCGTTGTCGTTGAGCACCACCAGCAGGTTGGCATCCACATGGCCGGCATGGGCCAGGGCCTCGAAGGCCATCCCGGCGGTCAGGGCGCCGTCGCCGATCACCGCGCAGACACGGCGCTGCTCGCCGCGGGTGCGGGCGGCCAGGGCCATGCCCAGGGCCGCCGAGATCGAGGTGCTCGAATGGCCCACGCCGAAAGTGTCATACTCCGACTCGGCGCGCCGCGGGAAGGCGGCAAGGCCGCCGTACTGGCGGATGCCGGTCATCGCCTCGCGACGCCCGGTGAGGATCTTGTGGGGATAGGCCTGGTGGCCCACGTCCCACACCAGGCGGTCGTAGGGAGTCTCCAGCGCCTGATGCAGGGCCACGGTGAGCTCCACCACGCCCAGGCCGGCGCCGAAGTGGCCGCCGGAGACGCCCACGCTGTAGAGCAGGTAGGCGCGCAGTTCGTCGGCCACCTGGGCCAGCTGGCCGGTGGTCATGGCGCGGAGCGCGGCCGGGGTATCCAGGGTATCGAGCAACGGCGTGGCCGGACGCTCGACGGGGATGTCATCGAACAGCTTCATGAGGGCCCTGTAGTGTCAATGGTCACGCTCGATCATGTAGCGGGCCAGGTCGGCCAGGGGGATGGCGGCCCCGCCCAGCGGCGCCAGGGCCGCCACGGCCGTCTCGACCAGCTCGTCGGCCCGTCGACGGGCACCCTCGAGCCCCAGCAGGCTCGGGTAGGTGGGCTTGGCCCGGGCGGCGTCGGCCCCGGAGGCCTTGCCCAGGGTGGCGGTGTCGCCGGTCACGTCAAGGATGTCGTCGTGGATCTGGAAGGCCAGGCCGATGGCGTCGGCATAGGCGTCCAGGGCGGCCAGCCGGGGGTCGGCCTCGTCCACGGCGACCAGGCCGCCGAGGCGCACCGCGGCGCGGATCAGCGCACCGGTCTTGTGGCCATGCATGGCGGCCAGGGCCGCCGCATCGGGATGCCCGCCGACGGCGGCGAGGTCCAGCGCCTGGCCGGCCACCATGCCGTCGCGCCCGGCGGCGCCGGCCAGGCCGGCGAGCAGTGCCGGCAGCCGGGGATGGGCGGCCCGCGCCAGCACCTCGAAGGCCAGGGCCTGAAGGGCGTCACCGGCGAGGATTGCGGTGGCCTCGTCGAAGGCCCGGTGCACCGTGGGCTGGCCGCGGCGCAGGTCATCGTCGTCCATGGCCGGCAGGTCGTCGTGAACCAGCGAATAGGCGTGGACCAGCTCCAGCGCCATGGCCGGGGCGTCCAGGTCGTCCTCCGCCGCCCCCAGGGCGCGACCGGCCGCATAGACCAGCACCGGCCTCAGCCGCTTGCCCCCCACCAGCAGGCCGTGGCGCATGGCCGCTTCGAGGCGTGGCGAGGGGGCCGAGCGCGCCGCGAAGAGCGCCTCGAGACGGGCATCGACCCGGGCCCGGTCCGTGGACAGCCGGTCGGCCAGGGCATCAGCGCTCACCATCGTCCTCCGCGGCGGGCGCATCGAAGGGTTGCAGGTCGACGCCGCCGGCCTCGCCCTCGGTGAGGGTGCGCACCCGGAGCTCCGCCTCGTCGAGCCGTCGCTGAGCGTCGCGGGTCAGGCGCACGCCCTGCTCGAAGGCGGCCAGCGACCCCTCCAGGGACAGCTCGCCGGACTCCAGTCGCTCGACGAGCTGCTCGAGCCGCTCGACGGTGGCGGCGAAGTCGGCCGGTGCCGGCTCGGCGCCGCTGACTTGGCTGTGCTGTTCCGCCATCGCCTCTCTCGCTGGTGGCTGGTTCATGGGCGGACAGTATACACGCTCTCCCCGGGGGGTCGTCTGCCCCGGCCGCCCCCCGCGCAACTTGCATGCCATTCATCCATGGCGCTCAGCATTTTCATCCTCGCTCATGCCGGCTGTGGTAAGCTATCGGCCCTGTTTCGAGCCTGCCCTTGGGCCCCAGGCTCTTCAGCATCTTCATGACACATGCATGCGGCGCGCGCCGACGAAGGGGTTGAATCGACCATGGCCAAAACGTCCCTGGACAAGAGCAAGATCAAGATCCTGCTGCTCGAGGGCGTCCACCAGAGCGCGGTGGACAACCTACTCAATGCCGGTTACACCAACATCGAGCACCTGCCGACCTCGCTGGACGAGGCGACGCTGATCGAGAAGATCCGTGACGTCCACTTCATCGGCATCCGCTCGCGCACCCAGCTCAACGAGCGCGTCTTCGACGCCGCCGAGAAGCTGGTGGCGGTGGGCTGCTTCTGCATCGGGACCAACCAGGTGGACCTCGATGCCGCCCTGGTGCGCGGCATCCCGGTCTTCAACGCCCCCTTCTCCAACACCCGCTCGGTGGCCGAGCTGGTGCTGGCCGAGGCGATCATGCTGCTGCGCGGCATCCCCGAGAAGAGCGCCCGCGCCCACCAGGGCGGCTGGCTGAAGTCGGCCAAGAATTCCCATGAGGCGCGTGGCAAGACCCTGGGCATCATCGGCTACGGCAGCATCGGCTCGCAGCTCTCGGTGCTCGCCGAGTCGCTGGGCTTCGACGTCATCTACTACGACGTGGTGACCAAGCTGGCGATGGGCAATGCCCGCCAGGTGGCCAGCCTCGAGGAGCTGCTGGCCCGCGCCGACGTGGTCAGCCTGCACGTGCCGGACCTGCCCTCCACCCGCTGGATGATCGGCGAGCCCGAGATTGCCCTGATGAAGCCGGGCAGCATCCTGATCAACGCCTCGCGCGGCAGCGTGGTAGTGATCGAGGCCCTGGCCGAGGCGCTGAAGGCCGGGCGCCTCAACGGCGCCGCCATCGACGTCTTCCCGGTGGAGCCCAAGGGCAACGAGGAGGAGTTCGAGAGCCCGCTGCGCGGCCTGGCCAACGTCATCCTCACCCCGCACATCGGCGGCTCCACCCTCGAGGCCCAGGAGAACATCGGCATCGAGGTCTCCGAGAAGCTGGTCACCTACTCCGACAACGGCACCACCGTCAGCTCGGTCAACTTCCCCGAGGTGGCCCTGCCGGCCCACCCGGGCAAGCACCGCCTGCTGCATATCCACGACAACGTGCCCGGGGTCCTCTCCGAGATCAACCGCGTGCTCTCCGAGAACGACATCAACATCCTCGGCCAGTACCTGCAGACCAACGAGCGCATCGGCTACGTGGTCATCGACGTGGACAAGGCCTACGGCTCGCGGGCCCTGGAGGCCCTTCGCCAGGTGAAGCACACCCTGCGCGTGCGGGTACTCTACTCCGAGAGCAGCTACGCCGACTGACCCCCGTTGCCTCCCGGTAGACCGGAGCCGCCGCGTCAATGACGCGGCGGCTCTTTTCATGAACGGCACCCATGCCGCCGGGTTTCCTGCCGGCTCTCTCCCCGTCCGGGGACTCACCCCTGCCGGCCGCTCTCGCACAGCATGCCGGGAACCGACGAGCGTTGAGCATCACGCGCTTGACAGCTTCCCCAAAGCCCACCATTTTGTACACAATCCATGCCAGGTCATGGACGACAGTTAAAGTACACACAAGATGTCGAAGGCACCTGAACCAGGACTCCGGCCCAGCACGAGACTTGGGTAACCCTTTGTCCATTCAGCGGCCGCTTGACGGCCCACCGGGAGGACAACATGCCCCAGCCCAACCCGACCCTGTGGATCCGCAGGCCGCTCGCCTGCAGCGATGCGCGTGCCGCCGGCGGCGTGGTGATTCAGGACGGGCGTATCGTGGAGGCCGTGCCCGCCGGCGCCGCACCCTCGACGCCGGTGGATGAGGTCTTCGACGCCTCGGCGCATGTGCTGCTGCCGGGGCTGGTGAATACCCACCATCACTTCTACCAGACCCTGACCCGGGCCTACTCGCCGGCCCTGAACAAGGAACTCTTCCCCTGGCTGACGACCCTCTACGACGTCTGGGCCAATCTCACCGAGCGCCAGCTCGCCCTCGCCAGCGAACTCGCCATGGTCGAGCTGCTGATGTCCGGCTGCACCACCGTGGCCGACCACCACTACGTCTTCTCCGGCGCACTGGAGAATGCCATCGACGTCCAGGTGGAGACCGCCCGGCGCCTCGGCGTGCGGGCCGCCCTCACCCGGGGCTCGATGAGCGTGGGCCGCGACGACGGCGGCCTGCCGCCCCAGTCCGTGGTGCAGGACGAGGCCACCATCCTCGACGAAAGCGCCCGGCTCATCGACGCCCACCACCAGCGCGGCGACGGCGCCATGACCACCATCGCCCTGGCGCCCTGCTCGCCCTTCTCGGTGAGCCGCGAGCTGATGCAGGAGAGCGCCCGCCTGGCCGAGGATAAGGATGTGCGCCTGCACACCCACCTGGCCGAGACCGAGGACGAGACGGCCTACTGCCAGCGGCTCTTCGGCATACGCCCGCTGGACTACCTGGAGGCTACCGGCTGGCTGGGGCCGCGCACCTGGCTGGCCCATGGCATCCACTTCACCGACCAGGAAGTCGCTCGCCTGGGCCAGGCCGGCACCGGGATCGCCCACTGTCCGTCTTCGAACATGGTGCTGGGCTCCGGCATGTGCCGCACCCTGGAGCTCGAGGCCGCCGGCTGCCCGGTGGGGCTGGCGGTGGACGGCTCGGCCTCCAACGATCACTCCAACCTGGCCGAGGAGATGCGCCAGGCCCTGCTGCTGGGTCGGCTGCGCTACTCGCCGAGCCGAGTGACCCACGACGACGTGATCCGCTGGGCCACCCGTGGCTCGGCGGCCTGCCTGGGACGCACCGACATCGGCGGGCTGGCGCCCGGCCAGCAGGCCGACCTGGCACTGTTCCGGCTGGACGAGGCCCGCTTCTCGGGTGCCGAGAACCCGGTCGCGGCCCTGCTGCTGTGCGGGGCCCACCGCGCCGACCGGGTGATGGTCGCCGGGCACTGGCGCCTGGTCGATGGCCGGCCACGGGACCTCGACCTCGATACCCTGCTGGCCCGGCACGACCAGGCCGCCCGCGAGCTGCGCGGTTCGGCCTGATTCCCATCCCGATTCCCTCTGTTCTCAACCACGTCCAACAACGACAACAGGAGACACCCCATGACCACCGAGTCCCGCGCCGACGCGACGGCGCGCCGGGTGCGCAGCACCCACGACGTCGATGCCATGCCGCCCCTGGGGCGCGCCATCCCCCTGGGGTTGCAGCACGTGCTGGCGATGTTCGTCGGCAACGTCACCGTACCCATCATCATCGCCGGTGCCGCGGACCTCTCCGCGGAGCAGACCACCTTCATGATCCAGGCCGCCATGTTCGTGGCCGGGGTGGCCACCCTGGTGCAGTCCCTGGGGCTCGGCCCGATCGGGGCCCGCCTGCCCATCGTCATGGGCACCAGCTTCGGCTTCGTGCCGGTGCTGATCCCCATCGCCGTGGGCATGGGGCTGCCGGCGGCCCTGGGCGCAGCGCTGTGCGGCGGGGTCGCCATGGCCCTGGTGGGGCTCTTCCTGCCCTGGTTCCGCTTCCTCTTCCCGCCGGTGGTCACCGGCACCTTCGTGATCATGCTCGGCACCCTGCTGATGCCGGTGGGCCTGGCCTATGTCGGCGGCGGCTTCGGCGCCGAGGACTTCGGGGCCTCGCACCACCTGCTGCTGGCGGGGCTGGTGCTGGTCATCACCCTGGGGCTGCACCAGTTCGGCCGCGGCATCTGGTCGGAAGCGGCCCCGCTGATCGGCCTGCTGGCCGGCTACGCCGCGGCCACCGCCTTCGGCCTGGTGGACTTCTCCGCCATCGGCGGCGCCGCCTGGGTCTCGCTGCCCACCCCGCTGGCCATCGGCCTGGAGTTCCACTGGGCCGCCGTGCTGCCGGTGGTGCTGCTGGCCGTGGTGACCTGCGCCGAGTCGATCGGCGACATCGCCGGGACCACCGCCGGGGGGCTGGATCGCGCGCCCACCCCGAAGGAGCTCTCCGGCGGGGTGATGGCCGATGGCCTGGCCAGCGTCTTCGCCGCCATCTTCAACGCCTTCCCCCAGATCAGCTTCAGCCAGAACGTGGGCATGGTGGCACTGACCGGTGTGGTCAGCCGCTACGTGGTGGCCATCGGCGGCGCCTTCCTGGTCATCGCCGGCCTGCTGCCCAAGCTCGGCGCCATCGTCTCCAGCATCCCCAATGCCGTGCTCGGTGGGGCGGTGGTGATCATGTTCGGCATGATCGCCAGCGCCGGCATCAAGATGCTCTCCCACATCAGCTTCAACAAGCGCAACATGGTGATCATCGGCGTCTCGCTGTCGGCGGCCATCGGCCTGCCGGCCCAGGAGGGGCTCTACGCCGACCTCTCCGACAACCTCCAGGCGATCATCGAGTCGGGGCTGATTCCCGGCGCGCTCTGCGCCATCGTCCTCAACCTGATCCTGCCCCGCGAGGAGCGCCCCTTCCGCAGCGACGTCTGAGGTCGCCGAGCCTGCCCCGCCGCCGCCTCGAGGCGGCGGCGGTCAGAAGCAGGTCTCGAGCACCTCCACCACCTCCAGCGCCTCATCGACCCGGCACAGGCGTCGCCACTTGTCGAAGGTCAGGCAGGGATGGGAGATGCCGAAGGCGACGGTATCGCCCACGCGCACCTCGTCCACAGGCCGGTGGCCCGCCGCCTCGGGCAGGCGCACGAAGGCGTGCTGGTCCATGAGCTTCTCCACCCGCCAGCCCTCGACCGGCAAGGTCCGTTCCGCCGTCCCGCCTTCGCGATAGCGGCGCAGCGCCCGCGGCAGGCGATCGCCGCCGACATCGCGACGCCCCATGGCGACGATGGCCAGGCCCGGCTCCGGCAGCGACTGCACCTGGGCGAACACCTCCAGGGCCGGGCGCAGCCCCTCGCCGAGGGCCGGCCGACGCCCCAGCACCCGGGCCTGGGCCTCGCCGTAGAGCCCGTGGTCGTGGGTCACGTAGCAGCCGGGCCGCATCACCCGGCGGACCCGCTCGTCCAGCCCGGCATCGCGGAAGGCCTCGGCGACGATATCGTGCCAGGCGGAGCCAGAGGCGGTGACCAGCGGGCGCGCCACCGCCAGCCGGCCGGCGCGCTGCAGGGCGCTGAGGGTGTCGACCAGGTCGGCCGCATAGGCCGCCACCGCCGCCTCCGGGGAGGCCCCCGCCTCGGCCTGGACCAGGCCCTCGTAGCCCTCAACGCCGGCGAGCTCGAGGCCGGCCGCCGCGTCGACCACGGCGGCCAGCGCCAGCACCTCCTCGCGGCTGCGACAACCGCAGCGCCCGCCCGGCACCCCCCGCTCGATCAGCACCGGCAGGCGCAGGCCACGCCCGGCGAAGAAGGCGTCCAGCTCGCGGGCATTGTCGGCGGCGTCCACCAGGCACCAGAGCTCGGCGCCGGCCTCGAGCAGCTCCGCCACGATGGCCATGTTGGCCCGTCCCACCAGCTGGTTGGCCAGCAGCAGGCGCGTCACGCCATGGGCAACGGCGGCCCGGCACTGAGGGGCGGTGGCGAGGGTGATCGCCCAGGCGCCGCCTTCCAGCTGGCGGCGAAAGAGCGCCGGGGCCATGGTGGTCTTGCCGTGGGGGGCCAGCAGGGCGCCATGGGCATCGCAGAAGGCCTGCATCCAGTCCAGGTTGTGGGCCAGCGATGCCTCGTGCAGCACCGCCGCCGGCAGGCTCACGTCCGCCAGCAGGCGGGTACCGGTCTCGGGCAGCCCCTTGTGCTTGGCGCGCGCGGTAGCTGCCGGGAAGGCGGTGGACTCGGGGGAAACGTCGTTCATGGGCACTCCTCGCCAGGGACCATCTTTGGTCGCAAGCCTAACGAAAGCGCTGCCCGGGGCGCTAGGCTGGGGGCTCTTCCTTCCACCGGAGTCACCACGATGCAGGATGACAGCCCCCTGGTCCGCCGCCATGAACGCGATGGCGTGACCACCCTGACGCTGAACCGGCCGAGGCAGTTCAATGCCCTCTCCGAGGAGATGCTCGAGGCGCTGGGTGGCGAGCTCGACCGCCTGGCCGACGACGCGCACGTGCGCTGCGTGGTGATCGCCGCTGAGGGCCGCGCCTTCTGTGCCGGTCACGACCTCAAGCAGATGCGTGCCAACCCCGAGGAGGCCTACTACCAGCAACTCTTCGCGCGCTGCGGGGCCGTGATGCAGGCCATCGTCGACCTGCCGGTGCCGGTGATCGCCCGGGTGCAAGGCATCGCCACGGCGGCGGGCTGCCAGCTGGTGGCCAGCTGTGACCTGGCCGTGGCGGCGCGCTCGGCGCGCTTCGCCGTCTCGGGTATCAATGCCGGGCTGTTCTGCTCCACCCCGGCGGTGGCGCTGTCGCGCAATGTCGGCCGCAAGCGGGCCATGGAGATGCTCTTCACCGGCGAGTTCATCGATGCCGACCAGGCCCGCGACTGGGGGCTGGTCAACCGGGTCGCCGACGACGCGGCCCTCGACGATGCGGTGGGCGTGCTCACCTCGAGCATCTGCGCCAAGAGCGCGGTCGCGGTGCGCACCGGCAAGGCGATGTTCCACCGCCAGCTCGCCATGCCGCTGGACGAGGCGTACGCCTACGCCGGCGAGGTGATGGCCTGCAACATGATGGCCGAGGACGCCGGCGAGGGGATCGACGCCTTCATCGAGAAGCGCCCGCCCCAATGGCGACATCGCTGAGACCACGGCGGCATCGCGGGATGGAAGCCATTTCCGCAACCGCGACAGCGCCGGGCCGACACGGTATCCTGTGGCCTCGAGAGAACACGGCAGGAGGACGATCCGGGTGAGCGAAGGCAAGCGCAGGACAGCGGGACGGCCCGCGGGGTCGGGCAAGAGCACCAGTGGCCACAGCCAGTCGCTGGTACGCGGGCTCAACCTGCTCGAGCGCCTGGCGGCCAGCCCCGGCGGCCTGGCCCTCTCCGAGGTGGCCGAACAGGCGGAGCTCGCCCCCTCCACCACTCACCGGCTGCTGCAGGCCCTGCAGAGCCAGGGCTTCGTCACCCAGGACAGCGAGCTCGGCGTGTGGAAGATCGACGTCAAGACCTTCCGCATCGGCAACAGCTTCCTCGAGGCTCGCGACTTCGTCGGCACCAGCCGGCCCTTCCTGCGCCGCCTCACCGCCCAGACCGGCGAGACGGCCAACCTCGGCGTGCGTGACGACGGCACGGCGGTCTTCCTGGCCCAGAGCGAGTCGCCGCAGATGATGCGCATGATCACCCGTCTCGGCTCCCGGGCGCCGCTGCACGCCTCGGGCGTCGGCAAGGCACTGATGGCCTGGCTGCCGGACGACGAGCTCGAGCGCATCCTCGACGAGCGGGGCCTGGCGCGCGTCACCGAGAACACCCTGCACACCCCCGAATCGTTGCGTGAGGGGCTGGCCGAGATCCGCCGCCAGGGCTTCGCCTGCGACCGGGAGGAGCACGCCATCGGCCTGCAGTGCGTGGCCGCCTGCATCCATGACGAGCATGGCACCCCGCTGGCCGCCATCTCTGTCTCCGGCCCCAAGGCGCGAATCCCCGAGGCGCGACTGGCCGAGCTGGGCGCGCTGGTGCGCGACACCGCCGCCGAGATCACCGCACGGCTGGGGGGCAAGGTCCCGACGGCCTGACCGCATCGCCTGCCCCCGACCCCCACACGACAGCGCCCGGCCATCTGGCCGGGCGCTGTCGTGTGGGGTTCGCCTCGGAGGCGAGCCTAGCCGATCCGCTCCAGCTGCCGCTCCAGCTTGCCCATGGCATTGAGCAGGTCACGGTACTCCCCCGCACTGAGGGTCGCCACGAGCTCCGCCTCCCAGTCCTGGGCCTCCGGGATCAGGCGCGAGAGCAGCTCAGCCCCCTCGCGGGTAAGATGCAGGTCATGCACCCGCTGGTCCCTGGCGGAGGGCGTCCGGGTCACCAGCCCACGGTCGACCAGCGCCTGAACCGCCCGGGAGACCCGCGCCTTGTCCATGTTGGTGTAGGTGCAGACCTTCTTGGCGGTCAGGTCATCGCAGTGGCTGAGCCAGGCCAGCACACGCCACTGGGCCACGTTGAGGCCGTAGCGCTGTGCATACATGCGCTCCAGCTCGTCGCTGATGCGGTCGGCCAGACGGTTGAGCCGATAGGGGAGGAACTGGTTGAGGTCCAGCCGGCCGGGCCCCTGCTGCGGTACTTCTTGATGCTCCTCGCCTGACGACATTCCACCTTCCTCCTGATCTGGTCCCCATCATTCATCGACAGGCATATAGTTGCATATGAAACCATCAGGATCTAGTATCGACTGATTGGTTCCATTTGAAACTTTATGTCGGAGCATAATGACAATGACGCCCCCCCTCCGTTACCAGAGCGGCTTTCGCAACCACTTTTCCACCGAGGCCCTGCCGGGGGCGCTGCCTGTCGGCCAGAACTCGCCGCAGCAGTGTGCCTACGGGCTCTACGCCGAGCAGCTGACCGGCTCGGCCTTCACGGCACCCCGGCACCAGAACCTGCGAAGCTGGCTCTACCGCATCCGCCCCTCCGTGGTGCAGAGCGCCTACCAGCCGCTTGAGAACCGCCGGGTTCACACCTCCCCGCTGGACAGGCCCGCCGCCGACCCCAACCAGATGCGCTGGGACCCGGCCCCGCTGCCCTCAGAGCCCACCGACTTCGTCGACGGCCTGCTGACCATCGCCGTCAACGGCGATGCCGGGGCCCAGAGCGGCGTGGGCATACACGTCTACGCCTTCAACCGGGACATGACCGAGCGCTTCTTCTACACCGCGGATGGCGAGATGCTCTTCGTCCCGCAGCTGGGCAAGCTGCGGCTGCGTACCGAGTTCGGCGAGCTCGAGGTCGCAGGCGGCGAGATCGCGGTGATTCCGCGCGGCGTCAAGTTCCAGGTGCGCCGGGCCGACGGCGTCGAGGCCGCTCGCGGCTATATCTGCGAGAACTACGGCAGCCCGATGGAGCTCCCTGGCCTCGGGCCCATCGGTGCCAACGGCCTGGCCAACCCGCGCGACTTCCAGAGCCCGGTGGCCGCCTTTGAAGAGCTCGAGGGGGAGTTCTCGCTGGTGGCCAAGTTCTCCGGTCGCTTCTGGGAGACGCGCCTGAACCACTCGCCGCTGGACGTGGTGGCCTGGCACGGCAACTACGCCCCCTACAAGTACGACCTGGCCAACTTCAACACCATCAACACGGTGAGCTTCGATCACCCCGACCCGTCGATCTTCACCGTGCTGACCTCGGCCTCCGATACTCCCGGGATGGCCAACCTGGACTTCGTGATCTTCCCGCCGCGCTGGATGGTGGCCGAGAACACCTTCCGGCCGCCCTGGTTCCATCGCAACCTGATGAGCGAGTTCATGGGGCTGGTGCATGGCGAGTACGACGCCAAGGCGGAGGGCTTCCTGCCGGGTGGCGCCAGCCTGCACAACTGCATGTCGCCCCACGGCCCGGACGCCGAGACCTTCGAGAAGGCCTCCACGGCGGAGCTCAAGCCCCAGTACCAGGGCAATACCCTGGCCTTCATGTTCGAGAGCCGCTACGTCTACCACCCCACCGCGGCAGCCCTGGAGGCGGACTTCCGCCAGCGTGACTATGTGGATGTGTGGTCGACCCTGCGCTCCCACTTCGACCCGAACCGTGCCTGATCCGGCGCCCCACGACACATGACGAGCGAGGCCCTGCGGGGCCTCGCCCCCGACGAAAGGATCGAGACAAGATGAAGCTCGCCACTCTCAAGCAAGGCCGCGACGGCGAACTGGTCGTGGTCTCCCGCGACCTGGCCCGCGCCGTTCGCGCCACCGACATCGCCCCCACCCTGCAGCAGGCCATCGAGGCCTGGGACACCCTGAGCCCCAGGCTCGAGGCCCGCTACGCCGAGCTCAACGCAGGCAAGGCCGAAGGCGCCTTCGACCTCGACCAGAGCACCCTGCACTCGCCGCTGCCGCGCACCTACCACTGGGCTGACGGCTCCGCCTACCTCAACCACGTCCAGCTGGTGCGCCAGGCGCGCAACGCCGAGATGCCCGAGACCTTCTGGACCGACCCGCTGATGTACCAGGGCGGCGGCGACAACTTCCTGGCACCTACCGAGGACATCGAGGCGATCAGCGAGGAGCACGGCATCGACTTCGAGGGCGAGATCGCCGTGATCACCGACGACGTGCCCATGGCGGTCACCCCCGAACAGGCGGCAGCGCACATCAAGCTGGTGATGCTGGTGAATGACGTCAGCCTGCGCGGCCTGATTCCCGGCGAGCTGGCCAAGGGCTTCGGCTTCTTCCAGGCCAAGCCGGCCTCCAGCTTCTCTCCCATCGCGGTGACGCCGGACGAGCTGGGCGACGCCTGGCAGGACGGCCGCGTCCACCTGCCGCTGACCGTGCACTTGAACGGCGAGAAGTTCGGTGAGCCGGAAGCCGGGCCGGACATGATCTTCAACTTCCCGCAGCTGGTGGCCCATGCGGCCCGGACCCGCTACCTGGGCGCCGGCGCCATCGTCGGTTCCGGCACCGTCTCCAACCCGGACCCCGACGGCGGACCCGGAAAGCCGGTGGCCGACGGCGGCGTGGGCTACAGCTGCCTGGCCGAGGTGCGCATGGTGGAGAAGATCCAGCACGGCGACAGCAGGACGCCGTTCATGCGCTTCGGCGACCGGGTACGCATCGAGATGTTCGACCGGGAAGGCAAGAGCATCTTCGGCGCTATCGACCAGCAGGTCGTCAAGTACCAGCCCAGGTAAGGGAGGCCCCATGACGACGCTGTACGGCTACTTCCGCTCGTCGGCGGCCTACCGGGTAAGGATTGCCCTGAACCTCAAGGGCCTGGCGTACGACCACTCCGTGGTCAACCTGGTGAAAGGGGAACAGCGCGAAGCGGCCAACCTGGACCGCAATCCCCAGGGCCTGGTGCCGACGCTGGAGACCGATGACGGGGTCCGGCTGAGCCAGTCGCTGGCGATCTGCGAGTACCTGGACGAGCAGCATCCCGAGCCGGCCCTGCTGCCGGCCGATGCCGAGGGGCGAGCGCGGGTGCGCTCGCTCGCCCAACTGGTGGCCTGCGAGATCCACCCCCTCAACAACCTGCGGGTGCTCAAGTACCTGGTGGGCGAGCTCGGGGTAGGCGAGGAGGCCAAGCTGGCCTGGTACCGCCACTGGATCGCCGAGGGGTTCGACGCCTTGGAGGGGATGCTATCCCGCGAGGCCGGCACCGGTGATTTCTGCCATGGCGACACCCCGACCCTGGCCGATCTCTGCCTGGTGCCTCAGGTCTTCAACGCCGAGCGCTTCGCGTGCGACCTCTCGGCCTACCCGACGATCCAGCGCATCACCGCCAACTGTCGGGCGCTGCCTGCCTTCCGTCAGGCCGCACCGGAGGCGCAGCCGGACACTCGCTGATATACTAAGCGGGCTAATGATGCGGGCACGGTTCACGGCAACATGCCGATGCCGTGCCCGCTTTTCTGTACCGGGACAACAAGATCATCGAGGAGAACCGGGTGCTGAGGCTGACTTCCCCCGCCACCGTGGCGGTACTGGCGGCACTGACCGCGCTGGGTCCACTGGCCACCGACATGTACCTGCCCGCCATGCCGGCCATGGCCGAGGCACTGAATACCGGCCCCGACCAGGTCCAGCTGACGCTGAGCCTCTATATGGCAGGGTTTGCCCTGGCCCAGCTGTTCTGCGGGCCCGTGTCCGACCGCTTCGGGCGAAGGCCGGTGATGATCGCCGGCTTCGCCCTGTTCCTGCTGGCCAGCCTGCTGTGTGCCTTCGCGCCGACCATCGAGTGGCTGCTGGCGGGACGCTTCCTGCAGGCCTTCGGCGGCGCCGCCGGCCCGGTACTCGGTCGCGCCGCGGTGCGCGACATCTACGGCCCGGCCGAGGCCGGACGCGTGCTCTCCTACATGGCCAGCACCATGGCGATGGCCCCGGCGCTGGCGCCGGTGGTGGGAGCCGGGCTGCTGCTGGTCTCCGGCTGGGCGTCGGTGTTCCTGCTGCTGGCCGTCTATGCGGCGATCATGTTGCTGATTCTCGCCCTGATGATGCCCGAACCCCTGCCTGCCGATCGCCGCCAGTCGGTGGCTCCCGGGGTGATCCTCGCCAACTATCGCATGCTGCTGACCCAGCGCAGCTTCATCGGCTATACGCTGATCAACGCCAGCGGCTTCGCCGGCCTGTTCGCCTTCCTCTCGGGCTCCTCCTTCGTCTTGATCGAATACATGGGCCTGTCACCGGTCCAGTACGGCACCGGTTTCATGCTGATCGTGCTGGGCTTCTTCTCGGGCACCCTGTTCAGTGGCCGCTACAGCCACCGGCTGGGACGCGACCGCCTGCTGCTGCTGGCCACCCTGCTATGCGCCCTGGCCGGCACCACCATGGCGGCCCTGGCGATCGGCGGCGTTCATGAGCCCTGGGCCGTGGTCGGCCCCCACGTCGTGTTCCTGTTCGGCTTCGGGATCGTGATGCCGCAGAGCATGGCCGGCGCGCTGGCACCCAACCCCCAGTGCGCCGGTTCCGCCTCGTCGCTGTTCGGCTTCCTGCAGATGACCATCGCCGCCCTGGGTGGCGCCCTGGTTGGCCAGTTCCACGACGGCACCTCGCGTACCATGGCCATCGCCATCGGGCTGGGCGGCGTGCTGTCGCTGCTGGCATTCATCGGACTGGTGCGCTCTCCGGTCGTCGCGAAGGGCCGCCCGGCCGACTGTCGACAGGGGTGAGGCCGCTCACGGCAGCCCGAGACGCCCCACAAGAGGCCCCAGACCCTTGCAGGCGTCGGGGGCTGACGGGATTACCCGCCAATGCGCCAGTAGAACATCCCCGACTGCTTCCCGAGGATCATCGCTGAGAAATGGGTCTCGCTGGGCCTGCCCGCCAGCCCGTAGCACACATGCAGCGGCAGCAGGTGCTCTTCCCGGGGATGGCAGAAGCGGGCATGGGGCGCACGCTCCCAGTGAGCCAGGCGTTCGGCGCGCTCCGTCTCCTCGATCGTCACGTCGCAACAGGTCGCCTCGAGCCACTCCTCGAAGGCCTGGTTGCGGGCCTGGATGTCCGGGGTGTCGGGCGCAAAGAAGGCCTGCATGTTATGGAAGGAGAAGCCGGACCCGATGACCAGCAGGTCGTCGACGTCCAGCGCCTGCAGCGCCCTGCCGATGGCCAGGTGCGTCGCGGCATCCAGGCTGTTGACCAGTGACAGCTGAATACAGGGAATGTCCGCCTCCGGGTACATCAGCTTGAGGGGCACGAACAGCCCGTGGTCGAAGCCCCGCCGCTCATCGAGCCGTGCCGAGATCCCGGCCTGCTGCAGCGCCTGGTGGACCTGCCGCGCCAGCGCCGGCTCACCGGGGCAGGGATACGCGATCTCGTAGGCCTCGGGGGGAAAGCCGTAGTAGTCATAGATCAGCGGCGGGTTGGCGCCCGAGGTGATGGTCGGTACCGCTTCCTCCCAGTGGGCGCTGATGACCAGGATGGCGGAGGGCTTGCGCAGCTGGCCCGCGATCTCGCTGAGCCGTTCCACCATGTCACGGTGGCCCGGGTCCCCCAGCAGCGGCATCGGCCCGCCGCCATGGGAGATGAACAGAACATCGATCGTGGTGCTCATGGCGCTCGCTCCTCCTGCTCGTTCAAGGTCGTGACGTGATCGGTGCCCATCAGAGCTCGCCGGGCCCGGCCGGCACGATGCCACTGGGGTTCAACGCCTTGATGGAATAGTACCCCGCCTGGATATGGTCGAGGCGCACGGTCTCGGCGATACCGTCGAGGGCCAGGATCCGGTGCATGTAGGCGTGCAGGCCCGGCATGGCGCGCAGCGTGTTGCGGTTGCACTTGAACAGGCCATGGTAGGCGGCATCGAAGCGTACCAGCGTCACGAACAGGCGCAGGTCGGTTTCCGTCAGGCGCTCGCCGAACAGGTAGGGTCGCCCATCGGCCAGCCGGGACTCCATCTCGTCCAGCGCGGCAAACACCTTCCGGTACGCCTCCTCATAGGCCGCCTGGCTGGAGGCGAAGCCGGCCTGATACACGCCGTTGTTCAGGTCGGTGTAAAGGTAGGCGTTGAGGGCCTCGATCTCGGCGGCCAGGTCGGCCGGGTAGAGGTCCGGCCCCTGGTCCACGATGCCGGCGAAGGCACTGTTCAGCATCCGCAGGATATCGGCGGACTCGTTGTTGACGATGGTCCCGGCCTGCTTGTCCCACAGCACCGGCACGGTGGCGCGCCCGGATATCTGCGGATCGGCGCGGGTGTAGAGCTCATGCATGTAGCGCGCGCCGTTCAGCGTGTCCTCGTCGGCCCCGGGGTAGCCGCCGAACTGCCAGCCCTGGTCGGTCAGCCGGGGGTTGACGACAGTGACGTCGATCACCTGCTCCAGCCCTTTCAGCGCGCGGACCATCAGCGTTCGCGAGGCCCAGGGGCAGATGTAGGCGACATAGAGCCGATAACGCCCCTTCTCCGCCTTGAAGCCCCCCGTGCCGGTAGGACCCGGCGCACCATCCGGGGTGACCCAGTTCCGAAACGACGAGGTCTGGCGAATGAAGCGCCCCTGCTCATCCTTCGCCTGCACCGGCTGCCAGTTCTCCTGCCAGACACCCTTTACCAGCATGGTCCACTCCTCCTGTTGCAGGGGCACGCCCCAAGGGGGCGTGCCTGTCGGTCACTGTCGGCGGTATGAGGCGCCCACTTACTGGCCTGAGGCCGCGCTACGGCCGTGTCCGGCACCCCCCAGACGCTCGAGCAGCAGGTTATCCAGCGCGAAGCGTCCGGCACCCTGAATCGCCAGGGCCGCCGTGGCGGCGAACAGGGTCAGGGCGTACTCGTAGCCGTTGTTGGCCATGAACAGGCCGTTGCCGATATGCACCGCGAAGATCGCCACCAGCATGGTGAAGGCCGACACCAGCGCCGCCGGACGGGCCAGCAGGCCCAGCACCAGCGCCAGCCCGCCGAAGAACTCGGCGCCACCGGCCAGCAGCGCCATCAGGGTGCCCGGCGCCAGGCCGATGCTCGCCAGCCACTGCCCGGTGCCTTCCAGGCCGTAGCCCCCGAACCAGCCAAACAGCTTCTGCGCGCCGTGGGCGGCCAGGATCAGCCCCACCGGGACACGCAGCACCAGCGCGGCCACGCCGCCGCGGGAATGGAACAGGGCCTGTGTGAATTGGGTATTCATGATCGTTACCTCGACTCTTTCTCTAGGGTGGTGTCCCGAGGGCCTTCCCCCCGGTGATGACGTCACTCTACTATCACCAGATACGAAGACTAAGGCGGTAATCATTGGCTAATTAACAACATATTATTGATAATACGAGGTGACCATGATCCCCGGAGTACCCGATGGACCGTATCGATGCCATGCGCGCCTTCGTCACGGTGGTGAGCGAAGGCAGCTTTACCCGCGCCGCCGAGCGGCTGGAGACCTCCCCCCAACTGGTCAGCAAATACGTCTCCCAGCTCGAGCAGCACCTGGGGGTGCGCCTGCTCAACCGCACCACCCGCAAGCTGCATCTCACCGAAGCGGGAACCTACTACCAGCAGCGCGCCCAGCAGCTGCTCAACGACCTCGACGACATGGAGCACCAGCTCGGCGACCTGCAGACCCAGGCCCGGGGCCGGCTGCGGATCAGTGCCCCGGTCTCCTTCGCCATCCGCCACCTGGCCCCGCTACTGAGCGACTTCCAGCAAGCCCATCCCGCCGTCGGTATCGACCTGCAGCTGAACGACCGCAAGGTCGACATCGTCGAGGAGGGGTTCGATATCGCGCTGCGCATCGGCCACCTGAAGAGCTCCTCGCTGATCGCCAAGCGGATTGCGCCGGTTCGCCTGGTGCTGTGTGCCTCGCCCGAATACCTGGAGCGGCACGGCACGCCCCGCCACCTGGAGGAGCTCGAGGCGCATCGCTATCTGCGCTACAGCTACATGGAGCAGGAGGCCGGCGAGTCGGTCTTCAAGTGGTTGCCGGGCCGTGGCCAGTACACCAGCGGCGATCTGGTCAGCAACAACGGCGATGTGCTGGTCGAGGCGGCCATTGCCGGTGCCGGCCTCGCCCTGCAGCCCACCTTCATCTCGGGCGCCGCGATCCAGGCCGGGAAACTGCGGGTCATCCTGCCGGAGCACGAGCCCGAGCCGATGTCGCTCTATGCGGTGTACGCCCATCGTCAGTTGCTGGCGAGCAAGGTGCGCTGTTTTGTCGACTTCCTGGAGGGCTATTTCGGCGATCCCCCCTACTGGGATCGCTTTGCATGACCCGCAGGGGCCACCCCCAGGCGACCGGCCATGCCATGAAAAGCCCCGCCATCCGTTGCCGGATGACGGGGCTTCGCCGAGCTACAGACCTCGGTCAGCGGCCGCGGGGGTCGACGGTCCCCTCCCGTGCCTCCTCGATGGCGGCCATCACCTGATCGAGCTCGGGCACCCGATGCGCCAGGGCCAGGGCCAGCTGGGCGAGGCGAGCAACGCCCCGGCGGGGCCCGAACTGATGCCCATGCGCGAGGCGGAGATGTCGCCCGCGTACCGCAGCCACCTGTTCGCCTTTCCCGACCTGGCCGACAAGGCCTCGGTGGCGATTCCCGCGCGAGGCATCGTCTACTACCTGAACCTCTACCGAGAGCTGGATCGAGGCCCCTTCCGCCGCGGGGACCTGGCGCGCCTGGAGCTCCTGATGCCCCTGCTGGCCAGCCTGATACGTCGTCACTATCGCCAGCGACGCCCGACCGCCAGCCCAGGAGAAACAGAGGTCCTCGAGGTGCTGTCAGAACGTGAACGCCAGCTCTGCCAGCACCTGCTGCGCGGTCACACCCTCAAGACCGCCGCCAAGGCGCTGGACATCGCCCTCTCCTCCGCCGAGACCTACCGCAAGCGCGCCTACGCCAAGCTCGGCGTGCGCTCCAAGGCCGGGCTGCTGGCGCTGTGTCGGACGGGCTAACGCCAGAAGGCAGGCGCCCCGGCACATGGCCGGGGCACTCTGCTGCAAGTCGAACGCTCACCTCACTGTGCGGCGAGGCGGTCGAATGTCTCGGCGTTGGGACAGAAGCCGCGGCACTCCTCGACCTCGACACCGGCGCGCAGGGCCTTCCAGCACTGGCCGACGACGGGGCAGCCATTGCAGGTCTTGCGCAACGCGTTGTATCCCGGCTCCGCCGCCACCTCGGCCTCCTGCAGGCCGAAGCGCTGCATCATCACCGGCATCAGGGTCCTGGCCGGGACGAAGTCACTCGGTTGCCCCGCCGCCAGCTGTCGCGCCATCTCACGTTCGAAGCCGGGCTCGATGGGGCTCTCCAGGTCATTGAGCAGTTCATCATAGGTAGGACCCGCTTCGTGCTGGACGTCACGTACCAGCTGGGCCGTAGAGGTGGCATAGCAGCGTTCGGTCAGGCGTTCCCACCAGGAGGCGGCGCGAGCGGTCGGTGCAGTGGCCATGGGGGCTCTCCCGTCAGGTGATCTTGATCTCGGTAATCAGTATCGACCCGGGAGCACCGGGCGGCCTTGACTGGGGTCAAGGCAGTTTCACATGAAACCGAACGCCGATTGTGCCGTGAAGGCCTTCCCCGGGAGGGTTACACTAGCGCCCGTCCCCCAGCCACCAGCCGAGGCCTGTGATGAGTTCCCACCTGCTCTCCATCGACTCCCTCTCCCGCGACGATATCGACCACCTGATGCGCGTCGCCGCACGCATGGAGCCCATCGCAAGCCGCCGCAAGATCACCCGGGTGCTGGAAGGAGCGGTGCTCGGCAACCTCTTCTTCGAGGCGAGCACCCGTACCCGGGTCAGCTTCCATGCCGCCTTCTCGCGGCTCGGCGGCAGTGTCTGCGACACCACCGGCTTCACCTTTTCCTCCATGGCCAAGGGCGAGTCGCTCTACGACACCAGCCGGGTGATGAGCGGCTACTGCGACGCCATCGTCATGCGCCACCCGGACCAGGGCTCGGTGGCGGAGTTCGCCGCCGCGACGAAGGTGCCGGTGATCAACGCCGGCGACGGCCCCGGCGAACACCCCAGCCAGGCGCTGCTGGACTTCTACACCATCGACAAGGAGTTCGCCCTCCAGGGCAAGGCGCTCAGGGACGCCCACGTGCTGATGACCGGCGACCTGAAGTACGGCCGCACCGTTCACTCGCTGATCAAGCTGCTGTCACGCTACGCCCCGATGCGCATCACCCTGGTGGCGCCGCCCGGCCTCGAGATGCCGAGCCACCTGATCGAGCGGGTCAGCCGCCAGGGCCTCAGCGTGGAGGTCCGCGAGAGCCTGGCCGGCGACTTCTCCGACGTGGACGTGGTCTACACCACCCGCATCCAGAAGGAGCGCTTCACCGCCGAGATGAGCGAGGGCTTCAACCTCTCCCGGGACTTCACCGTGGATCGCGCCTTCCTGGACAGCCGCTGCGGCCCCGCCACCATCGTCATGCACCCGCTGCCCCGCGACAGCCGTCCCGAGGCCAACGACCTGGACGTGGACCTCAACGGCGACCCGCGACTGGCGATCTTCCGCCAGACCGACAACGGCATCCCGGTGCGCATGGCGATCTTCGCCACCCTGCTCGGGGTCGAGGAACGCATCGACAGGGACCTGCGCGACGTGCCCTGGTTCGTTCCCGATCGCCTGGGCGTTGACGACGCCACCTTCTGAGCGGCTGCAGGTCGCGACCGATCGCCTATGCTGGTGGGGAACGACAATCCGCGTCGCCGCCTATGGCGACCAGGCCTGGAGGCGCAACACCGATGAACCTGAAGCGTGCGTATCTGTTGCTGTGTGGCTTCTATACCCTGCTGATCCTGATCGGCGCCATCGCCCTGCTGATGGGTGGCGGGTCGCTTACCGCCATGATCCAGCTGGGCGTGGGTGCGGTCGTGGTGATCGGGCTGTGGGGCTATTTCCTGGACCGGGGCTTCATGAACCCGCGGATGTGGCGCCCCCTGGCGGGACTGCTGGCGCTGGGGATCGTCGTGCAGATGGTCGCGGTGTTCACGGCGCATCTCTCCGGCGCGGCGATGACCTGGACCCTCACGACGGCCATCTTCTCGGTGCTGCCGATGATCTTCCTCTACCGCTACGGCGACCGTGACCAGCCCCTCTGGGCCACGCCCGAGGAGCGCGAGGGGGGCAAGGTGCTGGGGGAGCTGCTCGAGGGGCAGCGCGAGCTGCTGGTCGAGAAACAGGCGGAAGACAGCCAGGCGACCGTCAGGGTGCGCAAGGCCGGTGACGCCTACCTGGCGAGCGTCGAGAGAGAGCGGGAAGGGAATGTTGAGGCGTTCGAGGAGCGCTTCCGCTGCCCGGCGACCCTGGCGTTCTTCATCGAGAAGTTCACCTGCATCTCGGTGGGCGACTTCGCCAGGAAGTACCGCGACGGCGGCGCCAGCCCGGCCTGATCAGCGCGGCGGCAGGCCCTCGCCCCGGGCGAACCAGCCCTCCAGGATCAGCACCGCGGCGATGCCGTCGACCCCCTGTTCACGATAGTTGCCGCGGTGGCCGGCCTCCCGGGCGATCGACTTGGCCTCGCGGGTGGAGCCGCGCTCGTCGACCATCTCGCAGGGGATGCCGTAGCGGCCGTAGAGGCGCTTGCCGAACTTGCGCGCTCGGGTGCTCATGACCGACTCGCTGCCGTCCATGTTGAGCGGCAGCCCCACCACGAAGAGGTCCGGGCGCCACTCGTCCACCAGCCGCGCCACCTGCGCCCAGTCGGGGATGCCGTCCCGGGCCGGCAAGGGCGCGAGCTCCCGGGCGCTGGCGAGCAGTTCGTTGCCCACCGCCACGCCGATGCGTCGGGTGCCGAAGTCGAAGGCCAGGATCAGTCGCGAGCCGGCATCGACCATCAGGCCGGCTCCGTCATCACGCGCCGCCCCCTCATCAGGAGTGGCCCGCCTCGCGGGTCATCAGGTTCAGGTCGATGCCCAGGATGCCCGCGGCGGCCCCCAGGCGCTGCTCGGGCGGCACCGTGAAGAGGATGTCGGCGCGCCCCTCCACCGTGAGCCAGGCGTTCTCCTTGAGCTCGGCCTCCAGCTGTCCCGACTCCCAGCCGGCACAGCCCAGGCAGACCAGGAACTGCTCGGGCCCCTTGCCGTCCGCCAGCGCCTGGAGGATGTCCATGGAGGTGGTCAGGGCGATGTCATCGGCCACCTGGATGCTGGAGTCCCAGGCGTCGCTGGAGCCGCGATGCAGGATGAAGCCGCGATCCTTGTGGGTCGGGCCGCCATAATAGACCGGCGCATCGCGATGGGGGCTCTCGTCGCCGCCCAGCTCGAGCTGCTCGAAGAGGGCGTCCAGGGTCAGCTCCAGGGGCCGGTTGACGATCACGCCCATGGTGCCGTTCTCGTCATGGTCGCAGAGGTAGCTGAGGCTGCCGGCGAAATTGGGGTCTTCCAGGTGCGGCATCGCCAGCAGGAAGTGGTTTTTCAAGCCGAAGTGTTGCACGGATTGCATGAGACTCCCCGGCGGACCTATTGCACGCCGTAATGATTGCCTTGGCCGAACCGCCAGACCCGGGTGATGGACAGGCTGTCCAGGTTGCCCATGCCCCGGTCGAAGGGGCGATAGGGCGCGGCACCATGCACCGTGTCCAGAGCCGCCTGGTCGAGTTCGGCGTGTCCCGAGGATTGTATCACCTCTGCCCGGCGAACCTGACCGTCGCGGCCGATCACCACCCGGATGCGCAGCTGCCCCTCCAGGTGACGCGGCGCCGGGTGCACCCGGTTGCCGTAATCCTCGACGCGGCGGGTCCAGTCATCGATGTAGCGCGCCTCGGCGGCCTGCTGAGCGGCCTGGCGCCCCTCCCCCGGCTGCTCGCCGGCAAATTCCGTCGAGAGGCCCTGCTCGCGAATGCTGGTGGTGGCCTGGGCGAGCAGGTCGCGCCCCGAGGCGGAGGGTGCCGAGGCGGTGGGCGGCGCCGAGGTCTCCGCCGACTGGGGGGCACTGTCGCGAGGCTCGGGGGTCGCCTGGGCCTCGCGGGGGCGCTCGGCCGCCGGGGGTTCGGCCGCCTCGCTTTCGCGGTCGGGCTCGGGGCGGGCGGCACTCTCGGGCTCGGCCGGGGTGGCCGGGTCCACCTCGGGTTCGGCCGCCTGCAGCTCGAGCAGCTCGTCCATGGGCGCGGCCCGGGCCTCT
>NZ_JAWSUJ010000055.1:0-28825 GCF_033549285.1 Halomonas sp.
GCCCAGCGCCTCGAGCCGCGCCAGGGCCTCGTGGGCCGCATTGGGCCTGGCCTCCTGCAGGGTACGAAAGCCCACCAGGGCCCGTGCCCAGTAGCGCTGGCGCGCCGCATGGCTGGCCATGAACACCTGGTGCTGCATGGGCGGCGGGCGCTTCCAGTCGCCGCGGTCGTCGCGATAGTCGGGAATGCCGCTGGCGGTGCTGATGCCGGCGCCGGTCAGCACCGCCAGCCGGGGGTGTCGCGCGACGAAGTCGGCGAGCGCCTCGAGGTCATGGGCCGGTGTCGCTGTCGTCGCCTGTCTCACGCCTGCCTCCTCACACCCCATCGCTCGTTCCTCGCCTGCCCCTCGTCTGCCACGCCGAAAGAGCATGGCCCCGCGAGGGGGAGGTTGTCTAGAATGGACGCTTCCCCTTCAGGGCAAGGAATCCCGATGGCCTGGCTGGAATACCTGCTCCCGCTGATCTTCCTGTTCCCGCTGGCGGCCACCGCGGTGATCGTGGTGGCGCTGCGCAACCTGCACGATGCCCGGGTACGCTCGCCCTTCGACGCCCACCCGCTGCGCGAGCCCGGTCAGGCCCTGCGCGACCGCCTCGACCGCGCCTTCGCCGGGCTCTTCCTCGACGGCGCCCTGGGCCCCATCGTCACCCTGGCGCCGCTGGTCTACGGCATGGGCCGCATGCTCTTCTCCAGCGAGCAGGACTGGATCGAGTGGGCGCTCTACGGCGCGCTCTGCACCCTGCTGGCGCTGGTGTTCTGCTTCCTGTTGATCCGCGACTTCCAGCGCATCCGCCGGCTCAAGCTGGGACTGGCCAGCGAGCTCGCCGTGGGCCAGGAGCTCGAGCGGCTGATCCGCCCCGAGGCGCACCCCTACTACGTCTTCCACGACGTGCCCGGCGATGGCTATACCATCGACCATGTGGCGGTCACCCCCCACGGCATCTTCGTAGTCGAGACCCGCGCCCGCACCCCTGCCATCACCCCCGGCGGCCGCGAGGTCAACCTGGTCGCCGTGGAGCCGGACCGCCTGCGCTTCCCGGGCTGGAGTGAGCGACGGCCGCTGCGCAAGACCCGCCAGGCCACGCGCTGGCTGACCGGCTGGCTCGAGCACCAGGTCGGCGGTCCGGTGCCGGTCAAGGGCGTGCTGGCCCTGCCCGGCTGGGAGATCGACACCAGCCAGGCGCCGGACGACCTGCTGGTGGTGAGTGGCGGCGACCTGGCCAGGCGGCTCACCGCGACCCGGCTCGGCGAGGTCGACGACGCCACCCACGACGCCGTGATCACGGCCCTGCGCCATCGCGCCAGCCTGCTGGACCTGCCGCCCCTGGCGGGCCCCTCGGTCTGATCAGTCGAAGGTGGCGATGCGCACCCGGGTCGCGCAGCGGCCGCGATCCTGGCGCACCAGGCTCTCGGCCGCCGGGAACGCCGCCAGGCGGGCGGCATCGATGCCGATGCGCACCTCGGTGAGCAGGCGATTGCCGCGCCCGCGGCACTCCAGGCGCAGTGCACGCCCCGTGTCCTCGCCGAAGGCCGCCTCGAAGGCATTGATCAGCGCATTGCGCCCCACCTCGCCGCCCTGATTGAGGGTCACGAAGGCCGCGAAGGCACTGGCGTTGACCCTCTCCAGCATCGCCACCGAGGCCGAGAAGTACCCCGCCTCGGGCAGCGCCAGGCAGGCGGCGTGCTTGGCATACTGGTAGCGGTCCAGGCAGCTGGCGCGCCCCGGCATGGCGGCGTCCAGCGCCTTCCCCAGCGGTCCCGGCAGGTCGAGGGGCGGATGGGCGCGGCAGAAGCTGCCGTCGGGCCGCGGCGTCTCGAGGAAGCAGCCCTCGCGCCACCAGCGGCGCCGGTCGACGCCACGCGCGGCGAAGCGCTCAGGCAACGAGGGCCAGAGGCCATGCAGCACGAAGCCCCGCTCGCCCCCCTCGCGCAGGTCCGGTTCACGGCACTCCCGGGGCGGGCGTGAGCGGCTCGCGCAGAAGCCGGGGTGCCAGGTCAGCGCCAGGGTGTAGTGGTCGAACCCCTCGCCCGGAAGCCCCTCGAGAGGCTCCTGTGCCAGCGCGAGGCTGGCCAGCAGGGCCGCCGCCAGGCCCAGCAGCGGCCGGCACCAGGCGCGCATGCTCAATCCCCCCGCAGCCGGCCGCCCATCTCCTGGGCCAGGTCCACGGCGTAGTGGTCGGTCATGCCACCGATGAAGTCGAGCATCCGCCGGTAGCTGTCGTAGAGGCTCCAGGAGGGGCGCGGCGTGTTCTCGCCGATCAGCGCCAGCACGCGCTGGTGCTTGAAGGTGGAGCGCCCATGGTGGTGCAGCTCATGGGCCGCCCCGATGAAGGCCTCCAGCAGGATGCCCAGGGTCGTGTAGGCGCCGATCTCCAGCTTGGCCTTGCGCTCGTTCTGGAAGATCCGCTCCCGGGCCAGCTGCTTGGCCGCCTTCACCCCCCAGCCCAGGTCCGGGTGGCAGAGCTCCAGCAGGTCGTCCTTGAGGCGCCCGCCCAACAGCTCGGCCTCGTGCTGCACGAACACCGCCCCCACGTCGTTCACCGCCCGCTCCATGGCCGCCCCGCGCAGCGCGGCGATGCGCCGCCGCTGGGAGACCCCGTGACGCTGCATGGCGGCATAGTCGGTCGGCTCGCCGCCGGCGATCTGGATGAGGATCCCGGCCACCTCCTCGTAGCGCAGGATGCCCATCTCCAGGCCATCCTCCAGGTCGAGCAGCGCGTAGCAGATGTCGTCGGCGGCCTCCACCAGCCAGGCCATCGGGTGACGGCACCAGCGCCCCACGCCGCGGGGCAGCAGGCCCAGCCGCTCGGCCACCTCCGCCAGCAGCTCGCGCTCGCTCTGGTAGCAGCCGAACTTGCCGGCCGCCCCGCCGTGCTCCACGGTCCAGGGGTACTTGAGCAGGGTGCCGAGCGTCGCCGTGGTCAGGCGCATGCCGCCGCGGAACTGGTTGTACTCCACCTGGGTGACGATGCGAAAGCCCTGGGCGTTGCCCTCGTAGGTGAGCAGGTCCTGGCGCTCGGGCGCCGAGAGCCCCTCCAGCAGGCCGCTGCCATCGGCCGCGGCGCGGGCGAACCAGTCGCGGATGGCGTACTCGCCGGCATGGCCGAAGGGCGGGTTGCCGATGTCGTGGCCCAGGCAGGCGGCCTGGACGATCACCCCCAGGTCTGCCGGGGTGATCCAGTCGGGCAGCCGGCCACTCAGTCGCTCGCCGACGATCATCCCCAGCGAGCGTCCCACGCAGCCCACCTCCAGGGAGTGAGTCAGCCGGGTATGGATATGATCGTTATCGGTCAGCGGGTGGACCTGGGTCTTGCGCCCCAGGCGCCGGAAGGATCCGGCGAAGACGATGCGGTCGTGGTCCTTGTGGAAGGGGCTGCGGCCGATCTCGTCGCGGCCGCCGCCGGGGCGCTCGCCGCGCCGGTCGTGCAGGCGACCCGGGTCGAGCAGCCGCTCCCAGCTCATCTGCGTCATGGGCGTTCTCTCCTTGGATGGCCCATTCTGGCAGCCCCGGGCGCCGGCGCCCAGCCCGGCCTAGGCGAGGCGGCCCCTGATCCGCCAGGAGTAGACCAGGCCGGCAACGATCAGGGTGACGGCGAAGAGGTAGATGCCCACCGAGATGCCGCTGCTCCACAGGATGCTCCAGTCGCCGCCGGAGATCGCCATGGCGCGGCGCAGGTTGAACTCCATCTGCCCGCCCAGCAGCAGGCCCAGCACCACCGGCACCGTGGGGATCTCCAGCTTGCGCAGCGCATAGCCCAGCACCCCGAAGCCCAGCATCATGTAGAGGTCGAAGGCGCTGTTGTTGAGCGAGTAGACGCCGACGAAGGCCACCATCACCACCAGGGGCATCAGGAACCAGCCCGGCGCCAGCAGCACCCTGGCGAACAGGCTCACCAGCGGCACGTTGAGCACCAGCAGCACGAAGTTGCCGATCACCAGCGCCGCCACCAGCCCCCACACCATCTCCGGCTGCTGCTCGAAGAGCAGCGGCCCCGGGGTGATGTTCATCGACAGCAGCAGCGCCAGCAGGATCGCCGTGGTGCCGCTGCCGGGGATGCCCAGCGACAGCATGGGAATCAGTGCCCCGCCCGCGGCGGCGTTGTTGCCGGCCTCGGGCGCCGCCACGCCGCGCGGGTCCCCCTGGCCGAAGCTGCCGTCGCGCCCCACCCAGCGCTTCTCGAGCATGTAGGCGAGGAAGCTGCCCAGCGCCGCGCCGGCCCCGGGCAGCACCCCGGCAACGAAGCCGATCAGCGAGCCACGGGCGATGGTCGGCGCACAGCGGCCGGCGGAGCGCACGCCGGGCATCGCCGAGCCGAGCCTCAGGGTCGGGCGACTGGTGCCGCGGATGTCCTCCAGGTAGATCAGGCACTCCGAGATGGCGAACAGCCCCACCAGGGCAACGATGAAGTCGATGCCGTCGTAGAGCTCGTAGAGCCCGAAGGTGTAGCGCGGCACCCCGCTCACCGCATCGATGCCGACGCTGCCCAGCAGCAGCCCCAGGAAGGCGGCGATAAAGCTCTTGACCAGGCTGCCGCCGGTCACCCCGCCGATGGTGGCGAAGGCCAGCACGAAGAGGGCAAAGTACTCCGCCGGGCCGAAGCGGATGGCGAACTGGACCAGCAGGGGGGCGAACAGCGCCAGTCCCAGGGTCGCCACCCCGGCGCCGGCGAAGGAGGCCACCGCAGAGAGCCCCAGCGCCTCGCCGCCACGCCCCTGCAGGGCCATGGGATAGCCGTCCAGGGTGGTCATCATGGCCGGCTCGTCGCCGGGGATGTTGAGCACGATGGAGCTGATGCGTCCGCCATACATGCAGCCGTAGTAGACGCTGACCAGCAGGATCAGCGCGCCCGTGGCCGGCAGGCTGAAGTTGAAGGAGAGCGGGATCATCAGCGCCACGCCGTTGACCGGCCCCAGGCCGGGCAGCGCGCCGATCAGCGTGCCGATGACACAGCCGATGAATGCAAGGAAGAGGTTCTGGGGCTCCAGGGCCACGGCAAAGCCCTGGGCGAGGAAGGCGAGGATATCCATGTCGCGGCGTTACCAGTCCAGGCCCGGCATGTCGGGAAGCGGGATTCCGAGGGCGAATTCGAACAGCGCATAGAGGGCGAGGGCGAGCACGGCGCCGCTGACCAGGGCGGGCTTCCAGGCTGCCCCGAACAGGCGGACCAGCAGCACCACCGCCACCAGGGAGGCCGGCAGGAAGCCGAGCGGCTTGACCAGGCCGGCGAAGCTCGCCAACACCAGCAGGGTCAGCGCCTGGCGCAGCAGGACGGCGCGACCCGGCCAGCGCTGGTTGACGCCGGGACGCAGGATCAGCAGCAGCGACAGCGCCGCCAGGGGCAGGCTGATCAGGCGCGGGTATTCCCCCGGCCCGATGGGCTGCATGAAGCCAGACTCCAGGTCGTGGGAGAGCCACCAGGCACCCACCGCCAGCACCAGCAGCAGGACCCCGGCGATGCGATCACCGATGACGCCGGGCACCCGCCCGGCGTCGTCCTGCAGGAGCTCGCTCACTGGATGACCCCGATCTCCCGGGAAATGGCCTCGACCTCGTCGATGGACTCGCGGACGAAGGCATCGAACTCGTCACCGCCACGCCACAGCGGGACCAGGCCGTTCTGCTGGGCGACCTCCTTCCACTCGTCGCTGTCGTAGAGCGCCTGGAGGTCCTCCACCAGGGCGGTGTAGTCCTCGTCGGAGACCTCGCCGCCGGTGTAGAAGCCTCGCCAGTTATAGCCCGCCACGTCATAGCCCTGGGAGGCGGCGGTGGGCAGGTCGGCGAAGGGCTCGGGCAGCGGCTCCTCGGAGAGCACCGCCAGCACGCGCACGTCCCCCGACTCGATGAAGCCGGCGATCTCCCCCAGGTCGGTGGAGACCACATCCACGTGGCCGCCCATCATCTGGGTCACGGCGGGGCCACCCCCGTCGAACTGCACCCAGCGCAGGCTGCCGATCTGGTCGTCCGGCATGCCGGCCTCCTTGGCCAGCATCAGCGCCCGGATATGGTCCCAGCCGCCGGCCCCGCTGGAGCCGGCCATGGCCAGGGCCCCTGGATCCTCGACCAGGGTCTCGAGCAGCTGCTCGAGGCTCTGGTACTCGCTCTCGTCGTCGACCAAGATGACGCCCACATCGGTGCCGAGCATCGCCAGCCAGCGCATGGTGTCGGCACCGCCGGGATACCTGCCCTGGGCGATCTGGGTGACCCCCACGGTGCTGGTGGCGACGATCAGGTCACTGTCATCGGCACGGTTGCTGGCAACGTTGGCGAAGGCCACGGCGCCCACCCCGCCCGGCATGTTGGTGACCTGCACCGGGCCGTCCGTCAGCTCCAGGTCGAGCAGCAGCTTGCCCACCGAGCGACAGGTGAAGTCCCAACCGCCGCCGGGGTCCGCCGGGGCGATGCACTCGCCGATGGGCAGGGCGTGGCCGGGCATGCTGGTGACCAGGCCGAGGCCCAGCAGGGCCGAGGCGGCAAGCCCCCGCGTGGCGTGCTTCATGGTTGGCATCTCGTTGATCCTCCTGTTGTTGTTATAACGACTGTTGTTATAGCGACTGTTGTCCTGGCCACGAGCCCCACCGGGCCCGGGACCCTCTGCAGCCTAGGTTCAAATCACGCCCTGCGCCTCCAGGGCCTTCAACTCGCCATCATCGAAGCCGAGCTCCGCCAGGACCTCACGGGTGTGCTCGCCAAGACGGGGCACGGGATGGTGCACCGCCGCCGGCGCCTCCTGCATCTTCACCGGGAAGCCGGTCACGGGAATCCGGCCGAGCTCGCCCTGGTCGAGCTCGATCCGCATCTGCTGCGCCTGGACCTGCGGGTCCGCAAAGGTCTCGCGCAGGTCGTGGACGCGTCCGCAGGGCACCCCGGCCCGGTTGAGGTGGTCGATCCAGGCGTCGACGCTGCGTGTCTCGGTCATCGCCGTCAGGCACGCGCGCAGTGCCTCCCGGTTGGCCATGCGCCGGGCGTTGTCGGCAAAGCGTTCGTCGTCGAGCAGGTGCAGCATCCCCAGGGCCCTGAGCAGGCGCTCCACCATGGCGTCGTTGCTGGGGGCGATGGCCACCTCGCCATCGCTGGCCCGGAACAGGCCGTAGGGATAGAGCATCGGGTGGTCATTGCCGGTACGCGCCGGCACGCGGTCGGTGGCGAAGAACTCCGCGGCCAGGTAGCCCATCATGCCGATCAGGCCGTTGGTCAGGGCGGTCTCGACGATATCCCCCTGGCCGCTGCGCTCCCGGCGGACCAGGGCGGCACAGATGCCGAAGGCCAGGTTCTGGCTGGCCACCATGTCGCTGATGGGCGGGGCCGCCCGCATGGGCTCGCCGTCGGCCGGGCCATTGACGCCCATGAAGCCGCTCATGGCCTGGGCAATGAAGTCATAGGCCGGGCGGTCGCGGTAGGGGCCGGTGGAACCGAAGCCGTTGATGCGCCCGACCACCAGCCGCGGATACCGTGCCCGCAGGGTCTCGTCATCGAAGCCCATCTTCGCCAGTACGCCGGGCCGGAAGTTTTCCACCAGCACATCCGCATTCTCGAGAAGTCGGTGAAGCACCGCCTTGCCCGCCTCCTGGCGAAGGTCCAGCGTCATGGAGCGCTTGTTGCGGTTGAACTGGGCGAAGTACCAGCTGAAGCCATTGACCATGTTGCCCTGGGAGCGCACGACGTCGCCGCGCCCCGGCGATTCCACCTTGATCACCTCGGCCCCGTGGTCGCCCAGGATCTGGGTGCAGAAGGGGCCGGAGATCACCCGGGTCAGGTCGATGACGCGAATCCCCGCGAGGGACCCTGCGGCGGGAGATGGGTGGTCGGACATCCTCAGCCTCTTGCGGTGGGAACGGCGGAGCAGTCGCCCAGGGCAAGGCGCGGCCCGGCCCTGGAGACCTGGGCGGGGAGCGGCCGCCCCATCAGGCGGGTGGCCAGCCGGCCGGCCTCGATCAGGCCCTCGAGGTCGATGCCGCTCTCGATGCCCATCTCGTCGAGCAGGTAGACCAGGTCCTCGCTGGCGATGTTGCCCGACGCCCCCGGGGCGAAGGGACAGCCGCCGAGCCCGCCGATGGAGCTCTCGTAGCGGTCGACGCCCAGCCAGAGTCCCTGCATGACGTTGGCCAGGCCAATGCCGCGGGTGTTGTGGAAGTGCAGGGTCGGCGACAGCGAGGGGACGACCTCGTGCAGGTGACGGACCCGTTCGGTGACCAGCGGCGGGGTGGCCATGCCGGTGGTATCGCCCAGCGACAGCCGGGTCGCGCCGAGGTCGGCGAAGTGGCGGGCGATACGCCCCACCGCGCGGACGTCGACCTCCCCCTCGAAGGGACAGCCGAAGGCGGTGGCGATGGCGCCGCGGACCTCGATGCCGCTGCCCTCCAGGCGGCGGGCGACCTGCTCGAAGGCCGCCAGGGAGTCCTCGATGCGGCAGTTGACGTTCTTGGCATTGTGGGTCGCCGAGGCAGAGACGAACAGCACGACCGAGTCGACCCCGGCGTCCAGGGCCCGCTCGGCACCGCGCAGGTTGGGGACCAGGGCGGAGAAGTTCACATCCGGCATATCGCGCACGGCCGACACCAGCTCGGCGGCATCGGCCAGTGCCGGCACGGCCCGTGGGCTGACGAAGGAGGTCAGCTCGAACTGCCTGACGCCTGCCGCCACCAGGGCCCTGACCAGCCTTGCCTTGTCCGCGGTGGGGAGCAGCACAGGCTCGTTCTGCAGGCCGTCGCGCGGGCCCACCTCGGTGACCTGGACATGCGTCGGAAGCGTTTCGGGTGAAGCGGACATGGGGCGTCCTGCTGGATGAAAGGGGGGCTTATGCATCGACGCTACGGCAGCGCCGTCACGCACAACAATGCGCCTTTCGTCCCAGGCCGTCACGGCTCGCTCACCCTCCGCAGCGGGCCACGATGGCTTCGAATCATGCTTCCACGCAGAGCGTCCCGGCCATTGAACGCGACGCCCTGCGGCTTGGCGGCTTGGCGGCTTGGCGGCTTGGAACCAAGCCTACTCCCCGTCGGCCAGCGCCGGCAGCCGGGTCTTCAGCTTGCCTGCCCTTCAAGAGAGCGGGTATTGCGCCCCCACCTCCTCACTCCCCATCGGCCAGCGCCGGCAGCAGCGTCTTCAGTTTGCCTGCCCTTCAAGAGAGCGGGTATTGCGCCCCCACCTCCTCACTCCCCGTCGGCCAGCGCCGGCAGCAGGGTCTTGAGCTTACGCGTCAGGGTATTGCGCCCCCAGCCCAGCAGCTCGGCGGCCTCGCCCTTGCGCCCCCCGGTGTGCTTGAGCGCCGTCTCGATCAGGATGCGCTCGAAGTCCGGTACCGCCTCCTCGAGCAGGTGGGTGTGGCCGGCGGCCAGCGCCCGGTCGGCCCAGTCGCGGAAGGCGGTGCGCCAGTCGCCGGCGTTGCCCTGGGTGGCCCCGGGCTCGCGCAGCTCCTGTGGCAGGTCCTCGACGAGCACCTCGCGGCCGGAGGCCATCACCGTGAGCCAGCGGCAAGTATTCTCCAGCTGGCGGACGTTGCCCGGCCAGGGCAGGCGGGTGAGGTGCGCCTCGGCCTCGGGGGTCAGCACCTTGACGTCGGTGGCGAGCTCCTTGGCCGCCTCGGCCAGGAAGTGGCGCGCCAGCCGCGGAATATCCTCGCGGCGCTCGGACAGCCGGGGCAGATGCACCCGGATCACGTTGAGGCGGTGGAAGAGGTCCTCGCGGAAGCGCCCGTCCTCCACCAGGGTCTCCAGGTTCTGGTGGGTGGCGGCGATGATCCGCACGTCCACCTTCACCGAGGTGTGGCCCCCCACCCGGTAGAACTCGCCGTCGGCCAGCACCCGCAGCAGGCGGGTCTGGGTCTCGGCGGGCATGTCGCCGATCTCGTCGAGGAACAGGGTGCCGCCGTCGGCCTGCTCGAAACGCCCCTGGCGCTGGGCGGTGGCGCCGGTAAAGGCGCCCTTCTCGTGGCCGAACAGCTCCGACTCGATCAGGTCCTTGGGGATCGCCGCCATGTTCAGGGCGATGAACGGCTTGCCGGCCCGCGGGCTGTGCTGGTGCAGCGCCCGGGCCACCCGCTCCTTGCCGGTCCCCGACTCGCCGTTGATCAGCACCGTGATGTGCGAGTGCGACAGCCGGCCGATGGCGCGGAACACCTCCTGCATGGCCGGGGCCTCGCCGATGATCTCGGCATCCAGCCCCTCGGGTACGCTGACCGGACGACGCCGCTCGCGGGCGTGGGCCACGGCGCGGCGCACCAGGGCCAGGGCCTCGTCGACGTCAAAGGGCTTGGGCAGGTACTCGAAGGCGCCGCCCTGGTAGGAGGCCACGGCGCTGTCGAGGTCGGAATGGGCCGTCATCACGATCACCGGCAGCTCCGGATGGACCTCGCGCACCTTGGCCATCAGGTCCAGGCCGTCTATCCCCGGCATGCGGATATCGGTGACCAGCACGTCCGGCGGTGCCTCGAGCAGGCGCTCCAGGGCACGGTCGGCCCGGTCGAGGGTCTCGACCTCGAGGTCGGGCTGGGCCAGGGCACGCTCCAGCACCCAGCGAATGGCGCGATCGTCGTCGACGACCACCACGCGAGCGACATCAGTCATGGTGCTTCTCCAGCGGAATCAGCAGTCGGAATTGGGTATGGCCGGGCTCGGAGTCGCACTCGATCAGACCCTGGTGCTGGTGCAGGATCGACTGGGCGATGGAGAGCCCCAGGCCGCTGCCCTCGGCGCGGCCGGAAACCATCGGGTAGAAGAGGGTCTCGCGCAACGACTCGGGAATGCCCGGGCCGTTGTCGATGATCGCTACCTCGCAGACCAGCCGGTGGCGCTCGGCGCCCAGGGTGAACTGGCGGCGGGCACGGGTGCGTAGGGTGAGCCGCGGCGAGGCGACACCGGCCTCGATCATCGCCTCCATGGCATTGCGCGCCACGTTGAGCACGGCCTGGATCAGCTGCGACTCATCCCCGGAGAGGTCCGGCAGGCTGGGGTCGTAGTCGCGCTCGATCCACACCCCGGGCTGCTCGACGATCAGCAGCGAGCGCACCCGCTCCAGCACCTTGTGGATATTGAGCGGCTCGTGGCGAATCATCCGGTTTGGTCCCAGCATGGAGTCGACCAGGTCGCGCAGCCGGTCGACCTCCTCGATGATGATGCGGGTGAACTCCTTCAGCCCGGGATCGTCGAGGTCGCGCTCCAGCAGCTGGGCCGCGCCGCGGATGCCGCCCAGCGGGTTCTTGACCTCGTGGGCCAGCCCCCGGGCGAGCACCTTGATAGTCTCCTGGCGGGTCTGCAGCGCCTCCTCCCGGGAGATGCGCAGCAGCCGGTCGCGGGGCTCCACCTCCAGCAGCAGCTCATCGGCGGAGAGCGGCGAGACGGTATAGTCGACGGTCAGCACCTCGCCGGTGACCAGGGTCAGGCGCGCCTCGCGCTGGGTGAAGGGGTGAAACTCGTCACGGGCCTTGGCCAGCAGCTCGCCGACCTCGGATCCGCCGTCCACCAGGGAGGGCAGGGGCAACCCCTTGAGGCGACTCAGGCTGATCGCCAGCAGCGCCTCGGCGGCAGGATTCATCCAGCGCAGCCGCAGCTCGCCATCGAGCAGCAGCACCGCCGTGGTGAGGTGTTCCATCAAGCGTTGGTACATGGGGAAATCCTGACCGGTCCGGTGGTGGCCTCCCTCGGGAGGCACTTTCAGCAGCTGATGCAAAGAGCTTTTGCAAGAAGCTTTTGCAAGAAGCTCCTGCAAGAAGTGCGCCACCCCATGGGGCACGACATGGCGCCGTATCGGGGCAGGGGCGCACCGATATTGTGCACCACTTTAGTGCAGGGAAGTGCCGAACGCCCAATGTCGTGCCGCGGGAGAACGTCGAGCAGGAGGGTCAGCGCCCCTCCGGGGGCGGAAAGGCACGAGGTGGGTGGCGATGGGGCGGGGTTGCCGGCCACGCCTTTTCGTCATCGGGGTAGCGTGAGGTAGCGTCGTCGCGCAACCGCTCCAGGTGCTCGAAGGCGCTGCCCTCGCTCACCCGGTCGGCATGTTCGAAGGCATCGAGGCGACCCTCGTCGCGAGGCAGGGGCTCGCGACAGGGCCTGTGGGTGCCGTCCGGACACAGCGGCCGATGTGGCCGGCGAAGGGGAAGCTAATTGCTGGCCGGATTGTTGGGGTTCTGGGGCAGGTTGACGCTGGCCCGCTGCACGTAGAGGGTCACCGGCGACGTGCGGTGGCGCACCGCACCGCTGGCATCCAGCAGCTCGGCCTGCAGCACATGCTCGCCGCGATTCAGGTTGTTGAGCATGAAGGTATCGGTGTGCATGGCCGTCTGGCTGACCTGGCCGTCCACCAGCAGGCGCACCCGATGATCCTCGCGCAGGTCCGGCTGGATGCCCAGGGTCACCTGGACGTTGCCGGCGGCCCCGGTGGGCAGCGTCTCCTCCTGGCGGGGCGAGAGGATGCCGAAGCTGTCGTAGGGCATGAAGGGCTGCCCCGGCCCGGCGGCTGCCCCCCCGCCACTGCCGCTGCCACCATCGTCGACCACGGCCGGCGCACCGGCCCCGCGGACCTCGCCGCGACCGGGCACCACGGTGAGCGGCTTGAGATCGACCTCCTCGCCGCCGCGCTCCGGGTTGTCGGTGAACACCACATTGCCCTGGGCATCGGTGGTGCGATAGATGGTCTGGGCCTGGGCCGCGAGGCTGACCGAGAGCCCCAGCGCCAGGATCACGAGTGCCTTGTTCATGCCTACCCCCTGCGTCGTCACCGCCGCCCGACGGCAACGGCCATGAGATTGCATCATCCTTTCCTTGGATAGTGTACGAAAGAAAGGGGTTCCGCCATGGCGGAACCCCTGCTTCGCTCAACGCGGGTGGCGGCGAGCCACGACGGACCCGCAGGTCCGGGCGCTCGGTCGCCGGCGATCAGCAGCTGTAGTACATGTCGAACTCGATCGGGTGCGTGGTCATGCGGATACGCTCCACGTCCTCGCTGAGCAGCTCGATGTAGGCATCGATCATCTCGTCGGTGAACACCCCGCCCTCGGTGAGGAAGGCGCGATCGGCATCCAGCGCCTCCAGGGCCTGGTCGAGGCTGTGGGCCACGGTCGGCACGGCCTTGCCCTCTTCCGGCGGCAGGTCATAGAGGTTCTTGTCCATGGGGTCGCCGGGGTGGATCTTGTTCTTGATGCCGTCGATGCCGGCCATCAGCATCGCCGCGAAGGCCAGGTAGGGGTTGGCGGTCGGGTCCGGGAAGCGGGTCTCGACGCGCTTGCCCTTGGGGCTCGCGGTGTAGGGGATGCGCAGCGAGGCGGAGCGGTTGCGGGCGCTGTAGGCCAGCATCACCGGCGCCTCGAAGCCCGGCACCAGGCGCTTGTAGGAGTTGGTGGAGGCGTTGGTGAAGGCGTTCAGGGCGCGGGCGTGCTTGATGATGCCGCCGATGTAGTAGAGCGCCATCTCGGAGAGGCCGGCGTACTCGTCACCGGCGAACTGGTTGACGCCCTCCTTCCAGAAGGACTGGTGGACGTGCATGCCGCTGCCGTTGTCGCCGACCAGCGGCTTGGGCATGAAGGTGGCCGTCTTGCCGTAGGCGTGAGCCACATTGTGGATCACGTACTTCATCTCCTGGACCTCGTCGGCCTTCTTCACGAGGGTGTTGAACTTCACGCCGATCTCGTTCTGGCCGGCGTTGGCCACCTCGTGGTGGTGCACCTCGACGGACTGGCCGATGGCCTCCAGGGTGTTGCACATGGCGCCGCGGATGTCGTGGAAGCTGTCCACCGGCGGGACCGGGAAGTAGCCGCCCTTGACCCGCGGACGGTGGGCCAGGTTGCCACCCTCGACGGGACGGTCGGTCGACCAGGCCCCCTCCTCGGAGGTGATCTTGTACATGGAGCCCTCGATGTCGGACTTCCAGTGCACCTCGTCGAAGATGAAGAACTCGGGCTCGGGACCGAAGAAGGCGGTATCGCCCAGGCCGGAGGACTGCAGGTAGGCCTCGGCGCGCTTGGCGATGGAGCGCGGATCACGCTCGTAGCCCTGCATGGTGGCCGGCTCGATGATGTCGCAGCGCAGCACCAGGGTGGCGTCCTCGGTGAAGGGGTCGAGGAAGGCGGTGCCATCCTCCGGGCGCAGGATCATGTCCGACTCGTTGATGCCCTTCCAGCCGGAGATGGAGGAACCGTCGAACATCTGGCCGTTCTCGAAAAATTCCTCGTCGACGTCACGGGCGGGGATGGTGACGTGCTGCTCCTTGCCGCGGGTGTCGGTGAAGCGCAGATCGACCCACTTCACGTCATGTTCTTCAATCAGGGCGAGAGTCTTGGCAGACATGATGTCCTCCACTGTGAGCTAGGCTCGAAAGGTTGGGCTGAGGTAATGCAATGGCGCTGGCGATCCCAGCACGTGTTGTAGCATGCCGCGGCAGCGCTGCCCACGACCGCCATGCACGAACATGGCACTGCCCGGAACAATGCAGGCAGCGTGCCAACCTTGCACCGTTTCCGCCCACCCATCCCGTATCCATTTGATTCAACTAGGCTTTCAAGCCTGACTTCCGAATCCCTTCCTGCACCAGCATTCCCATGGTGACCCGGGAAGCCGGGAAGCCAGCCTCCTGTTCGCATCATAATGGTGCACAAAGCCACCCTTTCGCACCATGCTTGAGCGCTTCGTCGCCCCCTTGCCCGCTGATGGCGCACCTCATGCCCGAGGCGGCCGGCAGGTCATGATTCGCGCACAGAAATATCAGTCCGTCGCCTAATTGATACGCTTCACAACCAAAAACTACACTCACTTACATGGTGGCGCCGGCCGGCGATGGCGCGGGTTCCGGAGATGGCGTCCTTTCAGTCCGACCCGCGCACGACCTGACACTGGAGCCGGCACGAGCATGATCGTCTGCAGCATCCTCCTCGATGCCCGTGCCGCGGGTGCCGGCCTCCCCCGCCATCTGGCAGCCCTCAGGCCGCTCCGCCAGCGACGCGACCTGCGCCTGGAAGTGGTGCTCGCCGACGATACCGAGGACCCGCGACTGCTGCGCCTGGCGAGTGGACATGACGTGCGCATCGTGGCCACCGAGGGCACCCCGCTGGGGGATCGCCTCAACACGGCCGTGGCCCACTGCCAGGGGCAGGCGCTGCTGTTCCCGGCCCGGGGACGCACCATCCCCGTCGGCTGGCTGACGAAGGCGCTGGAGGATATCGACAAGCACAGCCGGGATGCCGTGGTGCTGACCACCTCGAGCACCAGCCGGCTGGCACAGCTCTGGCAACGCCTGCGCCACCGGACGCCCGCGGACACCCTCTGTGTCTCGCGGGCCTGGTTCGAGCGCATCGGTGGCTGCGACCCGGCACTCGACGCCGAGGCCCTGCCCGACCTGATCGAGCGCCTGCATGCCTGCCAGGCCAGGATCACTGCCGTGGTGGCCTGAGCCGCGGCCGACCTCGCGGCCACGCGGAGCCTCCCAAGCCACTGATATCCCGTGGCACCGCAAGATTCCCGGCGACAACGCTGGTAGCCGTCATCGCCCTGCCCCTATAATGCGCCCCCAATTTTGTCAGCAGGATCCCGTCGTGATCGATAACCTTCGCAACATCGCCATCATCGCTCACGTCGACCACGGCAAGACCACCCTGGTCGACAAACTGCTCAGCCAGTCCGGCACGCTCGACCGCAAGGCCGAGGGGCAGGAGCGCATCATGGACTCCAATGACCAGGAGAAGGAGCGCGGCATCACCATCCTGGCCAAGAACACGGCAATCCGCTGGCAGGCCCCCGACGGCCAGTACTACCACATCAACATCGTCGACACGCCGGGACACGCCGACTTCGGCGGCGAGGTCGAGCGCGTCATGTCCATGGTCGACTCCGTGCTGCTGCTGGTGGACGCGGTCGACGGCCCCATGCCGCAGACCCGCTTCGTCACCCAGAAGGCCTTCGACCAGGGCCTCAAGCCCATCGTGGTGGTCAACAAGATCGACCGCCCCGGCGCCCGCCCCGACTGGGTCATCGACCAGATCTTCGACCTCTTCGACAACCTCGGCGCCAGCGACGACCAGCTCGACTTCCCGATCATCTACTGCTCGGCGCTCAACGGCATCGCCGGGCCGGACCCCGACGAGCTGGCCGAGGACATGACCCCCATGTTCCAGTCCATCGTCGACATCGTCGAGCCGCCCAAGGTCGAGCTCGACGGCCCCTTCCAGATGCAGATCTCCGCGCTGGACTACAACAGCTATGTCGGCGTCATCGGCCTGGGCCGCATCACCCGCGGCTCGGTGAAGCCCAACCAGCAGGTCACCGTCATCACCAAGGAAGGCAACACCCGCAAGGGCAAGATCGGCCAGGTGATGACCCACATGGGCCTGGAGCGCGTGCAGACCGACGAGGCCACCGCTGGCGATATCGTCTGCATCACCGGCATCGACAACCTGGCGATCTCCGACACCCTATGCGACCCGGCCGCCGTCGAGGCGTTGCCGGCGCTCTCCGTGGACGAGCCCACCGTCTCGATGAGCTTCCAGGTCAACGACTCGCCCTTCGCCGGCAAGGACGGCAAGTTCGTCACCAGCCGCAACATCAAGGACCGGCTCGAGCAGGAACTGATCCACAACGTGGCGCTGCGCGTCGAGCAGGGCGAGACCCCGGAGAAGTTCAAGGTCTCCGGTCGCGGCGAGCTGCACCTCTCGGTGCTGATCGAGACCATGCGCCGCGAGGGCTTCGAGCTCGCCGTGGGCCGCCCCGAGGTGATCATCCGCGAGATCGACGGGGAGAAGCAGGAGCCCTACGAGGAAGTGATCATCGACTGCGAGGAGCAGCACCAGGGCGCCATCATGGAGGAGCTCGGCTATCGCAAGGGCGAGCTGATCAACATGAACCCGGACGGCAAGGGCCGCGTGCGCCTGGACTTCATGATCCCCGCCCGCGGGCTGATCGGCTTCCGTGGCCAGTTCCTGACCCTGACCTCCGGCACCGGCATCCTCACCAGCCGCTTCGACCACTACGGCCCGCTCAAGCCCGATGCCTCCATCGAGCGTCGCAACGGCGTGCTGGTCTCCATGGTCTCCGGCAAGGCCCTGGCCTATGCCCTCTATGCCCTGCAGGAGCGCGGCAAGCTGATCATCGACCACGGCACCGAGGTCTACGAGGGCATGCTGATCGGCATCAACAACCGGGCCAACGACATGGTGGTCAACCCCACCAAGGGCAAGAAGCTCGACAACATGCGTGCCTCGGGCAACGACGAGAACATCGTGCTTACGCCGCCGGTGAAGTTCAGCCTCGAGCAGGCCATCGAGTTCCTCGATGACGACGAGCTGGTCGAGATCACCCCGCACCACATCCGCCTGCGCAAGAAGCACCTGACCGAGAACGAGCGCAAGCGCGCCGGCAAGAAGTAAGGTCCGCTTCCCGTGCCGTTCCCAGAGCCCGCCCCCGGCGGGCTCTGTCGTTTCCGCCCGCGGCGTGCTGCCGTTCCCGGTCTCGGCGGCTATGCTGGAGGCTGGATTCCCCCCAAGAAGGAGCCCCGAGATGCACAAGCATGTGGAGTGGGACGACCCTGGCCGCGACAGCGTGCTGGAACACTTCGCCAGCCACCCCGAGCAGCTCGTCGAGCCGCGGCCCGGCGACATCCTCTCGGCCCGCTATGAAGGCGTCATCGTCCGGGTCAAGGTGGAGGCCTGGGTCGACGGCACCAGCATCGGCGAGGTGGCGGCGCTGATCGCCGCCGACAACGGCCGGCGCATGAAGTCCCACGGCAAGCTCGCCCTCGGCGACACGGTCCGCCTGCCGGATGCCTGCCGCGCCCTGGAGCCCGAACCCAGCGCCCCGGAAGACGACGGGGAGTGATCGCGCGCGCCGATACCATCCCCGTCGCCAACGGCCCCTAAACGCAGGTCGACTAGCCAGGAAGGGGCCTTGTGCCGCAAAGTTGGGGCGACAGGCCCACAAGGCCCACCAAGGCAATCCTGGATCCCCATGAGCACGCACAACGTCTGGACCCACAAGGGCACCTTCCTGCTGGCCGCCGTCGGCTCGGCCGTCGGGCTCGGCAACCTCTGGCGCTTCCCCTACCTCACCGGCGAGAATGGCGGCGGGGCCTTCATCCTGGTCTATGCCCTGACCATCTTCGCGGTGGGCATTCCCATCCTGATCGCCGAGATCATGCTGGGACGCAGCAGCCGCCGCAGCCCGATCATGGGTATGCGCTTCCTGACCCATACCCACAACACCTCACGAGCCTGGGAGTCGATCGGCTGGCTGGGCGCGGTCTCGGCCTTCCTGATCCTGAGCTTCTACTCGGTGATCGCCGGCTGGGCGATCCACTACACCGGGCTGATGTTCACCGGCAGCATGGTCGACGTGGATGCCGCCGGCGTGGGAGAGAGCTTCGATGCCCTGCTCGCCTCGCCCGGTCTGCTGACGCTCTACCACACCCTGTTCATCGCCGCCTCGGCGCTGATCGTCGGCCTCGGCATCCACAAGGGCATCGAGTCCGGGCTGCGCGTGCTGATGCCCTCGCTGTTCGTGATCCTGCTGGTGGTGCTGGGCTACGGCGCCATCATCGGCGACTTCGGCGCGGCGGCCGGCTTCCTGTTCACCTTCAACCTCGCCGACCTCAGCCTGGAGGGGTGGCTGCAGGCCATGGGCCAGTCGTTCTTCACCCTGAGCCTGGGCATGGGCGCGATCATGGCCTATGGCGCCTACATGTCCGGCGAGGCCTCGCTGACCCGCACCGCCTTCTCCATCGCCGTGGTCGACACCGCGGTGGCCATGGTCGCCGGCCTGGCGATCTTCTCGCTAGTCTTCGGCGCCGGGCTCGACCCCGGCGAGGGGCCGGGGCTGATGTTCGTCACCCTGCCGCTGGCCTTCGCCGAGATGCCCGGCGGGGCGCTGGTCGGCGGGGCCTTCTTCATCCTGGTGCTGGGGGCGGCGATCAGCTCGTCGATCTCGCTGATCGAGCCGGTGGCGGCCTTCCTGGTCGAGCGCTTCGACATGACCCGGCCCCAGGCCGTGGCGGTCATGGTCATCGCCAGCTGGGCGCTGGGGCTGCTCACCGTGCTCAGCTTCAACCTCTGGGCCGAGGGCACCCTCTTCCACGCCCTCTTCGGGCGCAGCGCCTTCGACTTCATCGAACTGCTGACCAACATCTTCATGCCGCTGGGGGGCCTTCTGATCGCGCTCTTCGCCGGCTGGGCGCTGACCCACAGCGAGGTGATGAAGGAGATGCGCACCAACGAGCGCTGGTTCCGCATCTGGCGCTTCCTGGTGCGCTTCGTGGCGCCCGCGGCGGTCGCCTTCGTCTTCCTGCGCAGCATCCCGCAGGTGGAGGGCTACCTCATTCCGGCCATCGGCGCCGTGGTGATCGTCGGCGCCTTCGCCGCCGGCCGCACCTTCCTGGCCGACGACAGCCAGGAGCTGTAAGAACAACAACCGACGGAACCCCACATGGCAGCCATCATCGACGTCCAGCACGTCCACAAGGCCTTCGGTGGCCTCAGGGTCATCAACGACTGCTCGATCCAGGTGGAGCAGGGCTCTATCACCGGCCTGATCGGCCCCAACGGGGCCGGCAAGTCGACGCTGTTCAACATCATCGCCGGAGCCCTGCCGCTGGACAGTGGCCGGGTGCTGCTCGACGGCGAGGAGATCACCAACCGCCCCGCCAATCAGCTGTTCCACAAGGGGCTGTTGCGCACCTTCCAGATCGCCCACGAGTTCTCCCACATGACCGCCCTGGAGAACCTGATGATGGTGCCGCCGGCCCAGGCCGGCGAGAGCCTGTTCAACGCCTGGTTCAAGCCCTCCCTGGTGACGATGCAGGAGGCCGAGGTGCGTCGCCGCGCCCTGGAGGTGATCGACTTCATCGGCCTGCACCATGTGCGCAACGAACTGGCCGGCAACCTCTCCGGCGGCCAGAAGAAGCTCCTGGAACTCGGCCGCACCATGATGACCGACGCCCGGGTGGTGCTGCTCGACGAGATCGCCGCCGGGGTCAACCGCACCCTGCTCGGCGACCTGGTCACCAACATCGAGCGGCTCAACCGCGAGATGGGCTACACCTTCCTGGTCATCGAGCACGACATGGACATGATCGCCCGCCTCTGCGACCCGGTGATCGTGCTGGCCCAGGGCAGCGTGATGGTCGAGGGCTCGATCGAGGAGATCCAGAACGACCCACAGGTCATCGAGGCCTACTTCGGCTCCGCGTCCTGACGGGGAGTCGCCGCCCGCGGGCAGGCACCCGGCCAGCGCATTCCAGCGCTTTCCAACAACGAGAAAGAACGCAGAGAACGTCTGACAATGCCATTACTCGACGCACGCGACGTGCATGGTGGCTACGGCGGCATGAACATCCTCAACGGGGTGGACATGGCCATCGAGGCCGACGAGATCGGCGTGATCGTCGGCCCCAACGGCGCCGGCAAGTCCACCATGCTCAAGGCCATCTTCGGCCTGCTCCACGTCAGCCAGGGCGAGATCCTGCTGCGTGGCGAGCCGATCCACAACCTGCCGCCCAACAGGCTGGTGCAGAAGGGCATGGGCTTCGTCCCCCAGGAGAAGAACGTCTTCCCGAGCCTCACGGTGAAGGAGAACCTGGAGATGGGCGCCTTCCTCAAGCCCGGCAACGTCAAGCGCATGCTCAAGCAGGTCTACGACTTCTTCCCGCCGCTCCATGACAAGCGCCACCAGCCCGCCGGCGAGCTCTCCGGCGGCCAGCGCCAGATGGTGGCCATGGGCCGCGCGCTGATGGCCGAGCCCAGCCTGCTGCTGCTCGATGAGCCCACCGCCGGCCTCTCGCCGCTCTACATGAACGAGATCTTCGAGCAGGTGAAGCTGGTCAACTCGGCCGGCGTGGGCATCCTGATGGTCGAGCAGAACGCCAAGCAGGCCCTGGCCATCGCCGACCGGGGCTTCGTGCTGGCCGCCGGCCAGAACCGTTTCACCGATTCCGGCGCCGCCCTGCTGGCCGACCCGGAAGTCGCCAAGAGCTTCCTGGGCGGCTAGCCGGGAGCGGGAGAGTACCGACGTGAATGAACTGGTCTTCTTTATCAATAACGTGGTGATCGCCGGCAGCGTGACCGGCTCGATCTACGCCATCGGCGCGGTGGGCGTGACGCTGATCTTCAGCATCATGCGCTTCGCCCACTTCGCCCATGGCGACATGATGACCTTCGGCGCCTTCATGGTGCTGCTGCTGACCACCGCCTTCCCCGGCGCCGGGGCCGCCATCGGCGTGCCCTCCGCGTTGGTCCTGCTGCCGCTGGCCATGGCGCTCACCGCCCTGCTCGCGGTGGGCATCGACAAGGCGTTCTACAAGCCGCTGCGCGCCCACGGGGTCAAGCCGATCGTGCTGGTGATCGGGTCGCTGGGGGTGACCCTGATGCTCCAGGGCCTGATCCGCCTGTTCGCCGGCACCAGCGGCCAGAGCCTCTACATCGACGACCGCAAGGAGATCTTCCGACTCGCCCTGCCCTTCGAGGGTGTACGGGCCCCGGTGGTAATCACCGAGCCGCAGCTCTACCTCTTCGTGATCACCCTGGTCGCGGTCGTCGGCCTGCACCTCTTCCTCAGCCGCTCGCGGCTCGGCAAGGCGATGCGCGCCATGTCCGACAACCCCGACCTGGCCCAGGCCTCGGGCATCAACACCAACACCATCGTCGCCGTGACCTGGGTGATCGCCGGGGGGCTCGCCGCCATCGCCGGCACCTTGCTGTCGCTGGACGTGACCTTCAAGCCCGACCTCAGCTTCTTCCTGCTGCTGCCGATCTTCGCCGCCGCCATCGTCGGCGGTGTGGGCCACCCCTACGGTGCCGTGGCCGGCGGCTTCGTGGTCGGCTTCGCCGAGACCCTCGCCGTCTTCAACTGGAGCGTGCTGCTGCGCCCCTTCCGTGACAGCCTGCCGGAGTGGCTGACCCAGGCCGGCAACCTGGCCTTCGTCGGCACCGAGTACAAGATCGTGGTGCCCTTCTTCATCCTGGTCGTCATCCTGGTGTGGCGCCCCACCGGCATCTTCAAGGGCAAGGTGATCTGATGGATACCAAACGCGCCGATACCGTCGCCGCGCCGGGCCGCTTCCCGCTGCGCGAACTCCTGCTCTTCGCCGCCGTGCTGGTGGCCGTGCTAGGCGTCTACGCCGTCATGGGCCCGGCCTACAGCACCCGCATGCTGGTGGAGGCCGCCTGCTACGCCATCCTGGCCCTGGGCCTGACCATCCAGTGGGGCTATGCCGGCCAGTTCAATGCCGGGGTGATGGGCTTCGTGGCCCTGGGCGGCTTCTGCGCCATGTTCTTCAGCATCCCGGTCAACGAGGCCTTCTGGGGCAGCGAGCTGCCCGGCGAGCTCGGCCGGGTGCTGCTCTACATGGTCGCCGCCGCCCTGGTGGTGTTCGGCGCCACCCGGCTCGACCGGCTCGGCGTCCCCCGCAAGCTGCGCACCCTGATTGCCATCGTCCTGGGCCTGGTGCTCTACCTGGTGGTGATCAATGCCCTGCGCGGAGTGACCGACCAGATCGAGTCCCGCGCCGGCTTCATCGGCGGCCTCGGCCTGCCGGTCGGCGTCGGCTGGATCGCCGGCGGGGCGCTGGCCGGCGGGGTGGGCTACTTCATCGGCCGCGTCTGCCTGGGGCTGCGCAGCGACTACCTGGCCATCGCCACCCTGGGCATCGCCGAGATCATCAAGGCCTTCCTCAAGAACTCCGACTGGCTGACCCGCGGCACCGCCACCGTCTCGCCGCTGCCCTGGCCGGTGCCAGGCCCGGCCGAGGTCGGCTTCACCCTGGCCCGGGCCCTCTACCTCTCGGTCACCGCGGTGATGATCGCGGCGATCTTCTTCCTGCTGAGTCGCGCCTACCACGCCCCCTGGGGTCGGATGATCCGCGCCATCCGCGACAACGAGATCTCCGCTGCCGCCATGGGCAAGGACATCAACAGGCGCCGCCTGGAGATCTTCGTCCTGGGCTGCATCCTGATGGGCATCGGCGGGGCGGCCCTGGGCAGCTTCAACAGCATGTTCGACCCCCAGGGCTACCTGCCCCTCAACCATACCTTCCTGGTGCTGGTGATGGTCATCCTGGGCGGCCCCGGCAACAACCTGGGCACTATCTTCGGCGCCGTGGCGGTCTACATCATCTGGATCATGTCCGAGCCGCTGGCACTGTTCCTGATGCATCTGGCCGTCACCTTCGGCGAGGGCGCCTTCGGCTGGGACGCACCCACCAACCTGGACAGCCGGGCACTGCAGGCGCGGGTGTTCGTGATCGGGCTGCTGATCACCCTGGTGCTGCGCTATGCGCCCAAGGGGCTGCTGCCGGAGAAGGTCCGCCACCACGGTTGACAGGTATCGGCTCCACACGACGAGGCCCCGGCGGTTACCCGCCGGGGCCTCGTACTGTTGGTATCGGAACCTTAGAGGTCGTCGGCCTCGAGCTCGCCGACCTGCACGAACTCGCCGCCCTCGACGGTCATCTCGACCACGATGCCTGGCACGTCGCCGTTCTCGTCGAACTCATGGGTGCCGGAGGCGCCCTCGTAGTTGATCTCGGTACCGGCCGCGATCAGCTCCACCGCCTTCTCCCACTCACCCGGCAGGATCACCTCGCCTGGGGCCATGGCGACGCTGCGCAGCGCCTCGGAGAGCCCCTCGCGTTCGGCATTGCCGTTCTGCTCGATGGCCAGCGCCAGCAGGAAGGCGGCATCGTAGGCCTGGGCCGCGAACACCGCATCGGGGTCGACGTCAGCCGCCTCGGCCGCCTCGGCGAACAGCGCGGTGCCGGGCAGGTCCGGGCTGCCCGGCCGGGTGGCGATCATGCCCTCGAGGACATCGGCGCCCACGGCGTCTACCAGGCTGTTGCCGACCATGCCGTCGGCCCCCACGTACTGGGTGAACATGCCGCTCTCGTAGGCCTGGCGCAGCACCGTCTGGCCGGAGGTGTCGGCATAGGCCAGCACCACCAGGGTCGGTACACCGCTGGACGAGAGGGTGCCGAGCTCGGAACGGTAGTCGGCGCGGTTGTCCTCGTGGGCCAGGTTCGCGGCGACCGTGCCACCCTCGGCCTCGAAGGTCTCGGTGAAGGCGTCGGAGAGGCCCTGGCCGTAGTCGTTGTTGACGTAGGTGACCGCCACCTCGTCGATGCCCTTCTCGATCAGCAGCTTGGCCAGCATCTCGCCCTGGAAGGCGTCCGAGGGCACGGTGCGGAACACCAGGTCGTTGTCGTCCAGCTCGCTGACCGCCGGCGCCGTGGAGGCCGGCGAGACCATCACCACCCCGCCGGGAATGGCCGCGTTGTTGGCCGCCGCGATGGTGGCGCCGGTGCACAGGGCACCCACGATGGCCGTGACCTCCTCGGTGTTGACCATGCGGTCGGCCGCGTTGGAGGCCGCCGAGGCGTCGGAGCAGGTGGTATCACCGGTGGGCATCTCGATCATCTGGCCGCCGAGGAGCCCCCCCTGCTCGTTGATCTGGTTCACCGCCAGCTGGGCGCCATCGAAGATCGGCGGGGTCAGGCTCTCGATCCCGCCGGTGAAGCCACCCAGGAAACCGATCTTGACCTCGGCCTGGGCCATGCCCGAAAGGGCCACGGTGGACGCGGCGACTGCCATCGCCAGTACGCGCTTTTTCATGATTGTTCGTCTCGCTCAGGTTGCTCGGGTAACACACCTTCACAATCTGGAACCCTTGCCCGCAGAACACAAGCCCGCCTCGCCAACGCTCGCGGAGACGACGCCTATACTGACAGGCGTCCATCGACCCTGGAGGCACACCATGACCCACCCGCTTCACGCCACCCTGACCCTGGCCGCCACCCTGGGCCTTGCCACCGGCAGCGCCTTCGCCTTCGAACCCGCCGGCCAGGACGTCACCTATGACGTCGGCGGCGAGGCCTTCGAGGGCTACCTCGCCGCCGCCGAGGGCGAGGCCCGCGGCACCGTGCTGGTCATCCACGACTGGGACGGCCTCGACGACTACGAGCGAGAGCGTGCCGACATGCTCGCCGAACAGGGCTATGACGCCTTCGCCGTCGACCTCTACGGCCAGGGCAATCGCCCGGCAGAGATCGATGCCAGGAAGGCCGAGACCGCTCGGCTCTACGAGGACCGGGAGCGCATGCGAACCCTGACCCTGGCCGGCCTTGCCGAGGCCCGCGAGCAGGGGGCCGCCCAACCCACCGTGGTGATGGGCTACTGCTTCGGCGGCGCCGTGGTGCTTGAGCTCGCCCGCTCCGGCGAGGCGCAGGACGTGGCCGGCTATGCCACCTTCCATGGTGGCCTGGCGACTCCCGAGGGCCAGGCCTACGACGGCGACACCGCCCCGATCCTGGTCGCCCACGGCGGCGCCGACCAGTCGATCTCGCTGGACGACGTCGCTACTCTGGGCGAGGAGCTCGAGGCCGCCGGCGTCACCTACGAGATCCAGGTCTACTCCGGCGCGCCCCACGCCTTCACCGTCTTCGGCAGCGACCGCTACCAGCAGCGGGCCGACGAGAAGTCCTGGGCAGCCTTCCAGGACCTGCTCGACGAGGTGCTGTAACGCCTGGCGGCAGCGCCGGCGAGGATCCGGTGCTGCCGCGCCCCGCCGCCTGCTACAGTGATCCTGACCAGCCCCCGCGTCATGAGGTCACCATGCACATCACCCCCCTCTCCGGCAGCCGCACCGAGATCGGCGAGGCCCACGGCCGCGCCCATGCCGGGCTGATCACCCACAGCCTCGAGGTCTACGACCGGCTGTTCCAGGACTTCGTGGGCCTGGACTGGGCCGGGGCGCGCCAGACGGCCAAGCGTTTCCTGCCGATGATCGAGCGCGGCTTCCCGGCCATCCTCGAGGAGATGGCGGGCATCGCCCGCGGGGCCGGGCTCGACTTCGAGGACATCCTCACCCTCAACTGCCGCAGCGAGATCTCGTTGACCCAGGCCAGCGGCGGCTGCTCCGCCTTCGCCCTGAACCGCGACGGCACCCAGTGGCTGGCCCAGAACTGGGACTGGCGCACCGACCAGCTGCACAACGTGGTGGCCCTCGAGATCAGCGGCCTCGACGCCCCCGCCCTGATCAGCATCGGCGAAGCCGGCATGGTGGCCAAGATCGGCATGAACGAGCACGGCATCGGGGTCTGCCTCAACGCCATCCGCTCGCGGACCTGCGGCGAGGGGCTGCCCATCCACGTCGCCCTGCGCAAGATCCTCGAGAGCGCCGACATGGAGGGCGCCGTGGCCGTGGCGAGCCGCGACCGGGTCTGCTCGCCCGCCCACTTCCTGATCGCCAATGCTGACGGCCAGGCCGCCGGCCTGGAGGTTCACCCCGGCGAACCCGGCCGGCTGGCCCCCGAGGGCGGCCTGGTCACCCACACCAACCACCTCTATGCCCGCGCCGCGACCCGCCAGGTCGAGGACTTCCCGCGCCCCGACTCCCGCCCGCGCCTGGCGCGGCTGGACAGCCTGCTGCGCGAGCGGCTGCCCGCCCAGGGCGATATCGGCGAGGGCGAGCTGTTCGCCATCCTGAGCGACCATGACAACGCGCCGCTCTCCATCTGCCGCCACTTCAATCCCGACCAGCCACCCGAGGAGCGCATGGAGACGCTGTTCTCGGTGGTGATGAACCTCACCCGGCGTCGCCTGACGCTACGCCACGGCAAGCCCTGCGAGAGCGACGAGAGCCTGACCGTGCAGTTTGGCGCCGAGTGACCCCTCGGCTGCAGGCCAGCAGCGCCCGGGCCGAGGCGGGGCTCACTCCGCCAGCGCCTCCTCCACCAGGCCGCGCGCCTCGGCCGTCATCGGCAGCGCCAGCGCCAGCTCATGGGCCCGCGGCGACATCTTCTTCCAGGTCATCTGCACGATGCGGATCAGGTGGTCGTGGTCGATCTGCTTCGAGAAGTCGCCGAAGTAGTTCTCCAGGAACACCAGGCAGGCGCAGTCCTCCACCGCCTGGGCGCCCGGGTCGCGGCCCAGGCCCTGCTTGCGGATCATCCGCGCCACCCGCTCGGCCTGCTCGGCGGTATAGCCCGCCTCCTGCATCAGCCGGGCGGTGGTCTCGCCGGCCCGCTGGCCCTGGTCGCGCCGCCAGGTGAGATAGCCCACTCGCCCCTCGGGGTAATCCGTGCGCGGCACCTGCCAGCGCTGCAGGTGCTGGCCGCGCACCGCGAGGCGCATCAGCTCGTCGGGGTGTTCGTGCAACCGCTCCAGCCAGGCACTCATGCGCCCGGCATGCCACAGCTCCTGGGGCACTGGCCCGCCATCCACCTCCACACGGCGCGGGTCCTCCGCGTGCAGGGCATCCAGGGCGGCGAGAGTCTGGTCAAGGGGGGAAAGGGGCATGGGTCTGGCCTCCGTGCTGAACAAGCGGGCCGGCCCGGCGACATCGCGCCACCGGGCCGGAACATCCGCCTGTTCTGACGCAAAACCCCAGGCAGGTCAATCCTGTGGATCGTTGCCCTGAGCGGAGGGAGCCATTCCCCAGCCGGCCGGGATGTCGACGCCCTCGAGGCCCTCGAAGCGGTCGGTGACATAGGCGCCGTGACACGCCACGCAGGACTCGGTCATGCGCCCGTACAGCGCTACCTGCCGGGCGGTGTCCCGGGCCTGGCCGGCCTCGGCCAGGGACGCCGAGAGCTCGTGCAGGTCCGCATCCATCTGCAGGAACGCCTGCGGCACGGCGGCCTTCAGGTCCTGGCGGTCCTCATCGGTCAACGACTGCTCGAGGATGAAGCTGTCGTGGATCGCCTGCCCCTTCTCCGCCACCACGGCGTGTCGGCCCTGCAGCATGGCGCTGTAGATCTCCTGCATCGCCTGCTCGATCTGGATCATCTCCTTCTGCAGCAGGCCCTGCAGCTTGGGCGTCAGCTCGGGCCGGACGGGTTCCGCGGCCAGGCTGGCCGCGCTGGCGAAAAGGGCGCCCAGGGCGAGGGCACCCCGCCGGCCACGACTGGGGGTCAACGAACGGCTCGATAGGGGGGATAGCATGGCGGATCTCCTCTGGTGGCTCGCATTCAAGGTTCAGCCCTGGAAAGCGTAGTTGCCACCCGGAGGGGCCGCCTTGAGGCAGGTCAGTCCCACCACGCTCGTTACTCACTCTCGCCACACAGCAGGCCGCTGAGGCGGCTCTTGCCCGGTCACCTGTCGACGAGAGCTTCTAACTCTCCCAGTTACTGGCGGGAATTCGTTGAATGTGGATGTGGCTGATGAGGCGGATGGTAGGGCGGATCAGAAACTGGAAACTGCCGATAATGAACAGCCAGATCGCCGCTTTCTCGTCCTTGGGGAACAGAAACAGAATGCTGCCTGCCAGGAACCAGATGGCGATGAAAAAGTCGTTGACGATGCTGATCAGCTCGTAACGGCGACGAATGATCAGTTCTCCATGGCCCAGCTTCATGGTCAGGGGATGATCTATACGACACTTGTCAATGGCCATCAGAACTGACCCACCAGTGGCCAACAAAAATGACCCACCCGTGATCGTCAGCTGAGCGTCTTCTGCTTCAGTCGGTAGCTCTCGCCTCCCAGCAGATAGAGGTGCGAGTGGTGGATGATCCGGTCGACGATCGGTACCGCCACGTTGTCGTCGTGGAAGAATTCCCCCCAGCTGGTGAAGTCCTTGTTGGTGGTGATGATCAGCGAGCGGTGCTCGTAGAACCGGTTGATCAGCTGGAACAGCGCGTAGCGCGCTTGTCGGCTCATCGGCAGGTAGCCCAGCTCGTCGATCACCAAGGCGTCGACCTTGGCGAGCTTGTGGAGCGTCTTCTTCAGCTCACCCTTCATCTCGGCCAGCTCCAGCTCCTCGACCAGGTCCAGGGCGTTGCGGAACAGTACCCGGTAGCCAGCCTCAATGGCCTTCTGGCCGATACCGATCGCCAGATGGGTCTTGCCTACCCCCGGCGGGCCGATGAACACCAG
>NZ_JAWSUJ010000056.1:0-26470 GCF_033549285.1 Halomonas sp.
GTGGTGCTGGACGAACCCTTCGCCGGGCTCGACGCCGGGACCGCGGCGCGACTCGCCACCCGCCTCGACGCCTGGCTGGCCGGGCGCACCGCCATCTACCTGGTGCACCAGCTCGGCGAGGCCGTCGACCCGCCGGGCATCGACCGCTGCCTGACCCTGCACGACGGACGACTTTGCACGACTGGTCAGGATGTTTCAGGATGAGACCCACGACTCCCCCGGATGAGGTGTGCCATGCGTGATTTCCTCAGGCGCCTGCCCAAGGCCGAACTCCACCTGCATATCGAGGGCTCGCTCGAGCCCGAGCTGATGTTCGCCCTGGCCGAGCGCAACGGCGTCAGCCTGCCCTATGACTCCGTGGAGGAGGTCCGGGCGGCCTATGACTTCTCCGACCTGCAGTCCTTCCTTGATCTCTATTACCGGGGCATGAGCGTGCTGCGCACCGCCGAGGACTTCCATGACCTGGCCATGGACTACTTCCGCCGGGCCAGCGCCGAGGGGGTAGTGCACGTCGAGATGCACTTCGACCCCCAGGCCCACCTGGTGCGCGGCATCGAGCTGCCGGTGGTGATGGAGGGGCTCTCCCTGGCGCGACGCCGCGCACAGCGCGACCTGGGCATGTCCACGGCACTGATCATGGCCTTCCTGCGCGACCGCCCGGCCGAGGAGGCGATGGCGGTGATGGAGAGCGCGGCCCCCTACTGGGAGATGCTCGACGCCGTGGGGCTCGACAGCGCCGAGCAGGGCAATCCGCCGTCGAAGTTCGTCGAGGTGTTCGAACGGGCGCGGCAGCTCGGCATCCCCCGGGTGGCCCACGCCGGCGAGGAGGGGCCGCCCGCCTATATCCTCGAGGCCCTGGACCTGCTGGATGTCTGCCGCATCGACCACGGCGTGCGCTGCCTGGAGGACCCGGCACTGGTGGCGCGGCTGCGCGACGAGGGCGTGGTGCTCACCGTCTGCCCGCTCTCCAATGTGCGCCTGCGGGTCGTCGAGCGGATGACCGACCATCCCCTGCCGCAGCTGCTCGATGCCGGCCTGCGCCTGACCCTCAACTCCGACGACCCGGCCTATTTCGGTGGCGGCATGCTCGCCAACTTCGAGGCCTGCGCCGAGGCCTTCGGCTGGTCGGAGGAGGTGTTCATCCAGCTGGCCGGCACCGCCATCGAGGCCGCCTTCATCGGCGAGACGCGCCGCCTCGACCTGCATCGCCAGCTGGCGGCGTGCCTCTAGCGTCCCGCCAGCAGGTGGCCCCGGACCGCGCCTAGTGGCTTGCGATGCCCCTGGGCATGCTCGGCGCCAGCGTTGAGGGGGCGGTGTGCAACGGCCTGTAAGGTCGTGTAAAAGAAAGGCTCTCATCCTGTCACCGGGGCCGATCGGGGAGAGCCGCGCTTGAGCCTTAAGACCCGCTTCCTGCTGCTTGCCGCCTGCCTCGTGCTGGTGGCATCGGCGGCCGCCTGGACCGTCTTCCACCGCATCACCGAGGGCATCATCGAGCAGTGGGGCGAGCGCGTCGCGGCCATCCAGGTGCAGTACGACGGCGGGCGCCTGCTGCAGCCCCTGGAGCGGGAAATCGCCCTGGTGCGCCAGATGGCCGACTCCATCGTGCTGCGGCGCTTGGCGCGAGATCCCGACGACCCGGCGCTCGAGGCCCAGGCCTTCGCGGAGATGGAAAGCTTTCGTCGCAACTTCAGCGACAACAGCTACTTCGTCGCCCTCCGAGGCAGCGGTGGCTACTACCACAACAATGCCGCCAACGATTTTGTCGAGGCGCGCCTTCGCTACCGGCTGAGGGCGGAGCGGCCGGCCGACGCCTGGTTCTTTCGGCTGATCGATGAGGGCCGGGACTTCCACCTCAACGTCAATCCGGACGTGGAGCTCGGCGTCACCAAGCTGTGGATCGATGTCCTGATGCGGGACGGAGATGGCGAGATCCTGGGGGTGGTGGGCACCGGCATGGAGCTCGAGGGCTTCCTGCAGGAGATCGTGGACATCCAGCAGCCCGGCATCACCACCCTGTTCGTCGACTACAACGGCGCCATCCAGCTCTACCGCGATCGTCGCCTCATCGACTATGCCAGTTTCGTCAAACCGGAGGGGCAGAAGCGTACCCTGGACCTGCTGGTGGACCTGCCCCGCGACGCCGAGGCGCTATTCGGCATGATGCGCGAGCTGCGCGAGGCCCCGGACCAGTCGTCGAGCGTGCGCACCGAGTTCGTGACCCTGGAGGGCAAGCGCCACCTGGCTGGCGTGGCCTTCCTGCCGGCCCTCGGCTGGTTCGAGGTGACGCTGCTCGACCTGGAGGTGCTGATGCCGCTGGACGGCTTCACGCCGGTGGCGGTGGTGTTCGTGCTGACCCTGCTGATCACGCTGCTGGTCTTCCACCTGGCGCTGCGCCGCCAGCTGCTGGCCCCTATCGCGGCCCTGGAAACCGCCATGCAGCGGGTCAAGCAGGGGGACATGTCGCCCGCTGAGCTGCCCAGGGGACGGGGCGAGATGGGCCGCCTGATTCACCATTTCCATTCCATGGCCGGGGCCATCCAGCGCCATACCCGGGATCTCGAGGAGCGGGTCCGCGAGCGCACCGAGGAGCTCGAGGCGGTGGCTATCCGCGATGTGCTGACGGGCCTGATGAACCGCCGCGGCATGCAGCAATGGCTGGAGGAGCAGATCCTGCGGGGGGCCCGGGAGGGGAGCCACTTCGGGCTGATCTGGCTGGACCTCGACCGTTTCAAGGAGCTCAACGATGGCCTCGGCCATGCCGCGGGGGACCAGGCCCTGGTGCGTGTCGCCGAGGCGCTGCGGCACGGGCTGCGTCCCTACGACCGGGCCTCGCGCTGGGGAGGCGACGAGTTCCTGGTGCTGCTCTCGCCCTGCGACGAGCCGACCCTGACCCGGGTGGCCGAGCGCCTGCGCAAGGCGGTCGCCTCGAGCGAGGTGGACGGCTCGGCGGTCACCATCAGCGTGGGGGCCTGCCTGGCGATTCCCGGCGAGGACCTCGACAGCCTGTTGAAGCGGGCCGACGAGGCGCTCTACCAGGCCAAGGCCGAGGGGCGCAACCGGGCCCGGGTCGCTGTGTAATCCCGTTCCGGGTCATGCCCGGCGGTGCACCAGGCGCCCCCCGCCCCAGGTCTCGGCCACGCAGCGGTCATCGCCCAGCATCATCAGCGCGAAGAGCGTCTCGGCAAGCGAGCGGCTGCGGGCCGTGCGCCGTGCCAGCAGCGGGGTGGCGGCCGGGTCGAGCACCACGACGTCGGCCTCCATGCCCGGGGCGAGGCGGCCGATCTGGCCGTCCAGCGACAATGCCCGGGCGTTGCCCAGCGTCAGCCCGTAGAAGCCCTGCCAGGCGGTGAGTGGCTGGCCGCGCAGCTGACCCACCTGGTAGGCGGCCTTGAGGGTGGCCAGGCCGGACAGGTCGGTGCCGCCACCCACGTCGCTGGCGTAGGTGATGTTGAGGCCCATCTCGCGGGCCGCCAGGCGGTCGAAGAGGCCGCTGCCGAGGAAGAGGTTGGAGCTCGGGCAGAAGGCGAGGTTTGCCCCCCGTTCGGCGAGCCGGCCGCGCATCGCCTGGTCCAGATGGATGCCGTGGGCGAAGGTGCTGCGCGGACCCACCAGGCCTGACTGCTCGTAGACCTCGAGGTAGTCGAGGCTGCCAGGGAAGAGCTCCGCCACCCAGTCCAGCTCGCCGGTGTTCTCGGCCAGGTGGGTCTGCAGCCACAGGCTGGGGTCGTTGCGCATCACGCCCCCGGTGGCGTCCAGCTGGGCCCGGCTGGAGGTGGGGGCGAAGCGCGGGGTCAGGCTGTAGCCCAGTCGCCCCTTGCCGTGCCAGTCGCCGATCAGCCGCTCGGTGTCGCGGATGCCGCCCAGGGTGTCGTCGCAGAGCGCGTCCGGGGCATGACGGTCCATCAGCACCTTGCCGGCCAGCATGCGCAGGTCGCGCCGGCGGCTGGCGGAGAAGAAGGCGTCCACGGAGACCGGGTGGCTCGAGCAGAACACCTGGGCGGTGGTGGTCCCGACCCTCAGCATCTCGTCGAGAAAGACCTCCGACAGCGCCTCCGCATGCTCGCGCGCCGCGAAGCGACACTCCTCGGGGAAGGTGTAGTCGTTGAGCCAGTCGAGCAGCTGCCGGCCGTACGAGGCCATGATCTCCAGCTGCACGTAGTGCACATGGCTGTCGATGAAGCCGGGCAAGATCAGCTTGCCGCGGTGGTCGATCACCTCGATCCCCTCGGGCAGCTCGGGGGCCAGGCGCGCATGGTCGTCCACCGCGCGGATGCGGCCGTTCTCGATCCACAGGGCGCCATCCGGGTGGTGGCGAATGCTGCCCTCGGCGGGCGTATCGGCCTCGCCGGGGTCGGCATCGAAGCTCAGCAGTTCGGCGCGCAGCACGCGCGAGTCGTTATGGGTCATCTCGTCGGGGCTCATCGTTATTCGTCACACCGGGGCTGACACGGGGGCAGGCCCCGAAGTGTCGGACCATCGAGGAGGCGCTGTGAATACCTCCCTGTACGCTACCGACGCCATCCATGGCGTAGGACCTCCTCTTCGGCCTCCCCCGGCGCCTCTGGTTCCTTCCCTATTCGTGGGGCTCATTAGTGAGCATGTTGCGCAGCTTGGCGGGGTCGAGGCCGCGCTGATCCTCTCGCTCGGACGACGCGACCCGCGGCAGCAGCTCGGCGAGGGTGGCCAGGGCGATGGCGTAGGGCGTCTTGTCGCCCCCGGTGCCGCCGGCCGCCATGCCGATGGGGCAGCGCACGCGGGCCAGGGCCTCGTCACTGTGGCCGGCCTCTCTCAGCCGGCGGTGGAAGCTGGCCCACTTGCTCTTCGAGCCGATCAGCCCCAGCGAGGCCGTGTCGCCGCGGGCGAGCAGGGCATCCACCAGGGCGCGGTCCTCGGCGTGGTCGTGGGTCAGCACCAGGGCGTGGGCGCCGGGCGGCAGGGCGGCCACGGCCTCGGTCGGGTCGGGGGCATGGTGACAGGCGAGGCGCGGCTGCTCCGACGCCCAGTCGGGGAAGGCGTCCACCCGGCTGTCATGCCAGCGCACCCGCCAGGGCAGCGGCGCGGCCAGGCGCACCAGCTCCCGGCCCACATGGCCGGCGCCGAAGACCGCCAGCGTGGTGGTGGTGCCGGGAAAGACCTCGAGCAGCACGTTGACGAAGCCGCCGCAGCACTGGCCGCTGCGCCCGCCCAGGCTGAAGGCCTCCAGGCTCATCCCGGCCTCGCACTCGCCATCGGGGCCCGCCAGGCGCCGGCGGGCCGCGGCGATGGTCTGCCACTCGAAGGTGCCGCCGCCCAGGGTGTCGTAGACCGCATCGGCGGTGATCACCATCCGCGCCCCGGGTTCCCGGGGCGTGGAACCGGCGCTGGTCACCTGGGTGGCCAGGACGTGGGGCAGGCCCTCGCGCTGCAGCCGGTGCAGGGCAGCGTGCCAGCTCTCCGCCTGCGTGCTCATGGCGTCGACTCCCCGCGGTGGCGCAGCGCCTCGGCGGCCAGCAGGACTCGCTCCGGCGTGGCCGGGGTGTCGAGCCGCGGCGCCTCGCGGTAGTCGGCGAGGCTCGAGAGGGCATCGCGCAGCGCCGCCCATACCGAGATGCTGAGCATGAAGGGCGGCTCGCCCACGGCCTTCGAGCGATAGATGCTGGCCATGGAGTTGGGATGCCCCTGGAGCAGTTCGACGTTGAAGCACGGGGGCAGGTCGCCGTAGGTGGGGATCTTGTAGGTGGCCGGGCCGTCGGAGATCAGCTGGCCGCCGTCGTTCCACCTGAGCTCCTCGCTGGTCAGCCAGCCCATGCCCTGGATGAAGCCGCCCTCCACCTGGCCGATGTCGATGGCCGGGTTCAGGGAGTCGCCCACGTCATGCAGGATGTCGACCCGGTCGACCTGGTACTCGCCAGTCAAGGTGTCGACGCTGACCTCGGCGACGGCCGCGCCATGGGCGAAGTAGTAGAAGGGGCGGCCCTGGCCGGTCATGCGGTCGTAGTGGATCAGCGGGGTGGCGTAGAAGCCCTTCTCCGAGAGCGACACCCGCCCGAGGTAGGCGGCCTGGACCAGCTCGCCCCAGGGGATGCGCCGCTCGCTCTCGCCGGTGCCGGCCACCAGGCCGCCGGCCTCCAGGCGCATCCCCTCGCGGTCCAGGGCGTAGTGCTCGCTGGCGAAGTCGAACAGTCGCGCCTTGAGGCCGAGGCAGGCGTCGCGGGCGGCCATGCCGTTGAGATCGGCGCCGCTGGAGGCGGCGGTGGGCGAGGTGTTGGGCACCTTGTCGGTGCGGGTGGCGGTGATGCGCACCGTCTCCAGGTCCAGCGCCAGCTCGCGGGCCACCACCTGGCAGATCTTGGTGTGCAGGCCCTGGCCCATCTCGGTGCCGCCGTGATTGATCATCACGCTGCCGTCGGTATAGACGTGCAGCAGGGCGCCGGCCTGGTTGAGGTGCTTGGCGGTAAAGGAGATGCCGAACTTCACCGGGGTCAGGGCCAGGCCGCGGCGAATCACCGGACTTGCCGTATTGAACGCGTTGATCTCCCGGCGCCGGGCCCAGTAGTCGCTGCTCGCCTCGAGCCGCTCGACGACATGGTGCAGCAGGGCGACCTGTTCGACGGTCTGGCCATAGTGGGTGGTCTCGCGCCCGGGGCGATAGAGGTTGCGCTTGCGGATCGTCAGCGGGTCCTCGCCGAGGCGTCTGGCGATGTCATCCATCGCCGCCTCGATCACCATCATGCCCTGGGGGCCGCCGAAGCCGCGGAAGGCGGTGTTGGAGGCGGTGTGGGTGCGCGCCCGCTGGCCGGTGACCCGCGCCTCGCCCAGGGAGTAGGCGTTGTCGGCGTGGAACATGGCCCGGTCGACGATGGCGTCCGAGAGGTCCGGCGAATAGCCGCAGTCGCCGATCAGGGTGAGCTCGCCGCCCTGGATCACGCCCGCCTCGTCCACGGCCAGCCGGTAGCGGTTGTGGAAGGGGTGGCGCTTGCCGGTGACGCGCATGTCCTCGGCGCGGGGCAGACGCAGGCGGGTGGTGCGCCCGGTGCGCCGGGCCACTAGCGCGGCGATGCAGGCCCAGGGCGAGGCCTGGGTCTCCTTGCCGCCGAAGCCGCCGCCCATGCGGCGCACCTCCACGGTCACCGCGTGGAAGGGAATGCCCAGCACCTCGGCGACCAGCTTCTGGGTCTCGCTGGGATGCTGATTGGAGGTATGGACGATCACCCCCTCGTCCTCGGTGGGCTGGACCAGGCAGGCCTGCCCCTCCAGGTAGAAGTGCTCCTGACCGCCGACGAACTGCTCGCCCTCGATGACATGGGCCGCGTCCGCCAGCGAGCGCTGCCAGTCGCCGCTCTGCTGGACATGGGTGGGGCGCACGGCCTCGCCACGTTCGGCGGCAGCCACCGGGTCGAGGCTTGCCGGCCGCTCGTCGATCTCGACGATCGCCACCTTCACCGCTTCCCGGGCGGCGCGATGGGTCTCGGCCGCCACGGCGAAGAGCACCTGGCCGGCGTAGCTGATCTCGTCCTCGACGAAGATCGGGTCCCCGGGGAAGACCGGGCCGATATCGGTGTGCCCTGGCACATCCGAAAAGGCCACCACGTCCACCACGCCGGGCATCGCACGCGCCGCCGCCAGGTCGAGGCGAGTCAGGCGACCGTGGGCCACCGGCGAGAGCCCCAGGGCCAGGTGCAGGGCATCGGCGGGGGCGGCGATATCGTCGATATAGGCGGCGCGCCCGGTGACGTGCTTGACCGCGCTCTCGTGGGCGCGGGCGCTGCCGGCACCGCCTCGCGAGACGGTGGACTCGGTTTCGCGAGGCTCGGTTCCTCGGGCCAGAGGGCCATCGCCCTTGATGCGACCCTGCTGCTCTTCCCGCACCCGTGTCGTGGCGTCATCGAGATCGGTCGTATCCCTGGACGGGGCGTCCAGCTTAGTGAGCGTACGCATGGAGCATCACCTCCCGGGGAGAGTCGGTCGACTCCTGTGCCATGACCAGGCGCAGGCGTTCGAGCAGGTTGGCGGCGGAGAGCCGGCGATAGTGGGCGCTGCCGCGCACGTCGCTCATCGGCTGGAAGTCCTCCGCCAGCGCCAGCCGGGCGGCCTGGAAGGCGGCGGCGGAGGGCGGCTGGCCCTCGAGGGCGGTCTCGGCCGCGGTGGCGCGTTTCGGCGTCGCCGCCATGCCCCCGAAGGCCAGGCGGACGTCGCGCAGCAGGCCATCTTCCAGGCGCCAGGCGAAGGCGCCGAGCACCGCGGAAATGTCATCCTCACGACGCTTGGACAGCTTCCAGACCCTGAGGTGTCGGCCCGGTTCGGGGCGAGGCAGGAAGATCGCCCGGATCACCTCGCCCTCGCGCAGGTCGGTCCGCTTGTAGTCGAGGAAGAAATCGTCGAGCGGCAGCTCCCGCTCGCCCTCCGGGCCGGCCAGCCACAGCCGCGAGCCCAGGGCCAGCAGCACCGGCGGGGTGTCGCCGATCGGCGAGGCGTTGGCGACGTTGCCGCCCAGGGTGCCGCGGTTGCGCACCTGGGCCGAGCCCAGGCGATGGAGCAGATGGGCGAAGGCCGGGTAGTGGTCGGCCAGCAGCGGTTCCAGGCGCGAGTAGGTCACGGCGCCGCCGATCCACCACCCCTCGCGGCCATCCGCCAGGGTCGCCTGCTCGATGGTCTTGAGCTCGGCGACGCGCGTGACGTCCACCACCCGCGCGAAGCGCGCAAGGCGCTGGGTCACCTCGAGCCAGAGGTCGGTGCCGCCGGCAACGATGGGCGCCTCGGGGTGGCGGGTGCGTTCCTCGAGCAGTTCCGTGAGGCTTTCCGGCTGGACGAAGGGGCCGTCGCCCTGGCGCTCGACGGCAGATGTCGGCGACGGTGCCGCGGCGTCGGTGCACTGCTCCAGCCATGCCGGACGCGCATGGGGGTAGTTGTCCATGGAGAGCGCCGCGTCGCGGATCGGCCGGTAGCCGGTGCAGCGACAGAGGTTACCGCCCAGCGCCGCCTCCAGACGCTGCGGGGTCAGCGGCGCCGGGGGCCTTGAAGCGTGCTCGTGCTGGTCTTCATAGAGCGTGAACAGCGACATCACGATGCCCGGGGTGCAGAAGCCGCACTGGCTGCCGTGGCACTCGACCATGGCCGCCTGGGCGGGATGGAGGGTCTCGCCGCGGGCCAGGCCCTCCACGGTGGCCAGCACGCGTCCCTGGAGCTGGTGGGCCGGGGTGATGCAGGCGTTGGCGCTGTGGAAGCGGACAGTGCCGTCGGGGCCGGCCTCGCCGATGGCCACCGTGCAGGCGCCGCAGTCGCCGGAGGCACAGCCCTCCTTGGTGCCGGTCTGGCCGAGCGATTCGCGCAGCAGCTCGAGCACGCTGGTGTCGGGCGAGGCCGCGCAGTGGCGGGGCTGCCCGTTGAGCAGGAAGTCGATCATCGCCTTGTCTCTGTTGTTGGCGCGTAAGTCTTGGCGCCGAGGCGCCCGGGTTCAGGGGTCGATTTTCTGACCATTCGGTCAGGATGCTTTCAGCTTGGTCCAGAATCGTCCGCGTTGCAAGCCCGTTTGCACCCGGCACGGGGGTGGGGCACTATCCTTGGCTTTGATCCGCCATGGGGCAGTGAGGTGGCCGATGACAGGGCCGATGACAGAGGGGAGCGCGCCCGCCGAGCGGGGGGCGAGAGAGCAGGGCGAGGCCAACGGGGTGACCCGTCGCCGCAACGAGCGCGAGATCCTGGCCGCGGCCGAGCGGGTCTTCGCCCGCCACGGCTACCGGGGGGCGAGCCTGCAGGCGATAGCCGAGCAGGCCGGCCTGCCCAAGTCCAACGTCCTCTACTACATGGGCAGCAAGCGCGGCCTCTACGTGCGGCTGCTCGAGCGGATGATGGAGCGCTGGAACGCGCTGCTCGACGACATCTCGGTGGAGGATGACCCTGCCGAGGTGCTGGAGGCCTTCATCCGCAGCAAGATGCAGCTGTCGCGGCGTCATCCGGAGGGCTCGCGCCTCTTTGCCGCGGAGATCCTGGGGGGCGCTCCCTTCCTGCAGGAGTACCTGCGCGGCGAGCTTCGCGACTGGGTCCAGGCCCGGGCGCGAATCTTCGAGCAGTGGGCCGAGCGTGGGCTGATGGATCCCGTCGACCCGGTATGGCTGATCTTCCTGATCTGGTCGGCCACCCAGCACTACGCCGACTTCGAGGCCCAGGTGCTGGGCATCACCGGCCGGGACGCACTCAGCGATGCCGACGTCGAGGAGATCACCACCTTCCTCACCCGGGTGATCCTCAAGGGGTGCGGCGTGCGCTCACGGGATGCCGACCCTGCCCGCTGATCCGCCCATGACGTTGCCCATCGATTCCCGCCTCGACGCCATCCTCGATGCCCTCGAGAGGCACCCGCGCGCCCTGCTGGTGGCAGAGCCCGGCGCCGGCAAGACCACCCGGGTGCCCCTCGCCCTGCTCGAGGCGCCCTGGGCCGCCGAGGGCAGGTTGCTGCTGCTGGAGCCGCGGCGGGTGGCGGCGCGGCTGGCCGCCGGCTTCATGGCTGAGAGCCTGGGCGAGAAGGTCGGCGAGACCGTTGGCTACCGGATGCGCGGCGAGAGCCGCATCGGCCCGCACACCCGTCTCGAGGTGGTCACCCAGGGGGTGCTGACCCGCATGCTCCAGGAGGACCCGCTGCTGGAGGGGGTGGCCGGCATCCTCTTCGACGAGTTCCACGAGCGCAGCCTGGAGGCGGACCTGGGCCTGGCGCTGGCCCTGGACGCCCAGTCGGTGCGCGATGACCTGCGTCTGCTGGTGATGTCGGCGACCCTCGACGTCGACGCCCTGCTGGGCGTGCTGGGCGAGGGCACCCCGGTGATCGACTGCCCGGGGCGCACCTTTCCCGTCGAGACCCGCTACCGTGCCCTCAACGCCCGGGAGGAGGCTGCCCCCCAGCAGGCCCGGGCGTTGCTCGATGCCATGGGGCAGCAGGAGGGCGATGCCCTGGTGCTGCTGCCCGGGGTGGCGGAGATCCACCGCCTGGCCCGGGAGCTTGCCAGCCGGGCGCCGGAGCTTGCCGTCATGGAGCTGCACGGCCGGCTGCCGTTGGAAGCCCAGCGGCGGGCCCTGCGCCCCGACCCGGAGGGGCGACGGCGGGTGGTGCTGGCTACGGCGATCGCCGAGTCCAGCGTCACGGTGGACGGGGTACGCCTGGTAGTGGACGCGGGCCAGGAGCGGGTGCCGGTCTTCCAGCCGAGAAGCGGCCTGCCCCGCCTGGAGACGCGCCGGGTCAACCGTGCCAGCGCCGACCAGCGCCGCGGCCGCGCCGGCCGCCAGGGCCCGGGGCGGTGCCTGCGGCTCTGGGCCGAGGAGCAGCCGCTGGTGCCCCACGGCGAGCCGGAGATTCGCCAGGCGGACCTCGCGCCGCTCGCCTTCGAACTGTCCCGCTGGGGCGTGACCGACCCCGAAAGCCTCGCCTGGGTGACCCTGCCCCCCGCGGCGGCGCTGGCCGCTGGCCGCGAGCTGCTCAATCGCCTGGGCCTGCTGGATGAGGAGAACCACCTGACCGAGCTGGGCCACCGAGCGGGGCGCTGGCCCACCCATCCGCGCCTGGCGGTGATGCTGGAGCGCTCCGACGCGTTCGAGGCCCGCCCCCTGGCCTGCGCCCTGGTGGCGCTGCTCGAGGGGCGCGGCCTGGACGAGGAGCGTGACCTGGAGAGGGCGCTGCAGGCCCGGCTGTGCGAGCCCCGCGAACATCGCCAGTGGCAGCACGACGCCAGGCGCCTGGCGCGACTCGCCGGGGTGACGCTCGGGGTGACCACCCTGGCCCCGCTGGGCGAGCTGCTGGCGCTGGCCTATCCGGAGCGGGTGGCGCAGCGGCTCGAGCCGGGCCGCTTTCGCCTGGCCGGCGGGGGCCTTGCGACCCTGCCCGAGCACCACCCCCTGGCCCATGCCGAGCTGCTGGTGGCCGCCGAGCTCGACGGCGAGGCCAGCGGGGCGCGCATCTTCCGCGCCGTGGCGCTTTCCCGAGCGCGGCTCGAAGCGCTCTATCCCGAGTGCGGCGAGTGGCGGGCGAGCCTCGAGTGGTCCGACGCCCAGGGTCGCCTGATGGGCGAGCAGGTGCGTGGCCTGGGGGCGGTGGTGCTGGAGCGAAGGCCCCTCGTCAAGCTGCCCCCGGAGGCGGTAAGGGCGGCGCTGCTTGAGGCACTGCCCCGCCGAGGGCTGCCCCGGGACGACGAACTGAGACAGCTGCAGGGCAGGGTGGCACTGCTGCGTCGTACGCTCGGTTCCGATGGAGAGGCGCTGCCGTGGCCCGACTGGTCCGATGAGGCCCTGCTGGCGACCCTCGAGGCGTGGCTGGCCCCGCACCTGGAGGGCATCACCCGGCTCGACGCGGTGGAGCGCCTGCCGCTGGCGCGCCTGCTGCTCGACACCCTCGACTGGCCGCTGCGCTCGCGGCTCGATGCGCTCGCGCCGGAGCGGCTCACGGTGCCCAGCGGCGCCAGCCACCGGGTCGACTACAGGCCGTGCCTGGCGGACAAGCCGCCGGTGCTGGCGGTGAAGCTGCAGGAGTGCTTCGGCTGGCAGGCCTCGCCGCGGGTGGCCGACGGCCGCGCGGCGGTGCTGCTGCACCTGCTCTCGCCGGCGCGCCGCCCGCTGCAGGTCACCGCGGACCTGGCGAGCTTCTGGGCCAATGGCTACCCGGAGGTACGCAAGGAGATGCGCGGCCGCTATCCGAAACATCCCTGGCCGGAGGACCCCTCCACCGCCGAGGCCACCGCCCGCACCAGGCGGCGTGACTGATCCTGGCTGACCAAGGGCCGAGGACCCCGCAGCACCAGGCGCACCTGGTGTGTCAGGAGGACTCGGCCTCCCTGGGGTCATGCCCGCCGCGGCTGGCGGTGGGCTGGTTGCTGACGCCCCGGGCGCGCAGCACGCGCTTCTCGACCTCGACGATCAGGTAGATCGCCAGGCTGCCGGCCAGGATCACCCCCCAGTGGCCGAGGCCGAGCCCCTCGCTGCCGAAGATCACCTGCATGAAGGGCAGGTAGGTCCAGCCCAGCTGCAGCGCCACGATGGTCGCGATGGAGCCCCATACCGGGCGGCTTCCGAAGAGGCCATCGACGGAGAGGGTGCTGCGCAGCAGGAAGCGGCTGTTGATCAGGTAGGCGGCGCTGCCCATCACCAGCATGTTGACCGCACCGGTGCGGGCCAGCATTTCGCTGCCCCCGTGCTGGAGGATCCAGCCGAACATGCCGAACACCCCCACCAGCAGCAGCACCGAGACGAACACCACCCGCCACAGCAGGAAGAGATCGAGCAGCGAGGCCTTCGGGTCCCGGGGCTGGCGGCTCATGATGTCCGGCTCGGCGGCCTCGAAGGCCAGCGCCAGGCCCAGGGTGACCGCCACCACCATGTTGACCCACAGCGCCTGCAGCGGGGTCACCGGCAGGGTGGAGCCGGCCAGCACCGCCAGCATGATCGCCAGGCCCTGGCCGCCGTTGGTGGGCAGCAGGAAGGTAATGGTCTTGCGGATGTTGTCGTAGACCTTGCGGCCCTCGCGGATGGCCCCGACGATGGTGGCGAAGTTGTCGTCGGCCAGCACCATCTCGGCGGCCTCCTTGGCGGCCTCGGTGCCCTGGATGCCCATGGCCACGCCCACGTCGGCACGCTTCAGCGCCGGGCCGTCATTGACCCCGTCGCCGGTCATGGCGCAGATGCCGCCCCGGGCCTGCATCGCCTGGACCAGCCGCAGCTTGTGCTCCGGCGCGGCGCGGGCGAAGACGTCCACCTCGAGGATGATCTCCTCGAGCTCGGCATCGGACATCCCCTCGATCTCGCGGCCGCTGATGGCCCGCTCGGTGTGGGCGAAGCCGAGCTCCCTGGCGATGGCCAGGGCGGTGACGGCGTGATCGCCGGTGATCATCACCGGGCGGATGCCGGCGGCCAGGCAGTCCTTGACCGCCTCGATGGCCTCGTCGCGGGGCGGGTCGAGCAGTCCCACCAGCCCCAGCAGCACCAGCTCCTCCTCGGCGTGCTCGTCGGTCAGCTCGTGGACGTCCCGGATCGACCGTTCGGCCAGCGCCAGCACCCGCAGCCCCCGGGAGGAGAGCTCGTGGATGCGCTCCTCCCAGCGCTCGACGTCCAGTTCGCTGTCCTCGCCGTTGTCGCGCACCCGGTGGCACATCTCCAGCAGGCGATCCGGGGCGCCCTTGACCAGCAGCAGCGGCTCGCCGTCCACCTCGTGGAGGGTCGCCATGTACTTGCGCTCGGACTCGAAGGGGATGGCGTCGTGGCGATCGTGGTCGCCGCGCAGCTTCTCGGTGGAGAGCCCGGCCTTGGCCGCGGCCACCACCAGGGCGCCCTCGGTGGGGTCGCCGTGGATCCGCCAGCGACCCTCCTCCTCGGCCAGTTCGGCGTCGTTGCACAGCACGCCCACCTTGAGGAAGTGGCGCAGGGCGTGGTCGTCGTCCAGGTCCAGGGCTTCCGGCTCGGCCTCACCGTCGCTGGCGCGGTGGAAGCTGCCCTCGGGCGCGAAGCCGATCCCCTCGATGCGAATCTCTCCCCCGGGCAGCCAGATGGCCTGGGCGGTCATCTCGTTGCGGGTCAGGGTGCCGGTCTTGTCCGAGAAGATGGTGGAGATGGAGCCCAGGGTCTCCACCGCGGGCAGCCGGCGGATGATGGCGTTCTTCTTCGCCATGGCCTGCACGCCCAGCGCCAGGCCGATGGTGACGATGGCCGGCAGGCCCTCGGGGATGGCGGCGACCGCCAGGCCCACCGCGGCCATGAACATGTCGCCCAGCGGCTGGCCGTGCACCAGGGCGCCGAAGGCCCCGGTAAGCACCGCGGCGCCCAGGATGAAGAACGCCAGCACCTGGCCGGCGCGGTCGATCTGGCGCAGCAGCGGGGTCTTGAGCTGCTCCACGCCGCGCAGCATCTCGGAGATGCGGCCGATCTGGGTGCTGGCCCCGGTTTCCACCACCAGGCCCCGGGCGTTGCCCTGGACCACGATGGTGCTGGCGAAGGCCATGCTGCTGCGATCGCCCAGGTCGGCGTCTTCCGCCACCGCATCAATGGCCTTGTCCACCGGCGTGGACTCCCCGGTCAGCGAGGCCTCCTCGGTGCGAAAGCGTCGGGCCTCCAGCAGCCGCAGGTCGGCCGGCACCCGGTCACCGCTCTCCACCAGCACGATGTCACCCGGCACCAGCTCTTCGGCGGGGATCGTCTCGCGCCTGCCGTCGCGCAGCACCTGGGCCTGGGGCGAGAGCATCTGGCGGATGCTCTCCAGGGCCTGCTCCGCCTTGCCCTCCTGGAAGAAGCCGATCAGGGCGATGATCAGCACCACGCCGAAGATCGCGCCCGCGTCGAGGGTGTGACCGAGCCCCAGGCTGGCGATGGCGGCGACGATCAGCACCAGCATCAGGATGTTGTTGAACTGCGCCAGCAGGCGTTTCCACCAGGGACGCGCCTCGGCCTGCTGCAACTGGTTGGGGCCGTGCTCGGCCAGCCGGCGCCGGGGCTCCTCGCCGTCCAGCCCGTCCCGGGTGCTCTCCAGCCGGTCGAGGGATTCCTCTTCGCCCAGGGCATGCCAGGCGGTGGGCTCGCTGTGTCTCGGCGCTGTCATCCTTACTCCTCCGGCAGATGTCAGGGGGCTGCTGGATAGATAACTACCATACAGCATGCTGCAGTGCAGTGATCCAGGACAAGGAGAGTCGGCAAGTCCCTGTCAGCCCTGGGTCATGAAGGCGACGCGGGTGCCGTGGGCCAGGCGTGCCGCCGGCTCGACGGCAGGGGCTTGTGGAAGGCCCACCATCTCGTCGGTGACGTCGGCCCAGGTCAGGATGCCGTGGGTCAGGCCCAGCGGCGCCAGGGCGCGGCTGATCCACTGGGTGCCGGTGAAGCGGCGCCCCTCGCCATGCTTGTCCACCAGCAGGCTCTCGCCGTCGGCGTGGTGCAGGCGGACCAGGTAGATCCCCATGTCCAGCGACTGCACCTCCACGACGGGCGGCGCCTCCGGGTCGAGGCGCTCGGCCAGCGCTTCCAGGGTCAGCCGAGGGGGCAGGGCGGGGGCATCCAGGGGTATCATGGGAATCATCCGATGTTGGACATGGGCTGTCATTCTATCGCGACCTGTACAGGAGTCGTCATGCCGTCATCCGCCGATGCCTGCCCCTGCGGCAGCGGCCAGTCCCTGACCCAGTGCTGCGGCCGGTTCCATGCCGGCGAGCCGGCGCCCACCCCCGAGGCGCTGATGCGCTCGCGCTACAGCGCCTTCGCTCTGGATCTCACCGACTACCTGCTGGCGACCTGGTATGCGAGCACCCGCCCGGCCGAACTGGCCCCGGACCCGACCACCCGCTGGCTGCGCCTCGAGGTGCTGGAGAGCGGCGAGGACGGCGATGACGGGCGCGTGCATTTCCGCGCCACCTTCCGCGAGGGTCGGCGCTTCGGCGCGCTGCAGGAGCGCTCGCGCTTCCGCCGCGAGAGCGGCCGCTGGTTTTACCTGGACGGTAGTCCCACGGTCACCCGGCTCAGGCCCGGCCGCAACGAGGCCTGCCCCTGCGGCAGCGGGCGCAAGTTCAAGGCCTGCTGCGGCCGAGGCGTCTGACGAGAGTCCCATTCACGGAGATTCCATGATGAAACGATCCCTTCCTATCGTGTGGCAGCGCCTGGTCAGCAAGGGCGAGACCTGTGATCGTTGCCGCGCCACCCAGCGTGAGGTGGAGCAGGCCGTCGAGACCCTCGAGGCGGCGCTGGCACCGCTCGGGCTGGCGCCTCGACTCGAGATCCGCGAACTGGACGCGGCGACCTTCCGTGCCGACCCGCTTGCGTCCAACCGCATCTGGATTGCCGGGCGGCCCATGGAGGAGTGGCTGGACGCCGAGGTGGGTCGAAGCCGCTGCTGTTCGGTCTGCGGGGACGAGGCCTGCCGTACCGTCGAGGTTCAGGGCGTGACCTACGAGACCATCCCCGAGACCCTGCTGCTGCGCGCCGCGCTCATCGCGGCGGCCAGCGGGCTCGGTGGCGATGACCCGGTGGCGCCGGCCTGAGCGACTCCCGTCACACGGGCTCCCGCCGGGGGCAGTGTCTCCTTGCCGAGCGTCCGGCCCCAGGCTGGCCGACGGGCGGGCCAGCCCTTACACTGCGCGGCATGCCGCCGTGCCAATCGGCCCACTCTTCACCTCGTCCCGGACGCGTCCCATGGCCCAGACCCTCTCGAAACGGATCAACAAGTACATCAGCGAGAGCGGGATCTGCTCGAGGCGGGAAGCCGATCGCTACATCGAGCAGGGCAACGTGCACATCGACGGCCGGCGCGCCACCCCCGGCGACCAGGTCTTTCCCGGCAGCGTGGTGAAGGTCAACGGCCAGGTCGTCGAGCCCCTGGCGCTGGAGGAAGAGGACCTGGTGTTCATCGCCCTCAACAAGCCGGTGGGCATCGTCAGCACCACCGACCCGGCGGAGAAGGCCAATATCGTCGACTTCGTCGGGCACGGCGCGCGTATCTTCCCCATCGGCCGGCTGGACAAGGACTCCCAGGGGCTGATCTTCCTGACCAACAACGGCGACCTGGTCAACCGCATCCTGCGGGCCAGCAACCGGCACGAGAAGGAGTACCGGGTCACCGTCAACAGGCCCATCACCGATGACTTCATCGACGGGATGGCGGCCGGCGTGCCGATCCTCGGGGAGGTCACCCGCAAGTGCCGGGTGGTCAAGGCGTCGCGGTTCGTCTTCAACATCACCCTGGTGCAGGGGCTTAACCGCCAGATCCGCCGGATGTGCGAGGTGTTCGGCTTCGAGGTCGTGAAGCTCGAGCGGATCCGCATCATGAACGTGACCCTCGATGGGTTGGCGACGGGGGACTGGCGGGACCTGACCCCCGCCGAAGTGGCGACGATCCTCGCCCTGACAGAACACTCCACCTCCGAGGCCCGGCAGCCCGGCCGCCGGTCGGCCCGGCGCCAGGCAGGCAAGGGCGCCAGGGCCGGTGGCGGTGCATCAGGCAACGGCAAGGCTGGTGCGAGCCGACGAGGCGAGGGCGCCAAGGCCGCCGCAGGGAAGGGGGCGAAGCGCAAGGCGGGCGGCAAGGCCGCGCCCGGCAGGGCCCGCGGCGCCAAGCCGGCCTCGGCCGCCAAGGCCTCCAAGCCCGGGAAGCCGGGCGCCAAGCCGTCGAAGGGGCCCCGCCAGAAGGCCGCCGGCCCGTCCCGCAAGCCCAGGGGCAGGAAGTAGCCGCTTGCCCAAGCCCAAGACCAGGCCGAGGCCATGAGGAGCGCCATGAACGACCCACGCCTGCAGAGCCCCGCCGCGGCTCGCAATCGACAGCCGATCCTGGAGGTCCTGCAGCGGGTGCTGCCCGAGCATGCCCGGGTGCTGGAGGTGGCCAGCGGCAGCGGCGAGCACGCCGTCCACCTTGCCGGCGCCGCTCCTGGCTGGAGCTGGCGGCCCAGCGATCCCGTTCCCCGGGCGCTGGCCTCCATCGCCGCCTGGCGCGAGGCCGCGGGCCTGGCGAACCTGCTCGAGCCCGTGGAGCTGGACGTGACCGGCGACTGGCCGGAGGAGACCTTCGATGCCGTGGTGGCCATCAACCTGCTGCATATCTCGCCCTGGGCAGTCACCGAGGCACTGCTGGCGGGTGCCGGCGCCGCTCTGGTGCCCGGTGGCGTGCTCTACCTCTACGGGCCGTTCCGGCGGGAGGGTCGCCACACGGCATCCAGCAATGCGGCCTTCGATGCCGACCTGCGGGCCCGTGACCCCCGCTGGGGCATCCGTGACCTGGAGGCGGTGACGGCCGAGGCCGGGCGTCATGGATTGAAGCTCGACAGGGTGGTGCCCATGCCAGCCAACAATCTCAGCCTGGTGTTCCGCCGCTGCTAGCCATGGGGCATGGCAGCGGCGTCATTCCGGTATCTCGCCGGGCTCGCGGTACTCGACGCCCTCGGCCTGGCGTTCCTCGCGGGTCTTGGTCTCGTCCTCGGCGGGCACGCCCCACACGGTTTCCCGGCGACCGTCTTCCCAGGTGTAGGTGGTGCAGCCGGCCAGCAGGGTCATGGCGATCAGGCCGGCGAGAGGCGGTATCGATCGATGCATCGGAGACTCCTCGTTGCTTGGTGAACGGGCTGCCTGGGTGACCCTAGCCGGAGAGGCCCAGCAGGATCGGGACATAGACCACCAGCAGCAGCACGGTGACCAGCCCCAGCAGGTAGGGAATGATGGCGCGAGTGATGCGCTCCAGCGGCAGCTGGGTGACCGAGGAGGCCACATAGAGGTTGATCGCCACCGGCGGCGTGATCATGCCGATGGCGAGTCCCACCACGATGATCAGCCCGAAGTGGATGGGGTCGATGCCCAGCTGGGTCACCAACGGCAGCAGCACCGGGGTGAGGATGATCAGGGCACTGGCCGTCTCGATGAACACCCCGGTGAGCAGGATCACCGCCACCACCAGCAGCATGATCATGTAGGGGTCGGTGGAGAGCGACAGCACCGCCTGGGCGATGGCGCCAGGGACCTGCCAGCTGGAGAGGGTCCAGCTCAGCACCGCGGAGGTGGCGATCACCAGCATGATCACCGAGGTGGTGATCGCCGAGCGGATCAGGATGCGGTAGACGTCGGCGAGGCCCAGGTCGCGGTAGACGAACAGCGACACCAGCAGGGCGTAGTTGACTGCTACCACGGCCGCCTCGCTGGGCGTGAACACGCCGGAGAAGATGCCGCCGAGGATGATCACCGGCGTCATGAGGCCCCAGCTCGCGCTCCTGAAGGTGCGCCAGATGGTGCTCGGCGAGAAGGCCGTGCCGCGGGGGTAGTTGCGCCGATAAGCCTGGACGATGGCGATGGTGGCCAGTCCCAGGCCCATGGCGATGCCCGGCAGGATGCCGCTGAGGAAGAGTTTCGACACCGACTGCTGGGCGATCACGGCATAGATGATCATCGGCACCGAGGGCGGAATCACCACCCCGATGGTGCCGCTGGCGGCGATCAGGCTGGCCGCCGAGGCGGGCTCGTAGCCCTTCTTGCGCAGTTCCGGCACCAGGCTCGAGCCCACCGCGGCGGTGGTGGCGGCCCCGGAGCCGGAGATGGCGGCGAAGAACATGCCGGCGCCCACCGAGACGATGGAGAGGCCGCCCTTGAGGAAGCCGAACAGCGAATCGGCGAAGGCCACCAGCTTCTCGCTCACCTTGCCCTGGGCCATCAGGTCGCCGGCGAGGATGAACATGGGCACCGCCACCAGGGCGAAGGAGTTGATGCCCTGGAACATCTGCTGGGGAAGTACCATCAGCGGCACACCCTGGGCATCGAGTGCCACCAGGGTGCTGGCGCCGATGGCCAGCGCGATAGGCACGCCGAGCAGCATGAAGGCCAGGAAGAGCACGAAGAGCAGGGCCGTCATCCGGCGGGCTCCTCGGCGTCCGGCCGGGGCTCGCCCAGCGCCAGGGCGACGATGTCCACCAGCGCATACCAGGCCATGATCGCCGCTGCCAGCGGCATGACCGCATAGACCCAGGTCATGGAGAGGCGCAGCGAGGCGGACTTCTGGAAGCTCTGCACCTGCATGTACTCCCAGCCGATGGCAATCAGGGCGAGCAGGAAGCCCAGCGCCACCAGCAGGGCGGCGATGCGCGCCAGGCGCCGGGGCAGCACGGGCAGGGCGTCGACCACGAAGGTCACGGCGATATGCCGCCCACGCCGAAAGGCCAGGGTGGCGGCGAGGAAGGTGATCCACACCAGCAGGAAGCGGGCGACCTCCTCGGTCCAGCCCACCGCAGTGAAGAAGACCCGCGAGACGACCTGCAGGGTGATCACACCGATCAACGCCGCCATCGCCGTGAAGACCACGGGGGCGATGGCGGCGTCGAGGGCGCGCTCACTCCACCGCAGCGGTCGCAGCAGGGAATGGGCGAGGTCGGGCACTTACTTCAGCGCCTCCTGGATGCGCGGCAGGTAGTCGCCGAACTGCTCGCCGTACTTCTCGTAGACCGGGGCCACGGCCTCCTGAAAGGCGGCAATGTCGGGCTCCTCGACGATCTGCATGCCCGCCTCGCGCAGCTCGGCCAGCTGCTCAGCCTGCATCTCGGCGTTGACCTGGCGCTCGTGCTCGGCGGCCTCCTGGGCGGCCTGCTTGATTACCGCCTGGGCGGCCTCCGGCAGCTTGTTCCAGACCGGCATGCCCATCACGAAGATCGCCGGGGCATAGGTATGGCGCGACAGCGTCATGTGGTCCTGGGTCTCGTAGAGCTTGAAGGAGTGGATGACGTTGACCGGGTTCTCCTGGCCGTCGATGGTGCCCTGCTGCATGGCGGTGAGGGCCTCGGTCCAGGCCATCGGCACCGCGTTGGCACCCAGCTCGCGGAAGGTGTCGACGTAGACGGGGTTCTCCATCACGCGAATGCGCAGGCCGTCGATATCCGCCGGCGTCTCTACCGGGCGCTCGCTGTTGGTGAGGTTGCGAAAACCGCGCTCGGCGTAGGCCAGGCCCTTGAGGTTGACCTCGGCGAGGCGGTCCAGCAGCTCCTGGCCGATCTCGCCGTCGAGCACCTCGTAGGCGGCCTCGGGGCTGGGGAAGAGGAAGGGCAGCTCGAAGACCGCCATCTCCTCGAGGAAGTTGGCCACCGGGCCGTTGGTGATCACCCCCATGTCCACGGTGCCGATCTGCATGCCCTCGAGCAGGGTGCGCTCGTCGCCGAGGCTGGCGTTGGGGTAGAGCTCGATGTCCACCTTCCCCTCGGTGCGCTCTTCCACCAGCTCCTCGAACTTCTCGGCGGCCATATGGAAGCCGTCCTGCTCGTTGACCACGTGGGCCAGGCGCAGGGTGACGGGATCCATGTCGGCGAACTCGGAGGCGTTGGCGCCGGCGGTCATGGCCAGCGAGACGGCGAGTGCCAGCGTGCTGCGTGAAAAACCTTTCATTGTCATTTTTCCTTCGGTGAGTCAGTCACTTGGTGAGCATGCCCGAGGCGGGTGCCGGCGGTCAAACGCGCGCCTGCGCGCCTCACAGCAGTCGGTACATCACATGGGCATCCGTCAGGCCCAGCGCCGGATGACGGAAGGCCCTGGGGAGGGTGCCGATGATCGTGAAGCCGTGTTTCTGCCACAGCCGGATGGCCACCTCGTTGCTGGCGACCACCAGGTTGTACTGCATGGCGACGAAGCCCAGCTCCCGGGCCAGGGCCAGGGAGTGTGCGCACATCTCGCCGGCGATGCCCTGGCCGCGGGCGTGGTCGGCGACCAGGTAGCCACAGTTGCAGACATGGTCGCCGGGACCGGGCTGGTTGGCCTTGAGGGTGTAGGTGCCGGTGACTCGTCCTTCGTCATCGACGGCCACGCGCACGGCGCGGGGCAGCTCGATCCACATGCGGTGGGCGTCCTGCTCGCTGATGTCACGGGGTACCGCATAGGTCTCGCCGGCACGGAAGACCGGTTCGAGAATGGCCCACAGGGCTGGCCAGTCGTCGGGCTGGTAGGGGCGGATGCGGATCATGCGGTGGCTCCTTGCCGAAAGGGGGGAGGTCAGGCGGCCTGCTGCGCACGCAGCCAGGCGATCTCGTCGGCCCAGATCGTCGGGTCGATGGTCTCCAGTATCAGGGGCATCCCGTCGAGGCGCGGGTCGCGCATCAGGGTGGTGAAGGCGTCGAGCCCGATGTTGCCCTGGCCCAGGCTATGGTGGCGGTCCACGCGGCTGCCGAGTTCGCTCTTGGCGTCGTTGAGGTGCATGCCGCGCAGGAAGTCGCAGCCGACCACCCGGTCGAACTCGTCCAGGGTGGCGGTGGTGGCCTCGGGCGTGCGCAGGTCGTAGCCGGCCGCGAAGGCGTGGCAGGTGTCGAGGCACACCCCGACCCGGGACTTGTCCTCCACCTGCTCGATGATCTCGGCCAGGTGCTCGAAGCGCCAGCCCAGGTTGCTCCCCTGGCCGGCGGTGTTCTCGATCACGGCGGTGACGCCGCGGGTCTCGGCGAGCGCCTCGTTGATCGACTCGGCAATACGCGAGAGGCAATCCCTTTCGCTGATCCTCTTCAGGTGGCTGCCGGGATGGAAGTTGAGGCGGTCGATGCCCAGCTGCTCGCAGCGCTGGCACTCGTCGAGGAAGGCGGCACGGGACTTGGCGAGCCCCTTCGCCTCGGGATGGCCCAGGTTGATCAGGTAGCTGTCGTGGGGGAGGATCTGTCCCGGTCCGACGCCGTGCTCGTGGCAGGCGGCGCGGAAGGCCTCGATGACCGCGTCGGAGAGTGGCTTGGCCTGCCACTGGCGCTGGTTCTTGGTGAACAGCGCGAAGGCGTTGGCACCGATCTCCACGGCGCGCCGCACTGCCTGGTCGACACCGCCTGCCGCGCTGACGTGGGCACCGAGGTATTTCATGGCCGTCTCCCGCCGGGTAGATCAGAGATTCATGGTGCAGGGAAGTCTACACCAGCGAGGCGAGAGCGTGTGATGGCTGAGGCGACGAGGGCGCCGATCTGGCCCATGTCGTCGGGGGCCGGGAGCTAGCCTTGTTTGCCGGAGGGCGGGGCCGTGCCGTCCTCGCGATGGATCACGAGGGTGGTCTTCTGGTTGAAGCTGACCTTCCGGCCATAGGCCTCGGCCGCCTTCTTGGTGGCGAAGTGCCGGGTGGCTCGCCCGGAACTGCCCCTGTGCACGCTCCAGCCCCCCTTGGCATTCGGCACTACATGGTGCGTTGACCGATTCATCGTCGTCCCTCCTGTGCGGTGGACGCTAGCGGGATGGTGCATGCTGAATTGTAGCGTTCCCGTCGGGCGGCGAGGCGGTTTCGCCGCGGCGCATGACCCCGGTCATGCCATGGCGATCTCGCCGGGAAGAATGGCCAACGGCGAGGGGGCGGACGCGGCTACACGAACTCGGGATCCTCCGTCCTGACGGTGATCGCCTCCTCCTCGCCGGGCACCATTACGGCGAACTCGCCCCCGCCGAGGTGGGTGACCGAGTGGCCCTCGCGGGTCCGGAAGCTAGGGAGCCCGCTGCGGGTCGCGCCGGCGTGCTGCAGGTCGCTGAGATCCCGGACGCTGACGAACATGTCGATGAAATACTCGTTGCCGGCCGAGTCGAAGGCCAGGATGGTTTTCTCGTTGCTGGACACGGGGGACACCTCGGATGGAAAAGCCTGGGGTTCATTCTAGCCGTGGCCGGCGGGCGCCTTCCAATGCCCCCGTGCCATGGTGGTGATCCTCCCGGTGACAGCGGGTATCCTCATGGCGATAAACCGGGATGGAGGAGGTGCGCCTTGCGCCTGGACTATCAGGGGCTGCTGCCCGAAGCCGTGGGGTTCCTGCTGCTGCCGCGCTTCTCGATGATGGCGTTCTTCTCGGCAGTGGAGCCGCTGAGGATCGCCAACCGGATCACGGGGCGTGCGCTGTTCGAGTGGACGCTGATCAGCGAGGACGGCGAGCCGGTCACGGCCTCCAATGGCATGACGCTGCTGGCCGACCGTGCCATCGGGGAGGTGCATCGGCTGCCCTCCCTGGCGGTCTGCAGCGGCTTCGGTCCCGAGGACAGCCTGAGCCGTCCCCTGATGGCCTGGTTGCATCGCCTGGACCAGGCCGGCTGCGTACTCGGCGGGCTCGACACCGGCGGCTTCCTGCTGGCGGAGGCGGGCCTGCTGGAGGGCGAGAGCGTCACCCTGCACTGGGAGAGCCTGCCGGCCTTCCAGGAGCGATTTCCGGGCATCGAGACCTCCGACGAGCTCTTCGAACTGGGGCGGCGGCGCTTCTCCTGTGCCGGTGGCACGGCGGCGATGGACATGGCCCTGGAGGTGATCGCCCGTCGCCACGGGTCGCGACTGGCGGTCGATGTCTCGGAGCAGCTGATCCACGAGCGGATCCGCACCCGCCGTGACCAGCAGCGCATGTCGCTGGCCAGGCGCCTGGGCATCCATAACCGCCGCCTGGTGGAGGCCATCTCCCTGATGGAGCGCCACCAGCAGGTGCCCCTCTCGCTGGAGGCGGTGGCGAGCCGCAGTGGGGTCTCCCTGCGCCAGCTGCAGCGCCTCTTCGAACAGCATCTCGGCACGTCCCCCCGGGCCTGGTACCTGAACCTGCGGCTGGAACGTGCGCGGCACCTGCTCGCCGAGACGGACAGCGATGTCCTCTCGGTGGGGCTGGCCTGCGGCTTCACGTCAGGCTCCACCTTCGCCCGGGCCTTCAAGGCCCGCCATGGCCTGTCGCCGCGGGAGGCGCGGCGACGGCAATCCATTGTCGAGGCTTCAGCGCTCGAGCCCTCGTCGGGCGAGCGTTAGTGAGGGAGAGAGCGACGGTAACCCGGTAGCACGAGCCGGGTGCCGCTCATGGCGAATGGCTGGCCTCTCCCAGCGGGGCGAGCGCCATGACGGCCCGGTGGAGCTCGGCCTTGCGCGCCTCGAGGGCGTCGAGCCAGCCGAGGCACTCCTTCTTCACGCCTCCTGGAGGGGGCGCATCGGGCATCGGCGCGATGCATGCCCGTACCCAGGCCTGCTGGGTGCACAGATCCTGGAACTCACCGAGCAGCGACTGGCGCTGCTTCAGGCCGGCGAGGAAGGCGCGGTGTCGCCGGGGATCCAGCTCCGCCAGGTAGCGAATGCGCTTGATGGTCTTGCGCAGTTCATGGAGTGAGTCATCGGGCGAATCACCGACAAGGGCCGCCAGGTCGGCGTCATGCTGCAGGATCCGTTCGGCCAGCACCGCCTCGACCTGTTTGGGCGTCACTGCCTTGAGCGCCCGGCGGAGCCCCTTGTCCGAGAGCAAGCGCTGCCACCTCGCCATGTCGCCGGTATAGTCCGGCTGTGCCATGGCGTGGGAGAGGGCCGCGTGACGCTCCCGGCGCTGATGCTCCAGCCAGTCGTGCAGCGTCCTGCGGGCCTGCTCCGATAGCGAAGCTGGCGCCTGGGCCAGGGTCTCGAGAAACACATCCAGGTCCCGCAGGTCGCTGGTGGCCTGTGCCCGACGTTTCAGGCGCTTGAGGACCTTGCCGAGACCGGGCATCCGGATGATGGCCCTCACGGACTCCCCGATGGCGCGGCTGCGCCGCAGGTTGACGCGATACTGGTGCAGGAATTCAGGGTCGAAGCCGGCGATCACGCCGGGCTCCAGGGCCCTCGCCATGCGGTACTGATGAGTCAGCAGTCCGAGGATCCGCTTGTCGGGACGTGCCCGGTCGAGGTCGGGAGCCCGCGGGGCCTGTTTCCGGAACAGCGCATGGCTTGCCTCGTTCGGCGCCAGCCGGGAGGACAGTTCGGCCCGGTGCTTGCGGAGCTCCTGCCAGCTTTCCACGGGCAGGGCGAGGCTTAGCAGCCCCCCGGTCGGGAGTTCGGCGGGCGCCTGCCGGCAGAGCCAGCCGGCGAGCTCGGTCAGGGCCGGGTTGTGGCCGATCAGGAGGATCCTGTCGCATTCGGGCGGGCGGGCCATCAGCCACTCGCGAAGCGCCTTCCAGTCGAAGGTGTGAAGCGCCTGCGTGTATCGGGCGCGACTGTCGAGGGATGACGCAGGCAACTGCTCCGCGATGCCCAGCAGGGTCTGGCGGGTGCGGGTCGACGTGCTGACATGGATCTCGCCATCCAGGGCGC
>NZ_JAWSUJ010000057.1:0-26385 GCF_033549285.1 Halomonas sp.
TCATCGTCGATACCTATGGCGGCACCGCCCGCCACGGCGGCGGCGCCTTCTCCGGCAAGGACCCCTCCAAGGTCGACCGCAGCGCCGCCTATGCCGGCCGCTACGTGGCCAAGAACCTGGTCGCCGCGGGACTCGCCGACAAGTGCGAGATCCAGGTCTCCTACGCCATCGGCGTGGCCGAGCCCACCTCGGTCTCGGTCAACACCTTCGGTACCGGCCGGGTGGACGACGCCCGCATCATCGAGCTGGTGCGCGAGCACTTCGACCTGCGGCCCAATGCCATCACCCGCATGCTCGACCTGCTGCATCCCATGTACCAGCTGACTGCGGCCTACGGCCACTTCGGTCGCGAGCCCTTCGAGACCAGCTACACCTGGACCGACACCCAGGGCCAGGCGCACACCGAGACCTTCACGGCCTTCCCCTGGGAGAAGACCGACCGCGCCCACGCCCTGCGCCAGGCCGCCGGGCTGTAGGAGATCGCCTACAGGCGATGACGGGCCCCGCTGGCAGCGCCAGGCGGGGCCCGTTGCTATGGTCAGGGCAGTCCTTGCGAGGGAGCTGCCCTGATGTCCCGTCCCCTGGCCGGCTGGCTGCTGGCCCTCTCCATTGCGCTCTTCTCCTCCCCGGCCGTGGCCTGTCCCGACTGGAGCGTCGAGCGCGCCGAGCGCGAGCTCGCCGCCCTGGCCGAGCGGCTGGCCGGGTGGGATGAGGCCTATTACCGCCGCGGCGAGTCAGCGGTCTCCGATGGCATCTATGACCAGGCCCGGGTCCGGCTCGCGGCCTGGCAGCGCTGCTTCCCCGGGGTGGACGCGGGTGGCGCGCCCGACGACGCGCGACCGGCCGGCCCGGTGCCCCATCCCGTGGTACAGACCGGGCTCGCCAAGCTCGAGGGCGAGGCCGCGGTGCGCCGCTGGCTGGCGCGTCGCGACGACGTCTGGGTGCAGCCCAAGGTGGATGGCGTGGCGGTGACCCTGTCCTACGAGCGGGGGCGCCTGGTGCGGGCGATCAGCCGAGGAGACGGGCGCCATGGCCAGGACTGGACGGCGGCGGCACGCCGTATTCCGGCGATCCCCGTGCGGCTGCCGGAGGCGGTCGACGCGACCCTGCAGGGCGAGCTTCACCTGCGCCTGGGGGATCACGTCCAGGCCGAGGCGGGCACCGCCGGGGCGCGCAGCGCAGTGGCCGGGCTGCTGGCCCGCGAGGCGCTGGAGGCCGAGGCGGCAGGTCGCATCGGCCTCTTCGTCTGGGACTGGCCGGATGGCCCGGCGGCGATGGAGAAGCGACTCGAGGCGCTCGAGCGCCTGGGCTTCGACGAGGCCGCCGCCCTGACCCGGCCGGTGGCGACCCTGGTTGATGTGGCACGCTGGCGAGAGCGCTGGTACCGCGGCCCGCTGCCCTTCGCCACCGACGGGGTGGTGCTGCGACAGGGTAATCGCCCGCCCGGCACGGCGTGGCGGGCCGAGCCACCGGGCTGGGCCGCGGCCTGGAAGCACCCGCCCCGTGAGGCGCTCGCCGAGGTGCGCGGCGTCGAGTTTCGCATTGGCCGTACCGGGCGCATCACCCCGCTGCTGCACCTGCATCCCGTCGCGCTGGAGGGCAGGACGATTCGCCGGGTCGGCCTGGGCTCGCTGGCGCGCTGGCGGGGGCTCGACATCCGCCCCGGCGACCAGGTGGTGATCGCCCTGGCCGGCCTGACGATTCCCCGGCTGGAGCGCGTGGCCTGGCGAGCCGCCGAGCGTCCGGCAATCGCCCCACCCGCGGCGACGGACTACCACGAACTGAGCTGCCTCCGGCCGCGGCCGGGCTGCCGGGCGCAGTTCCTCGAGCGCCTGGCCTGGCTGGGTGGGCCGCAGGGGCTCGACCTGCCCGGCGTGGGGCCGGGCACCTGGCAGGCCCTGGTCGAGGCGGGGCTGGTCACGGGCCTGCTCGACTGGCTGTCGCTGGACGAGCGGGCATTGCGCCGCGCCCACGGCATCGGCGAGGTGCGTGCCGGCACCCTGGTGGCCACCTTCGAGGCCACGCGGACGTCAGCCTTTGCCCGCTGGCTGCAGGCGCTGGGGGCCCCGCCCGGCGTCGAGGCCGCCCTGCCGGCGGACTGGGCGACCCTGAGCGGCCATGGCCATCGCGACTGGCAGGCGTTGCCCGGGGTGGGCGCCGGTCGCGCCACGGCGCTGGTCGACTTCTTCGCCCATCCCGAGGTGCGGGTCCTGGCGCGGCGGCTGGGCGAGGCCGGCATCGATGGCTTCTAGGCGTGCGCCTGCGTTGGTTGTCCGGGGTTGGGCTCACTGCCTATAGTGAGGGTCACGCGTTTCGTCCCGAAGAGGTGTCGCTCGATGAACCACCCCGCCGTTTCCGCCCCCGTGGCCACCGACTGCAAGGTCGCCGACCTCTCCCTCGCCGACTGGGGGCGTCGCGAGATCCGCATCGCCGAGACCGAGATGCCGGCGCTGATGACGATCCGCGACAAGTACCGCGGCGAGCAGCCGCTGGCCGGCGCGCGTATCGCCGGCTGCATCCACATGACCATCCAGACCGCGGTGCTGATCGAGACCCTGGTGGACCTGGGGGCCACGGTGCGCTGGTCGTCCTGCAACATCTTCTCCACCCAGGACCACGCCGCGGCCGCCATCGCTGCCGCCGGCATCCCGGTGTTCGCCTGGAAGGGCGAGAGCGAGGAGGAGTTCTGGTGGTGCATCGAGCAGACCGTGGAGGGCCCCGATGGCTGGACCCCCAACCTGGTGCTGGATGATGGCGGCGACCTGACGGCGCTGCTCCACGAGAAGCGCCCCGAGCTGCTGGATGCCATCCACGGCATCAGTGAAGAGACCACCACCGGGGTGCATCGCCTGCAGGAGATGCTGCGCGACGGCCAGCTGAAGGTGCCGGCGATCAACGTCAACGATGCCGTCACCAAGTCGAAGAACGACAACAAGTACGGCTGCCGCCACTCGCTCAACGATGCCATCAAGCGCGCCACCGACCACCTGCTGGCCGGCAAGCAGGCGCTGGTGGTGGGCTATGGCGACGTGGGCAAGGGCTCGGCCGCCTCGCTGCGCCAGGAGGGCATGATCGTGCGCATCGTGGAGATCGACCCGATCTGCGCCATGCAGGCCTGCATGGACGGCTATGAGGTGGTCTCGCCCTACCGGGAGGGCATCAACCGGGGCCTGGAAAGCATCGACCGCGACCTGCTCTCGCGGATCGACCTGGTGGTGACCGCCACCGGCAACATCCACGCCTGCGACGCCGCTATGCTCCAGGCGCTCAAGCCCGGTGCGGTGGTCTGCAACATCGGCCACTTCGACAGCGAGATCGATACCGCCTACATGCGTCGCCACTGGCACTGGGAGGAGGTGAAGCCCCAGGTGCACCAGATCTACCGCGACAGCAAGCCGGGGAAGTTCGACCCCGACAGCCGCGACTACCTGATCCTGCTCTCCGAGGGCCGCCTGGTGAACCTGGGCAACGCCACCGGCCACCCCTCCCGGGTGATGGATGGCTCCTTCGCCAATCAGGTGCTGGCACAGATCCACCTCTTCGATGGCCGCTTCGCCGAGCTGCCCGAGGGCGACCGGCGTGACGCCCTCGGCGTGACGGTGCTGCCGCGCCACCTCGACGAGGAGGTGGCCCGTTACATGGTGCAGGGCTTCGGCGGGGTGGTCACCCGCATGACCGAGGAGCAGGCCGGCTATACCGGCGTCGCCGTCGACGGCCCCTACAAGCCCGACGCCTATCGCTACTGATCACGAGAGCCCGGCGAGCCGCATCATCAGCGTCAGGTAGAGCGGGATCAGCAGCGGCGCGGCGAGGGTGGTGATCAGCACCGCCAGGGCGCCCTTCTCCGGGGCGATGCCGAGCTCCATGGCCACCACCACCACGTTGGCGGCCATGGGCACCACGCCGATCAGCAGCAGCGCCAGGGCGAGCTCCCCCGACAGCGGGAAGAGCGCCTGCAGGCCCAGCACCGCGGCGAGCGACAGCAGCGGCCAGAGGCCATAGCGGATCGCCACGCAGGCGCCAATGAAGCGCAGGTCGAACTCCCGCACGCTGACCCGCCCCAGGGTCATGCCGATGATCATCATGCCGAGCAGGGTGTAGGTCGCCGGGAAGGCGGCCAGCCCCTGCATCACCGCGTCCGGCACCCCGAGGCCCAGGCCGCTCACCAGCAGGGCGGCGAGGAAGGCGTAGACCAGCGGCAGCCGGGCGATCTTGGCCAGGCTCTGGCGCACCGAGAACTGCCCCCGGGCGCTCAAGTAGAAGCCCACCGTGAACTCGTAGAGCGTCACCCCCAGCACGCAGAATAGGTAGAGCGTCACCCCCTGGGGCGGCAGCAGCACCAGGGCCACCGGCAGGCCGAAGTAGCCGGTGTTGCCGGTGCCGGAGGAGAAGGCCAGCAGGGCGCTCTCCTGGGGGGCGAAGGCGCTTCTCCCCAGCCGGTGGACGACCACGGCGACCAGGCTGGCCAGGGCGAAGAGCGTCGCGGTGAGCAGCAGGTAGCCGGGGGTGGGCCCGCCCTGGACCAGGCCGCGGAAGAAGGTCAGCGGGGCGACCAGGTAGATCAGCAGGGTGGCGACGGGGCGCGGGTCCACCGCCAGCCGGCGGGCGGCCAGCCAGCCCAGGCCGATATAGGCGAGCAGGGTCCAGAGCGGGCCCATCAGGGTGCCGGGATCGATCGGGGTCATGTCCTTCCCTGGGTCATGGCAGCCCTGGGACCGCCTCTGCATGAACAGGATTGATGCAGCCTCGCGTATCTTTCATTGGTCGGCAGCCAGGCCAGCCGTCAGAATAGCCGCAATATGCATCATTTTCATGAGGTAAGCCGATGAGCACGCAGGAACACCCGCTGGGGATCAGCTTCGAGTTCTTCCCGCCCAATACCGACGCCGGGCGGGAGAAGCTGGTCGGCGTCCGCGACGCCCTGGCCAGCCGCGCGCCGCGCTTCTTCTCGGTCACCTATGGTGCCGGCGGCTCCACCCAGGACCGCACCCTGGCCACCGTGCGGATGGTGCGCGAGTCGGGCTTCACCACCGCGCCGCACCTCTCCTGCATCGGCAGCGACAAGGGCGCGCTGCGCGAGCTGCTCGCGCGCTACCGGGAGGAGGGCATCGACAGCCTGGTGGCCCTGCGCGGTGACCTGCCCTCCGGCATGGGCGGGGGTGGCATCGGCCAGCTGCGCTACGCCAACGAGCTGGTCGAGTTCATTCGCGAGGAGACCGGCGACCACTTCGAGATCGCCGTGGCCGCCTACCCCGAGTCCCATCCCCAGGCGGCGAACCTCGAACAGGACCTGGCCAACTTCGCCCGCAAGATGAAGGCCGGGGCCGACATTGCCATCACCCAGTACTTCTTCAGCGCCGAGTCCTACTTCCACTTCGTCGACCGGGCGCGTGCCCTGGGCGTCGAGGGGCCCATCGTGCCCGGCATCATGCCCATCACCAACTACACCAAGCTGGCGCGCTTCTCGGACGCCTGCGGCGCCGAGATCCCGCGCTGGATCCGCAAGCAGCTCGAGAGCTATGGCGACGACAGCGAGGCCATCGGTGCCTTCGGCGAGGAGGTGGTGTCGCGGCTCTGCCAGCGGCTGCTCGACGGCGGGGCCCCGGGCCTGCACTTCTATACCTTGAACCAGGCGACCCCCTGCCTGCGCATTCTCGACAACATCACCGGCTGACACTCCCCCCCGCCGCAACGCAACGGGCCCCGCCATTGGCGGGGCCCGTTGCGTAACAGGGGCGTCTCCTGGTCAGCCGGCAGTGACGGCCTTGCCCCCGCCGCCGTGGCGGCCACGCTGCATCAGGAACATCAGCGCGCCGATGGCGAGGCCCGCGACGTCGGAATAGATGCCGCCGTAGATCATGCACAGCGCCCCGAGCAGCATCACCAGACGCTGCCAGGCCTTGACCGGCCCGAAGAACCAGGCCTGGACGGTGGCCGCCAGCAGCACGATGCCCAGGGTGGCGGTCACGCCCACGCGCAGGATCTGCATCCAGGAGCCTTCCATCAGCATCGCCGGGCTGTAGAAGAACATGAAGGGCACGATGAAGGCCGCCAGGCCGATCTTGAACGAGGCCACCGAGGTGCCCATGGCGTTGTCGCCGGAGATCCCCGCCGCCGCATAGGAGGCCAGGGCCACCGGCGGGGTGATCGCCGAGACCACCGCGAAGTAGAACACGAAGAAGTGTGCCACCAGCGGCTGGATGCCGATGTTGATCAGGCCCGGGGCGACCACCGAGGCGGCTACCGCATAGGCCGCGGTCGTCGGCATGCCCATGCCGAGCAGGATCGAGATGCACATGGCGAAGAACAGCGCCAGCAGCTGGCTGACGCCGGCCAGGCCGAGCAGCAGCGAGGAGAAGCGCGCACCGACCCCGGTCAGCGAGATCACCCCGACGATCAGGCCGGCGCAGGCGCACACGGCGATGATCTGGATGGCCATGGTGCCGGCCAGCTGCAGGGCCCTGAGGATGGCGGGGATGCCCATCTTGTGGGGCGAGAACCAGCTCACCACGGCGGCCGAGGCGGTGGCCAGGGTGCCGGCGCGGATCACCGAGTAGCCCATGAACAGCGCGGCGATGAGGATGATGATCGGCGCGAAGAGGTAGACCTGCTTGACCAGCTTGGAGAACAGCGGGATCTCGTCCTTGCGCATGCCGCGCATGCCCTTGCGGGCCGCCTCGAAGTCCACCATGCAGTAGATCGAGAGGAAGTAGAGGATGGCGGGGATCAGCGCCGCCACGGCGATCTCGGTATAGGGGATGCCGGTGATCTCGGCCATGATGAAGGCCCCCGCGCCCATGATCGGCGGCATGATCTGCCCGCCGGTGGAGGCGGCCGCCTCGATGGCCCCGGCGCTGCGGCCCGGGTAGCCCACCTTCTTCATCAGCGGGATGGTCAGCGAGCCGGTGGAGACCACGTTGCCGGCGCTGGTGCCGTTGATCATGCCCATCAGGCCCGAGGCGAAGATCGACACCTTGGCGGGGCCGCCACGGGCGCGGCCGGCCGCGGCGAAGGCGAAGTTGACGAAGTAGTCGCCCACCTTCGAGGCCTGCAGGAAGGCGGCGAAGATGATGAACAGGATGATGTAGGTCGAGGAGACCGCGGTGGTCGGCCCGAGGATGCCGGCGTCGGTGTAGACCTGGCTGAAGAAGCGGCCTACCGAGAGCCCGGGATAGCCGAGGAAGCCCGGCAGGTAGGGGCCGGCGAAGACGTAGACCAGGAAGATGGCGGAGATCGCCACCAGCGCCAGGCCGGCGACGCGGCGGGTCAGCTCGAGGATCAGCAGCGAGCCGGCGATGGCCGCGTAGGAGATGCCCATGGGCGCGAAGGAGGTGCCGGTGGAGGCGCGCAGCGGGCTGTTGTACATCACCAGCAGGTAGCCGGCCACGGCCAGGGCGCAGACCATCAGTACCATATCGGCCGGCGAGAGGCGTTCGCGGAACTGGCGATAGCTCCAGGAGAGCAGGATGCCGGTGACCGTGGCGAGGATCAGCGGATAGCCGAAGTGCCAGGCCTCGATCTCGGGAGCGATGCGCATGGCCCCCCCGCTCATCGCCTGGTTCATCATCACCACACGCACCAGAGCGTAGAGGGCGGGGATGAGCATGGCGTAGCTCACCCAGGCGAGCCAGGCGGGAGAGCGGCGCTGGTCCTCGTCGGCGAAGCGGGTGCCGGCATAGAGGCCGAAGCCGAGAATCAGGGCACCGGCGATGTGCACGATGCGAAACGACCAGGTCTCCAGCGGATAGACGTTCAGGGAGATCAGGTGGAAGCTGGAGTAGGCGATGGCCAGGGCGCCGAAGAGCAGCCACTGCCAGCCGGTATAGAGCCGCCGATTGGACTCCACGGCGGCCTCGTCGACGCCCTCGGCGTTGACGGTCTCGACGATGTCGTCGCTTGACGCCTCGTCACGGGGTTCGGGGGTATGGGACATGGGGGCACCCTTGGGGGGATGGCGGAGGAGCACAGGAACTGCCCCGCACCGCCTTGTCGTGGCGCGGTGCGGGGCAGTCGGTCAGGTCAACGGCTTACAGCTTCAGGTCGTCCGGGATCTCGTAGCCGTTCTCCTCGTACCAGCGCACGGCACCCGGGTGGAACGGCAGTACCTTGTTGTACTTGATGTTCTCCGGGATGCTGGTCGCGGCGCTGCGGTGGACGTCGCGCATGCGGTCGTTGTTCTCCAGGCTCAGCTTGGTGACCTCGTAGACGAAGTCCTCCGGCAGGTCACAGCCGGCGATGGTGAAGTTCCACATGGAGACGGCGCGGGCATCCTCCTCGAGGGTCTCGTAGGTGCTGGCCGGGATCTGGAACTCGGAGACCGGGAACTCCTCCAGCACCTTGGCCTGCTCCTCCTCGGTGAACTCGATGATGTTGACGTCGGTCTGCACCTCGAGCTGGCTGACGGCGGGGATCGGGATACCGGCGGCGAAGGCGATGACGTCGATCAGGCCATCCTGCAACTGGCCGCCCAGGTCGGACCAGCCACCGTTGCGGCGGTCGAACTCCACGCCCAGGGTCTCGAGCATGGCCGGGAAGTAGGTGTCGGAGGTGGAGGCCGCCGGGCCGAAGCCGATGCGGGCACCCTCCGGGATGTCGGAAATCGACTCGATGCCGCTGCCTTCGAGTGCGGTGATCGAGAAGGGCGTCTCGTACATCGGGAAGAGGGCGCAGACGTTGTCCATGGGCACGCCCGGGGCGAGCGGGCTCTCGCCGGCCAGGGCCTCGGCGGCCGGGCCCATGGTGGTCAGGCCCAGGGCGACGTCGCCACTATGGACCAGCGCCATGTTCTGGGTCGGTCCGCCGGTGACCTCACCGCCGCCGGAGAGGCCGAGCTCGTCGGCGATCAGGTTGGCCCAGCCGGAGCCGTAGACGAAGTAGGTGCCGCCCTGGCTGGCGGTGCCCACCGTGAAGCTCTCGGGCCAGTCGCTGCGGTCCGACTGGGCCGAGGCCGAGGCGGCGACCAGCAGGGAGCCGGCGAGGGTGCCGGCGAGAATCCGTGAGGTTGCGTTGCGCATGGCGTGTCTCCTGTGTGCGGTTGTGCTCTTGTCATCTGCCCGGGTCGTCTTGCCCCGGGGCTGCATGCCCACACCCAGTATGGTCACCGCTGGCGGCACCTGCCGTGAGCCAGGCCGGGGTGGCATCAACGCCCATTACACAGCAATCGACATGCCTGAATATCGGGGGTTTTGATATTTCAGTATCTTATGGAAGAGTCGTTCGACTTTTGTCGAAGCGACCTTGGCGGGGTGGGGCCGGGATTCCGCACGGCACGGACCGCGCGATGTGCGGATTTCCGCACAGGGCGTGGTGCCCGGTTGCCTCGTTCAGGCGTCGTCAGGCAAGGTCAGGGCGGCCGTCAGGCGGCTGGCCTGGTGGAGGTCGTTCATCAGCGAGGAGGCGAGCCAGGGATCCAGGCGGTGCTGTCGCAACCGCTCGGCCAGCTCGTGCTGCCAGTGGCGACGCACCTCCTCCAGGGGCGCCTCGATGTCACGGGCGCCGGGGTCGTTGGCCAGGCGATTCAGGCCCTCGGCGAGGGCCATGCGCAGGTCGTCGTGGGCCTCGCGCAGGGGGCTCGCCGGTGCGGCATGGCGCAGCAGGCTGCGCTGCAGCACCTCGCCGAAGCGCACCGCCTCGACCAGCCGCAGGGTGCGGGCATAGAGGGCCTCCAGGCGGGCCTCCTGGGCCGCGGTGAGGGGCGTGTCGATGCGCGAGTAGAAGTCGAGGATCTCCGCCATCAGCGGCTTGATCTGCTCGTGGTAGCGCACGTTCACCAGCGGCCACTGCTCGGGGACGATCGGCGCCTCGATCACGGCCCGGTCGGGGGGATGGCCGATCGCCTCGGCGCTGGGCACCAGGATGGCCGAGGCGAGCAGGTGGTAGGTGCGCCGGTCGAGTCGCCGGCACTCCTGCTCGATGGCCGCCAGCGCCGTGTCGGCATGCTGCAGGGCGTTGGTCTCCAGGTAGCGCGCCTGGGCCGGGGGGACCCTGGCCGGCTCGGGAAGGAGCCGCTCCAGGCCACTGGCCAGCCGCGGGATCCAGGGCAGCATCAGCAGGATGCCCAGGCCGTTGAAGAGGGTATGGAAGAGCGCCAGCTTGAGCGGCCAGGCGCTGGCGGCCAGGCCCATCAGCGCGGCGAGTCGGTCCACCAGCCCGGCCAGCGGCAGCAGCAGGGTAAGGGCCACGGCCGCCGTGACCAGGTTGAAGATCACGTGGGCCCCGGCCAGCCTTCGGCCGGCCGTGCTGGCGCCGAAGGCCCCGATCACCGCGGTCACGGTGGTGCCGACGTTGGCGCCGATGGCGATGGCCAGGGCCGGCAGGTAGGGCAGCTGGCCGGAGGCCAGCGCGGTGAGGGTGATCAGCAGGGTGGCGTGGCTGGACTGCATGACCACGGTGGCCATGACGCCGAAGAGCACCAGCAGCGGCCAGTGCCAGAGGTGCTCGCCGGCCAGGCCGTCGAGGGAGAGGCCATCCTGCCAGCTCTCGAAGCCCAGCTTCATGAAGTCGATGCCCAGCAGCAGCAGGCCCATGCCGAGCAGCAGGCCGGCGATGCCGGCGCGACTGCCCTGCAGCAGCCGGGAGCCCAGCAGCCCCAGGGCCAGCAGCGGCATCGCGTACTGGGCGAGGTCGGCCTTGAGGCCGAAGCCGGCGATCAGCCAGGCGCCGGTGGTGGTGCCGAGGTTGGCGCCGAAGAGCAGGGCGATGGCAGCGGGCAGGGCCACCAGGCCGGCGCCGACGAAGGACATGGCGAGCAGGGTCACCAGCGAGCTGGACTGGACCAGCGCGGTCGCCAGGGCACCCACGGCGATGGCACGCGAGGTGCCGCGGGTGGCGGCATGCAGCCAGCGGTCCAGGGTGCCACCGGAGAGGCGCTTGATGGCCTCCTCCAGATGGGTCATGCCCCACAGGAAGAGCCCCAGGCCGGCGGCCAGGGTGGCCAGGTCGAGTCGCGCCACCAGCAGCGCCGCCGCCGCCGCGAGCCCGAGCAGCTCGAGCAGCCGGCGCTGCGGCAGCAGGACGGTGGCCGTTCCCTGGCCCATGGGTGTCAGTGCCCTTTCGGGTCGAGGATCTTCACGGTCTGCAGGTCGCTGCGCGCCTGCTCCTCGCGCTCGCGATTGACGCGGGTCTCGAGCTCCGGCAGGGCCTCGTCCTCGATGGGCAGCTGCTCGAAGAAGTCACAGCTGACGCAGTCACGATAGCGGATGCCGTTCTGCTCCCAGCTGCGTATGCGGTCCATCTCGGCACAGCGCGGGCAGATGGCGCCGGCGATAAAGCGTTTGGTTACGGTCATGTCGTCTCCACGATGGGCCGCCGGCTGGTCCCGGCGGCAAAACCTTCTCAGGCGGCACGGATGCCGCTGTGGCGCAGCAGCGGCTCGACGCTGGGCTCGCGGCCGCGGAAGGCGCGGAACAGCTCGGCGGCGTCGCGGGAGCCGCCGCGCTCGAGGATCTCGGTGCGGAAGCGCCGGCCGGTCTCGGGATCGAAGATACCGGCTTCCTCGAAGGCGCTCCAGGCGTCCGCGGAGAGCACCTCGGCCCACTTGTAGCTGTAGTAGCCCGCCGCATAGCCGCCGGCGAAGATGTGGCCGAAGCCGTTCTGGAAGCGGTTGAAGTCGGCCCGCGGGACCACGGCGACGGCATCGCGCACCGCATCGAGCAGCGCCTGGATGTCGGCGGCGCTCGGGGCCGCGAGCTCGCGGTGCAGGCGGAAGTCGAACAGCGAGAACTCCAGTTGGCGCACCATGCCCATGGCGGACTGGAAGTTCTTGGCCGAAAGCAGCCGCTCGAAGAGCGCCTCGGGCAGCGGCTCGCCGGTCTCCACGTGGCCGGCGATCAGGTCGAGCCCCTCGCGCTCCCAGCAGAAGTTCTCCATGAACTGGCTGGGGAGCTCCACCGCGTCCCAGGCCACGCCGTTGATCCCCGAGATGTCGGCGACGGTCTGGCGGGTCAGCATGTGGTGCAGGCCGTGGCCGAACTCGTGGAAGAGGGTGGTGACCTCGTCGTGGGTCAGCAGGGCCGGGGCGTCTCCCACCGGGCGGGTGAAGTTGCAGGTCAGGTAGGCCACCGGCAGCTGCACCGCGTCGCCCTCGAGGCGGCGGACCCGGCACTCGTCCATCCAGGCGCCGCCGCGCTTGCCCTCGCGGGCATAGAGGTCGAGGTAGAAGCCGGCGATGGGGGCGCCGTGCTCGAGGATGCGGAAGTAGCGCACGTCGGGGTGGTAGCGCGGGGCCGTCTCGTCCTCTGCGAAGGTCACGCCGTAGAGGCGCTCGACCACCCGGAACAGGCCGTCGACCACCTGCGGGGCGGGGAAGTAGGGACGCAGCTGCTCATCGGAGATGGCGTAGCGCGCCTCGCGCAGCTTCTCGCTGGCGAAGCCCACGTCCCAGGGCGCCAGGGCCTCCATGCCCAGCTCGTCGCGGGCGTAGTCCGCGAGCTCCGCATACTCCTCGCGGGCCTGGGGGACGGCGCGGGCGGCGAGGTCCTCGAGGAAGGTGACCACCTGGTCGGGTGACTCGGCCATCTTGGTGGAGAGCGAGTAGTCGGCGTAGTCGCTGAAGCCCAGCAGCTTGGCCAGCTCGTGGCGCAGCGCGAGGATCTCCTCCATCACCGGGGCGTTGTCGTACTCGCCGGCGTTGGGGCCCTGGTCGGAGGCCCGGGTGACGAAGGCGGTGTAGACCTCGCGACGCAGCTCGCGGTCCTCGGCGTAGGTCATCACCGGGAAGAAGCTGGGGAAGTCCAGGGTGATGCGGTAGCCGGCCAGCCCCTTGGCCTCGGCATTGGCCCGCAGGCTGGCCAGGGCGCTCTCGGGCAGGCCGGCGAGGCGGGCCTCGTCGGCGAGGTCCAGGTGCCAGGCCTGGGTGGCGTCCAGCAGCTGGTTGGAGAAGGTGTTGGAGAGCTCGGAGAGCCGTGACTTGATCTCGCCGTAGCGCCGCTTCTTCTCGGCGGGCAGGTCCACGCCGGCCAGGCGGAAGTCGCGCAGCGCGTTCTCCACGGTGCGCCGCTGGCCCTCGTCGAGGGCCTCCCAGGCGGGGCCGTCACGCAGCGCCTGCCAGGCCCGGAAGAGCCCCTCGTGCTGGCCGATCCAGGTGCTGTAGTCGGAGAGCTTGCCCAGGCAGGCCTGGTAGGCCTCGCGCAGCTCGGGGTTGTTCATGGTGCCGTTGAGGTGCGAGACCGGCGACCAGGCCCGCGCCAGGCGGTCGTTGAGCGCCTCCAGCGGGGCGGCCAGGCTCTCCCAGCTCGGGGCGGTCGTGTCGGCGCGTGCCACGAGTTTCTCGATGGCCGTGCGGTTTTCCGCCAGCAGCTCCTCGATGGCCGGCACCACGTGCTCGGGCCGGATGGCATCGAAGGGGGGTAGTTCGTGGGGTTCGAGCAGCGGATTGCGGGACATGCACACCTCGGGTCGGGAGTGGGGAACGGCTCTTAGATGCGGGCGGCCGCGGCGGGTTTCAATGTGCTAGGCTTGCGCCCTTTTCAGGCTCGCGGAGTGGACCCATGAACGAGACGCTGGAGCGCTGGGGCACCCGGCGCGCCTTCATCCTGGCAGTGACCGGGGCGGCGGTGGGGCTGGGCAACATCTGGCGCTTCCCCTACATCACCGGGGAGAACGGCGGCGCCGCCTTCCTGCTGCTCTACGTGGCCTTCGTGCTGCTGCTGGGGCTGCCGGTGATGATGGCCGAGATCCTGGTCGGCCGCGCCGGGCGCCGCAGTCCCATGCAGTCGCTGGGCCACCTGGCCGGCCAGGCGGGGGCGAGCCCCCACTGGCGCTGGCTGGGCCTGTTCGGCGCCTTCACGGTGTTCTGCATCCTCTCCTTCTACTCGGTGGTCTCGGGCTGGTCCATCGAATTCCTGGTGGCCGCGGTCAACGGTGACTTCGTGGGGCGCAGCGCGGCGGAGATCGGCGCCGGCTTCGATGCCTTCCTCGCCGATCCCGGGCGCATGACCTTCAACCACACCCTCTTCCTGGTGATGACCATGCTGGTGGTCGCCGCCGGGGTGGCCAAGGGGCTGGAGAAGCTCAACAACCTGTTGATGCCGATGCTCTACCTGCTGCTGCTGGTGCTGGCGGGCTACGCCGCCACCACCGAGGGCTTCGGTCCGGCGCTGGCCTGGCTGTTCCTGCCCGACCTCTCGGCGGTGACGCCCATGGTGATGCTGCAGGCCATGGGCCACGCCTTCTTCACCCTGGCGGTGGGCGCCTGTGCGCTGATGGCCTATGGCGCCTACATGCCCGACCACCAGAGCCTGCCCCGGGCCGCCGCCTCGGTGGCGGTGCTCGATGTGACGGTGGCCCTGCTGGCCGGCATCGCCATCTTCTCGGTGGTGTTTGCCCAGGGCATGGATCCCGGCGAGGGGCCGGGGCTGATGTTCGTCACCCTGCCGGTGGCCTTCGCCGAGCTTCCCGGGGGGCCGCTGTGGCTCTCGCTGTTCTTCCTGCTGCTGCTGCTGGCCACCTGGACCTCCTCGATCAACCTGGCCGAGCCCATGGTCGCCACCCTGCAGGGCTGGGGCCTGCGGCGCGGGCCGGCGGCGGCCGTGGTGGGGCTGGCGGTCTGGGGGCTGGGGATGCTCTCGGTGCTCTCCTTCTCGAGCCTGGCCGAGACCCGGGTGCTGTTCGGCATGAACCCCTTCGAGCTGGTCAGCACCATTCCGCCGGAGATCTTCCTGCCGCTGGGCGGGCTCTTGATCGCCATCTTCGCCGCCTGGGTGATGCCCGAGGAGACCACCCTGCGGGCGCTGGATGCCGGCCCCAACGGCTTTCGTGCCTGGCGCGCCCTGGTGCGCTGGGTGTCGATCCCGCTGACGCTGGTAGTATTGTTGGCCGGACTGATCTGAGACGAGGTGTGCAATGAGCGAGGCAACGAGCCTGCGACCCTGGAAGGGACAGACGCCGCAGCTGGGCGCGCGGGTCTATATCGACCCGGCCTGCATGGTGCTGGGTGACGTGGTGCTGGGCGACGACTGCTCGGTGTGGCCCATGGCGGTGATCCGCGGCGACATGCACCGCATCCGCATCGGCGCGCGCACCAGCGTGCAGGACGGCAGCGTGCTGCACATCACCCATGCCAGCGACTTCAACCCCGATGGCTTCCCGCTGACCATCGGCGAGGAGGTGACCATCGGCCACAAGGCGATCCTCCATGGTTGCACCCTGGGCAACCGCATCCTGGTGGGCATGGGGGCCATCGTCATGGATGGCGCGGTGGTCGAGGACGAGGTGATCATCGCCGCCGGTGCCGTGGTGACCCCGGGCAAGCGCCTGGAGAGTGGCCATGTCTACGCCGGCAACCCGGCCAGGGCGCTGCGCCCGCTCAAGGAGGCCGAGCGGGCCTTCTTCCCCTATACCGCCGGCAACTACGTCAGGCTGAAGGACGAGTACCTGGCCGGCTGAGCCTGTCGCCAATTGGCAACTGATTGTTTTTTCTGGCCATGCTGCGCATAATCTGGGTTTTCATCCAGTATTCTCGAGTCTCTGCACATGGCCGATTTTCGTACCCACCTCGGCGTCGCCGTGGCCGGTGGCTCGCTGCTTGGCCTGGGCGCCTGGCAGGCCACCCCGCTGTCCGCCACCGACGCCGCTTCCCTGGCCATCCTGACCGCTTTCGGCGGGATCCTGCCGGATGTCGATGCCGACAACTCCCATGCGATCCGCCTGATCTTCACCCTGCTCGCCGTGCTGTCGGTGGTGGTGGGGGCCCTGCTGCTGCAGGGATGGCTCGGCCCGGGGGGACTCATCGTCGCCTGTGGCGGCCTGTATGTCGGCGTGCGCTATGTGCTGAGCGCCGTGTTCAAGCGCTTCTCGGTGCATCGGGGGATCTGGCATTCGCTGCTGGCATCGCTGCTGTGCGGGCTGGCGACCACGGTGGCCAGCTACCAGTGGCTCCTGCAGGAGGCCTGGATGGCCTGGGCCCAGGGGCTGGCGCTGGTGCTGGGTACGCTGATCCACCTGCTGCTCGATGAGCTCTACAGCGTCGACCTGGTGGGGACGCGCATCAAGCGCTCCTTCGGTACGGCGCTCAAGCTGTTCGACTATCGCCAGCCGGGCAACTCCCTGGTGATGCTGGTGGCGGCGGCCAGCCTGGCCCCCTGGTTGCCCCCCTGGGGGGCGCTGCGCGAGCTGCTCCGTCAGGGCGCCTCGCTCTGGCGGTAGTCATCGGCCTTGAGGCCGTACTTCCTGAGCTTGTCATAGAGGGTCTTGCGCGGCAGGCCGAGCTGCTCGCAGGCCTCACTGACGCGGCCGCGGTGGCGGGCCAGGGCCTGGTCGATCAGGCTCTTCTCGAACAGCTCCACCTGCTGGGGCAGGGCCAGGTCGCCGCTGTCGCTGCCCACCCCCTCGAGCAGGGCGTCCAGGCGGTAGTCGCAGGTGGCGCCGAGCAGCACGTAGCGCTCGGCCAGGTTGCGCAGCTCGCGCACGTTGCCCGGCCAGTCGTGGGCGAGCAGCGCCGAGATGCCGGCGGCATCCAGTGGCGGCGCCTCCAGGCCACTGCGGTTGGCGGCGACCACGGCGAAGTGCTGGAACAGCAGCGGGATGTCCTCGCGCCGCTCGCGCAGCGGGGGAATCGGCAGGGTGACCACCTCGAGCCGGTAGTAGAGGTCCTCGCGGAAGCGTCCCGCCTCGGCCGCGGCCTTGAGGTCGACCTTGGTGGCCGCGATCACGCGCAGGTCCAGGGGCACCGGCACGTTGGCCCCGAGGCGCTCGATGGAGCGCTCCTGCAGCACCCGCAGCAGCTTGACCTGCAGCGACAGCGGCATCGACTCGATCTCGTCGAGGAACACCGTGCCGCCCTGGGCATGCTCGAACTTGCCGATGCGCCGCTCCACGGCCCCGGTGAAGGCCCCCTTCTCGTGGCCGAACAGCTCCGACTCGATGATGCTCTCGGGGACGGCGCCACAGTTGATGGCCACGAAGGGGTGGCCGCCGCGGCGGCTGCGTTCGTGGATCGCCCGCGCCACCAGGTCCTTGCCGGCCCCGGTCTCGCCGAACAGCAGCACGTCGGTCTCCACCTGGCTGATGCGCTGGACCATGGAAGCGAGGCGCTGGATGGCCGGGGTCCGCCCCACCAGGCGCGGGCCCGGTGCCGACTGCTGGGCCTCGAGTTCGGCCTTGAGCTCGCGGTTCTCGAGGCTCAGCCGGCGCTTGTCGATACCGCGGCGCACCATCTCCACCAGGCGCTCGCCGGCGAAGGGCTTCTCCAGGAAGTCCCAGGCGCCCTCGCGCATCGCCTCCACGGCGGTGGAGATGTCGCCATGGCCGGTGATCAGGATCACCGGCAGGTCGGGGTCGCGGCCGCGCACCTCGCGCAGCAGGGTCATGCCGTCCATGCCGGGCATGCGGATGTCGCTGACGATCACCCCGGGGAAGTCCGGCGTCAGGGCCGCCAGGGCGGCCTCGGCGCTCTCGAAGGCGCGGGGCTCGTACCCCGCCAGTTCCAGGGTCTGGCCGGCGGTGATGCGCAGGTGCACCTCGTCGTCGATGATCATCACCGGAAGGGTCGCCGGCTCATGCATGGGTGTCGTGCTCCTCGGGCCTGGTGTCGCCGGTCGCCTCGGGATCGGGGTCGCGGGGCAGGGTAATGGTGAAGCGGGCGCCGCCGCCAGGGGCGTTGTCCGCGGCCAGCCGGCCGCCCAGGTCGTCGATGATGCGCGCCGAGATCGACAGTCCCAGGCCCAGGCCGCTGCCCGGCGACTTGGTGGTGAAGAAGGGCTCGAAGATCCGCCCCAGGTGCGCCTCGGCGATGCCGGGACCGTTGTCGATGACGCGGATCCGTACCTCCTCGCCGTGGGGCTCGATGCCCAGCTGCAGACGCGGCGCCTCGGTCCGGGCCATGGCCTGCAGGGCGTTGCCGATCAGGTTGACCAGCACCTGTTCCAGGCGCACCAGATCGGCGCGCACCCAGGCCTCCTGCGCAGGCCAGTCGCGCTCGACGGTGACCCCGGCATCGCGCAGCCGCGACTGGAAGAGCCGCAGGGCGTAGCCGAAGCAGGCGGGGACCGAGACGCTGGTGGGCCTGTCGCCACTCTTGCGCGAGAACTGGCGCAGCTGGGCACTGATCTCGGCCATGCGCTCGGTGAGCTCGATGATCTGCGCCAGGTTGTCGCTCGCCGCTTCGGTGCGGCTGCGAGCCAGAAACTCGGAGGCATTCTCGGCATAGGCGCGGATCGCGGCAAGCGGCTGGTTCAGCTCGTGGTTGATCCCGGCGGCGAGCTGGCCGAGCACGGCGAGCTTGGCGGCCTGCACCAGCTCGTCGCGGGTCTGGCGCAGCCGCTCCTCGGCGCGGCGGCGCTCCTCGATCTCGCCGGAGAGGCGCCGGTTGGTCTCGACCAGGTCGCGGGTGCGGCGCTGCACGTTGAGCTCAAGCTCGTCCCGGACCCGGGCCAGGGTACGCCGCTCCCGCTCGGCGAACTGCTCGCGCTCGCGGCGCAGCCGCAGGCGCTGCCAGCCGATGCCGCCGGCCAGGACCACCACGCCGTAGAGGCCGCCGGCGAGCAGGGCGGCGAGCCACTGGGCCTGAATCACCGGCGCCAGCGACTTGAGGATATGCATCTCCCAGCCGAATGCCGGCATGGGACGCGACAGGCCCAGGTAGTCTTCCCCGGCCAGCGGGCCCCGCCGGAAGCCGACCCGCTGGCCGTGCTCGCCCGGGGTGTCGGTGATCTCGATGCCGGCGGGGGCTAGGGGTTCATCGGCGTAGCGGCGGGTCTCCAGCAGTGCCTCCCGCTCGTCGCCGGAGAGCGGCTGCAGGGCCCGCATGCGCAGCTCCGGGCGGCTGGCCATGAAGATGATGTCGTCCTCGTCGGTGACCAGCAGCTCGGCATCCTGTTCCGCCCAGCTCGCCTCCAGGGTGTCGAGCAGCACCTTCACCACCATGACGCCATCGGGGCTGGCATCCGGTGCGGTGTCGTCCAGCCACACCGGGGCCGAGAAGTAGTAGCCGCGCTCCCGGGACTGCACGCCGAGGCCATAGAAGCGCCCCGCGTGACCGGCGATGGCCTCCTGGAAGTAGCTTCGGAAGGCGTAGTTCTGGCCGATGAAGGTGTTGGGGCGATGCCAGTTGCTGGCGGCCAGGGTGTCGCCGTGGCGGTCGATGAGGTAGATGTCGGAGACGCCGGCGGTGGCCCTGAAGCGGTCCAGCAGCCGGTTGAGCGGCATGGGGTCCTGGCTCTGCGGGGAGGCCAGGAAGCGCCTGACCATCTCCCGTGAGGCGAGCAGGCCGGGGAGGTAGTCGTAGCGAGAGAGGTGGCCGACCAGGCTCGCCGCCGAGAGGCGCAGCTCGTTCTCGGCGTCCTGGCGAAGCCCCTGCAGGGCCTGGTCGCGGGCCAGCAGGGCGGCCTGCCACATGGCGACCACCAGCCCGAGGGGCACCAGCAGCCAGAGCAGCTGGCGGGCCCGGCGGCGGGACAGCATCGGCATGGCGGCCTCAGCGCGAGGTCGCGGGCATGACCTGGGCGCGGCGCAGGGCACGCTGGGCCCGGGTCTCGGCGCGCTCGACCTCGAGCAGCCCCTCCTCCACGAAGACCAGGTGCTCGTGGGCGCGGGTGCGGGCGTCCTCGGCCCGGCCCTCGAGGATGGCATCGAGCAGGGCGCGGTGCTGCTGCATCAGCAGGGGGCGCGACTCGGGCTTCTCGAACAGGTGGGCCAGGTTGTCGACGATGCTCTTCTCCAGCAGGTGGAAGATGCCGCGGATGGTATGCAGCAGCAGCACGTTGTGGGCCGACTCGGCGATGGCCATGTGGAAGGCCGCGTCGGCGCGGGCCTCGAGCGCCGGGTCACGCCCCTTGAAGCAGGCCTCGAGCTCCTCGAAGCGCTTGATCAGCAGCGCCTTGTCGGTGGGCGTGGAGCGCAGGGCCGCATAGTAGGCGGAGATGCCCTCCATGGCATCGCGGAACTCGAGCAGGTCGAGGTGGAACTCCCCGTGGCGGGAGAGCATCTCCAGCAGCGGGTCGCTGTAACCGCTGTTGAGTTCCTCGCTGATGAAGGTACCGCCGCCCTGGCGGCTGGTCAGCAGGCCGCGGGCCGACAGCTTCTGGATGGCCTCGCGCAGCGAGGGACGCGAGACGCCGAAGCGCTCGGCCAGTTCTCGCTCCGGCGGCAGGCGCTGTCCGGGCTTCAGGCTGCCCTCGAGGATCAGCGCCTCGAGGCGTTCGGTGATGACGTCGGCGAGGCGAGGCTGTCGGACGGGCTGATAGGCCATGGTGGTGGCTCCGGAACACGTGGCGAAAGTCGGCATGGTATCGCCATCAAATTGGTATTACCAAACACCGCATCAACGGCGTGCTTTCCCTGCGTCAGGCTGCCTGAATTTCTCCTGTTACATCAGCATGTTGGGAGAAGCGTTGAAGTCGATAGACTAAAGTATAGGCGGGCGAGGCTGGGAAGCGGGCGTCGTGCGTTTGACACTGCAGGCTCCGCCTCCTAATGTGCGGCAACGTTTTTGTGTCAATTGGTTTTACCAATTTTCCGTAGCCCGAATCAACGACTTCAGCGCAACGCTGCCGAGCCCCTGCGCTGTCCAGGATCCTGCCCATGACGCCAGTCAAGCTCTATCCGCCGAAGCCGGAGAAGGTCTACTTCTTCGGGACCTGCCTCGTCGACCTCTTCTACCCGGAAGCCGGGCTGGACGGTATCCGCCTGCTCGAGCGCGAGGGCATCGAGGTGCTCTTTCCCGAGGACCAGACCTGCTGCGGGCAGCCGGCCTACACCTCGGGCTACCAGCAGGAGGCCCGGGCAGTGGCGGCGGCCCAGCTCGGCCTCTTCCCCGAGCCCTGGCCGATCGTGGTGCCCTCCGGCTCCTGCGGCGGCATGATGCGCACCCACTACCCCCAGCTCTTTGCCGGCACCGACCTCGACGAGCGGGCGAACGAGGTGGCCGGGCGGGTCCATGAGCTGACCGAGTTCCTGGTCCATGTCTGTCACCTCAAGCTCGAGGATCGCGGCGAACCGGAGAAGGTCGCCATGCATACCTCCTGCAGTGCCCGGCGCGAGATGGGGCTGGCCGAGACCGGCCCAGCCCTGCTCCACCAGCTCGGCCAGGTCGAGCTGGTGGAGCAGGCGCGCGCCGCCGAGTGCTGCGGCTTCGGCGGCACCTTCGCCGTGCGCCATCCCGAGGTCTCCGCCGCCATGGTGGAGGACAAGACCACCGCCATCGCGGAGGCCGGCGCCCAGCGCTTCGTGACTTCCGACTGCGGCTGCATGATGAACATCGGCGGGCGCTTCGAGCAGCAGAAGATGCCGGTCAAGGGCGAGCACATCGCCAGCTACCTGTGGCGGAGGACCTCATGAGCGTTCAGACCCCCGGAGTACAGACCTACAGCCCGCGCGAGTTCCACCGCCAGGCCCACGATGCGCTGGGCAATCCGCAGATCCGCGCCAACTTCCGCAAGGCGATGGATGGCCTGATGACCAAGCGCCGCGACAGTTTCGGCGACTGGGAGCTGGAGACCCTGCGCGAGCTGGGCGCCAACATCCGCCTGCGGGCGCTGGCGAAGCTGCCCGACCTGCTCGAGCAGCTGGAGGCCAACTGCGAGGCCAACGGCATCCGGGTGCACTGGGCCGAGGACGGCGAGCAGGCGTGTCGCATCGTCCGCGAGATCTGCGAGTCCCACGGGGCCCGCTCGGTGATCAAGGGCAAGTCGATGGTCTCCGAGGAGATGCACCTCAACGCTCACCTGGAGGAGGCGGGGATCGAGGCGCTGGAGTCGGACCTCGGCGAGTACCTGGTGCAGCTCAACGAGCAGACCCCCTCGCACATCATCATGCCGGCGATCCATCTGAACACCGATGAGATCTCCGAGATCATGCACGACAAGACCGGCACCGAGCGCACCCGCGACGTCGACTACATGACCGCGGCGGCCAGGCAGCAGCTGCGCGAGCGCTTCATGGCCGCCGACGTGGGGGTTTCCGGGGTCAACTTCGCGGTGGCCGAGACCGGCACCCTCTGCCTGGTGGAGAACGAGGGCAATGGCCGCATGACCACTACGGTGCCGCCGGTACACGTCGCCGTGACCGGCATCGAGAAGGTCGTCGAGCACCTGCGCGACGTGCCGCCCCTCTACGCCCTGCTGACCCGCTCGGCCACCGGCCAGCACGTCACCACCTACTTCAACATGATCAGCTCGCCGCGCAAGGAGGGCGAGCACGACGGGCCGAAGGAGGTCCACCTGGTGCTGGTGGACAGCGGCCGCTCCCGCATCTACCAGGACGACGAGCTGCTCGACACCCTGCGCTGCATCCGCTGCGGCGCCTGCATGAACCACTGCCCCGTCTATACCCGGGTGGGGGGGCATACCTACGGCACCACCTACCCGGGGCCGATCGGCAGCATCCTCTCGCCCCACCTGATGGGCCTCGAGGAGACGAGGGACCTGCCCACGGCGTCGAGCCTGTGCGGCGCCTGTGGCGAGGTGTGCCCGGTGAAGATCCCGATTCCCGACCTGCTGGTGCGCCTGCGCCGGGAGTCGGTGGGCGAGGGGCGTGGCAACGTGCCCGGCGCCGGCGTCAAGCGCAGCCGCAAGGAGGTGGCGGCCTGGAAGGGCTTCCAGTGGCTGGCGACCCACCCCGCCGCCTGGCGCGCCGGTACCTCGGTGGCCGGCAAGCTCAAGGCGCTGATGCCCGCGAAGCTGGGGCCCTGGACCGATTACCGCACCGCGCCCAGGCCGGCCGGTACCACCCTGCATGCCCTGGTCAAGCGCCACCAGGCGAGCAAGAGCCATCAGCCGAACAGCAAAAGCCACGAGGAGGAGCGCTGATGCGTGCCCGCGACGCCATTCTCAAGCGCCTGCGCGAGCGCCTCGACGGCCCCCTGAGCGCGCCGGAGAGCGACTTCGCCGTGGTGACCCATAGGGGCTGGAGCCAGGAAGAGCGCCTGGCACGCTTCGAGCGCTGGATCGCCTCGGTGCACGGCGAGGTGATCCATGCCCCCCGGGATACCTGGACCGAAACCCTGGCGCAGGTGCTCGCCGACAAGGGCGTGCAGCGCCTGGCGCTGGGCAAGCAGCACCCGGTGGCCGCCGAAGCGCGGCGCGCCCTGGCCGATGCCGAGGTGGAGCTGGTCGACGTCGACCGCGATATCGAGGCCTGGCAGCGCGAGCAGTTCGAGAGCGTGGATGCCGGCCTGACCTCCACCCGTGGCGCCATCGCCGAGACCGGCAGCCTGTGGCTGTGGCCCACGCCCGACGAGCCGCGCCTGATCAGCCTGGTGCCGCCGATCCATGTTGCGGTGCTCGACGCCGATACCCTCGAGGACACCTTCTTCGATGTCGTCGAGGCCCACGGCTGGTCCGACGGCATGCCCACCAATGCCCTGCTGATCTCCGGACCCAGCAAGACCGCCGATATCGAGCAGACCCTGGCCTACGGGGTCCACGGGCCCCGTGAACTGGTGGTGCTGGTGCGCCATGCCGGCGCCACGCCGGAGGCAACATGATGGTCGCGGACGGCTGGCGCGAGTTGAAGGCAGCGCTCTCGTCGGTGATCCCCGCCGAGCGGCTGATCGACGACCCGCTGCGTACCCTGGCCTACGGGACCGATGCCAGCTTCTACCGGCTGATTCCGCAGCTGGTGGTCCGCCCGGAGAACGAGGCGGAGCTGCAGCACACCCTGGCGGAGTGCCGGGAGCGCGAGCTGCCGGTGACCTTCCGCGCCGCCGGTACCTCGCTCTCCGGTCAGGCAGTCACGGACTCGGTACTGATCCAGTTCGGCCGCGGCTGGCGGGACCATGCGATCCTCGACGAGGGCCGGGCGATCCGCCTGCAGCCCGGGGTCATCGGGGCCAGGGCGAACCAGCTGCTGGCCCCCTACGGGCGCAAGATCGGCCCCGACCCGGCCTCCATCGCCAGCTGCATGGTCGGTGGCATCGCCGCCAACAATGCCTCGGGGATGTGCTGCGGCACGGCCCAGAACAGCTATCGCACGGTGCGCGACATCCGGGTGATCCTGGCCGACGGCAGCCTGCTCGACACCGCCGACGCCGCGAGCGTCGCCGCCTTCCGGGCCTCCCACGGTGAGCTGCTGGCCGGTCTCGAACGCCTTTCGAGGGAGACGCAAGGCAACGCGGTCCTGGCGGAGAAGATCCGCCACAAGTACCGGCTCAAGAACACCACCGGCTATGCCCTCAACAGCCTGGTCGACTTCAGCGATGGCATCGAGATCCTCAAGCACCTGATGATCGGCTCCGAGGGTACCCTGGGGTTCATCAGCACGATCACCTACGACACCGTGGTCGACGAGCCCCTGAAGGCGGCGGCGCTGGCCTTCTTCCCCGACATGGGCACGACCTGCCGCGCGACCATCGCCCTCAAGCAGGCGCCGGTCTCCGCCGTGGAGCTGATGGACCGGGCAGCGCTGCGCTCGGTGCAGGACCAGCCTGGCATGCCCGCGGTACTGAAGACGCTACCCGAGGGGGCGGCGGCGCTGCTGGTGGACGTGCGCGGCAACGACGAGGCCGAGCTCGAGGCGCGCATGCAGGCGGTGCAGGCGACCCTCGAGGGCATCCAGACCCTGGAGCCGGTCACCTTCACCCGCGACGCCGATACCTATGCCCTCTACTGGAAGATCCGCAAGGGGCTCTTCCCCGCCGTGGGGGCGGTGCGCGAGACCGGTACCACGGTGATCATCGAGGACGTGGCCTTTCCCATCGAGCGTCTCGACGAGGGGGTGCTGGCGCTGACCGACATCTTCCATCGCCACGGCTACCGCGATGCGATCCTCTTCGGGCACGCCCTGGAAGGGAACCTGCACTTCGTCTTTCCCCAGGGCTTCGAGAAGCCCGGCGAAGTGGAGCGCTACCAGGCGCTGATGGACGAGGTGGCGCAGCTGGTCGGCGTGGAGTACGGCGGTTCGCTCAAGGCCGAGCATGGCACCGGACGCAACATGGCGCCCTACGTGGAGCTGGAGTGGGGGCCCGAGGCCTATGCGCTGATGTGGGAGATCAAGGCGCTCTTCGACCCCGGCAACCTGCTCAACCCCGAGGTGATCCTCAGCCGCAACTCGAGGCTGCACCTGGAGAACCTCAAGCCCCTTCCGGCGGCCGACGCCATCGTCGACAAGTGCATCGAGTGCGGTTTCTGCGAGGCGGTTTGCCCCTCGACCGACCTGACGCTCACCCCACGACAGCGCATCGTGATTCGACGCGAGCTGGCCAGGCTCGAGGCGTTGGAGAACCAGGCCAGCGACGCCGACAGGACGCGCATGACGCAGCTCGAACAGGCCTATGTCTATCAGGGCATCGACACCTGTGCGGCCACGGGGCTCTGCGCCACCCAGTGTCCGGTGGGCATCGATACCGGTGAAATGGTGCGTCAGCTGCGTCGCGACCAGTCGCTGGACAAGGCCGCCCTGGCCAGGCGCATCGGCCGACACTTCTCCGGAGCCATGCGTGTGGCGCGGGGCGGTCTGACCGCGGCGGGAGCGGCGCGCGCCGTGCTGGGTGTCAACCTGATGGACAGGCTGAGTACCGGAGCGCGCCGGCTGAGCGGTGATCGCCTGCCCCAGTGGAGTCCGGCCCTGCCCAGGTCGGCGCCGATCCGGGTGCTGGACCATGCGTCGTCGGGGGATGCCTCAAGGGACAAGGTGGTCTACCTGCCCTCCTGTGCCACCCGCATCTTCGGGGCGGACCATGACGATGAGGCCGAGGCACGCTCGGTGATGGAGATCACCCTGGCGCTGCTCGACAAGGCCGGCTTCGAGGTGATCCTGCCGGAGATGATCGGCCACCTCTGCTGTGGCATGGCCTTCAAGTCCAAGGGGCAGTATGAGGAGGCCAACCACAAGGCGCGTGAACTCAACCGCGAATTGCTGGTGGCGAGCCAGAACGGGCGCTATCCGGTGCTCTGCGACACCAGCCCCTGCACCCTGCAGATGCGGGAGCACCTGGATGAGCGACTCGAATTGCTGGAGCCGGTCACCTTCGCCCATGACCACCTGCTGCCCCGGCTCACGGTCACGCCGCTGGACGAGCGGGTCGCCGTGCACGTCACCTGCTCGAGCACTCGCATGGGGCTGGCCGACAAGTTCGTCGTGCTGGCGCGAGCCTGTGCCCGGGAGGTGGTGGTGCCGGCGGAGGTCACCTGCTGCGGCTTCGCCGGGGACAAGGGCTTCACGACCCCGGAGCTGAATGCCTCCGCGCTGGAAGGGCTGGCCGAGCAGGTGAAGGCGTGCAGTGCCGGCTACTCGAACTCGCGCACCTGCGAGATCGGCCTGAGCCAGCACGGCAAGATCCCCTACCGCTCGATTCTCTCGCTGCTCGACCGGGCTAGCGGGACGCCATGACATTTTTCTGCCCGAGGGCCTTGCGCGGCCCCGGGGAAATCCGTAGAGTACGCATCCGCTGCCGGCGACGGGCATACGTTGCAGGCGGTGGAGAGTGGTAGAAGTGCTTGTTTCCATTTGGGT
>NZ_JAWSUJ010000058.1:0-26305 GCF_033549285.1 Halomonas sp.
ACCTCTGCAACGAGGTCTATCGCCTACTCGGCGGCTACGGGGCTGAGTGCGCGATTAATTTTGAATAACCACTTACTCGGGGATGCTCCTGATTATACGGGCAACGCACCGTCGAATCATCTTCCCGGCGGCGTTTTTGCTCGGCACGGCATTCAGTATGAGAGGCGTTCAACACAAACGACGACGCCGCCCCGAGGGGCGGCGTCATGCCTTCACACGGAGGAACTCACTCCTCGACGCGCACCAGCCAGGACTCGACGGTATCGGAACCGTGCTCGTCCTTCCAGGCCTTGAGGGTCTTCTGGTTACCGCCGCGAGTTTCCACGACTTCACCGGTATTGGGGTTCTTGTAGATCTTGAGCTTGCGCTTGCGGCGCGCACCACCGGTCGCCGGGGCGGCGGCACTGCCGCGAGATGCCGCGCCCGGCTTGGGATCAAGCAGCGCAATGACGTCGGCAGCACTCTTGTCGAACTCGCGCATCAGCGACTCGAGCTTTTCCTTGAACTCGAGCTCGGCCTTGAGACGGTCGTCGTTCTGCAGCTTGTCCAGTTCCGACTGGAGTTGCTTGAGCTGCTGCTCCATCTGCATGTAGTTGCTGAGCAGTGATGACATGTATTAGTTCCTTCTCGGGGATTACAGGATGCAGCGGCATTATTGCCTTTTAAAACTTCCTTGGCAACATTATGAACATCCAATCGAAGTTCGGCAAACTAGGAGTGTGACGTTTAACGGTAAACTTTGCCACTAACTCGCCGCGGAAACTCGTGGAGTTCCATTGTAGCGCCTTCCCCGGCACGAGACGCGCCAGAACCATCGAAGATATCGGTACAACAAAAAGATACCGGAACAACAAAAGAAGGCGCCGCCCCGAGGGGCGGCGCCTTGTCAGACGATGAGGGAGGGAGTCCCTCTCGCTATCAGTCCTGACCCATCTGCTGCTTGATGAGGTCGCCGATGGTGGTCGGACCACCGCTCTCGGGCGACTCCTCACGCAGCTTCTTGAGGTTCTGGCGAGTGTCGTCCTGATCCTTGGCCTTGATGGACAGGGCGATCTGGCGGTTCTTGCGATCGACACCGATGATGCGGGCCTCGACGCTGTCGCCCTCGCTCAGCACGTTGCGGGCATCCTCGACGCGGTCGGCACTGATCTCGGAGGCCTTCAGCACGGCGACGACATCGGTAGCCAGCTCGACCTGGGCTTCCTTGGCATCGACCTCGACCACGCGACCGGTGACAATGGAGCCCTTGTCGTTGACGGCCAGGAACTCGGACACCGGATCGGTATCGAGTTGCTTGATGCCCAGCGAGATGCGCTCACGCTCCGGATCGATGGAGAGGATGACGGCTTCCGCCTCGTCGCCCTTCTTGAACTGGCGAACGGCTTCCTCGCCGGTGTCGGTCCAGGAGATGTCGGACAGGTGCACCAGGCCGTCGATGCCGCCTTCCAGGCCGATGAAGATGCCGAAGTCGGTGATCGACTTGATGGTGCCGGTGACGCGGTCACCCTTGTTGTAGCGCGCGTTGAAGTCTTCCCAGGGATTGGTGGTGCACTGCTTGATGCCCAGGGAGATGCGGCGACGCTCCTCGTCGATGTCCAGCACCATGACGTCCACATCGTCGCCGACCTGCACGACCTTGGACGGATGGATGTTCTTGTTGGTCCAGTCCATCTCGGAGACGTGGACCAGGCCCTCGACGCCCTCTTCCAGCTCGGCGAAGCAGCCGTAGTCGGTGAGGTTGGTGACCTTGGCGTGGACCTTGGTGCCTTCCGGGTAGCGATCCTTGATGTTGACCCACGGATCCTCGCCCAGCTGCTTCAGGCCCAGGGAGACGCGGTTGCGCTCGCGGTCGAACTTGAGCACCTTGACGGTGATCTCGTCGCCCACGGCCACGATCTCGCTCGGATGCTTGATGCGCTTCCAGGCCATGTCGGTGATGTGCAGCAGGCCATCGACGCCACCGAGGTCGACGAAGGCGCCGTAGTCGGTGAGGTTCTTGACGATACCGACGATCTGCTGGCCTTCCTGCAGGGTCGCCAGCAGGGCTTCACGCTCGGCGCTGTTCTCGGCCTCGAGCACGGCACGACGGGACACGACGACGTTGTTGCGCTTGGCGTCGAGCTTGATGACCTTGAAGTCGAGTTCCTTGTTCTCGAGGTGGGTGGTGTCGCGCACGGGGCGGACATCCACCAGGGAACCCGGCAGGAAGGCACGGATGGAGTCGACGTCGACGGTGAAGCCACCCTTGACCTTGCCGTTGATCACGCCCTTGACGATCTCTTCCTTCTCGAAGGCAGCTTCCAGCACCTTCCACGCTTCGGCGCGCTTGGCCTTCTCGCGGGACAGGCGTGTCTCGCCGAACCCGTCCTCGACGGCTTCCAGGGCGACGTGCACCTCGTCGCCGACGGCGATGGTGAGTTCGCCGTTATCGTCGCGGAACTGGGCCGCGGGGATCTGACCTTCTGACTTCAGGCCGGCATTGACGGTGACCCAGTCGCCGTCGATGTCGACGATGGTAGCCGCGACGATGGCGCCCGGCTCCATGTTGATGTCCTGGAGAGACTGTTCAAACAGTTCAGCAAAGCTTTCGCTCATGATGTTCCTACGTGATCAACGTTGAGTACGGCGTTGCCGCCTTCTCCGCACCACCAGCGAGTGCGGGCCTTATTTACCAAGCCCCCGGGGATGTTGGCGCTGGTTCGACCTGGCCCGGCTCACGGCGAATCGAAGTGCCGGACCACGTCATCACATCCTGCCGGAGGCGCCGCAAGGGAGTGTCAGGTGGCGGATGCCAGACCGCGTTCGGTCAGCAGTTCCGTCAGCCGATCCACCACTTCCGGTATCGTCAGGCGCGTGGTGTCAAGCGTGATGGCATCGATGGCCGGCTTGAGCGGGGCCACGCTGCGCTGCATGTCGCGGGCATCGCGCGCCTGAATCTCCTTCAGAAGACTCGATAGACTAGCATCCACCCCGGCCTCCCGCAACTGGAGGTGGCGCCGTCTCGCCCGTTCGGAGGCCGAAGCGGTGAGAAAGATCTTGAGCGGCGCGTCCGTGAACACCACGGTGCCCATGTCGCGCCCATCGGCCACCAGGCCGGGGGTCTGCCGGAAGTCGCGCTGGCGCTGCAGCAGCGCCTCGCGTACGGCGGGCAGCGCGGCGACCCGGGAGGCGGCATCCCCCACCTGCTCGGTGCGGATCGCGGTGGTGGCGTCCCGCCCCTCCAGCAGCACGGTGGTGGCCTCACCCTCGGCGACGAAGACCACGTCCAGCGAGGCGGCGATGCGGGCCAGCGCCGGCTCGTCGTCCAGGGGCACCTCGTGCTTCACGGCGGCCAGTGCGGTCAGGCGATAGAGCGCTCCGCTGTCGAGCAGGTGCCAGCCCAGGCGTGCGGCGACCAGGCGACTGATGGTGCCCTTGCCTGCCCCGCCCGGGCCATCGATGGTCAGTACCGGTGCCGAATCGCTCATGACGCCTCCTGCTGTTCCTCGAGGGTCAACCCGACTCGGCGCGCCAGATCGATGAAGCCGGGGAAGGAGGTCGCCACGTTGGCACAGTCGTCGATGACGATCTCGCCCCCGGCGCGCAGCGCGGCGATGGCGAAGGCCATGGCGATGCGGTGATCCCCGAGGCTGTCGATGTGCCCGCCGCCATAGCTGGCCCCCTCGCCGCCCTCTCCTTCAGGACGGCCGACGATATCGATGCCATCCTCGAGCAGCACATGCTCGACGCCGAGGGTGGCCAGGCCGTTGGCCATCGCCTGAAGCCGGTCGGACTCCTTGACGCGCAGCTCCTCGGCGCCCCGCAGGCGGGTGGTGCCCTCGGCGTTGGCCGCGGCGATGAACAGTGCCGGGAACTCGTCGATGGCCAGCGGCACCTGCTCCACCGGGATGTCGATGCCCTTGAGCGGCGCGTAGCGGATATGCAGGTCGGCCACCGGCTCGCCGCCCACCTCGTGCTCGTTCTCCAGGCGCAGGTCGGCGCCCATCAACTCGAGGATGTTGATCACGCCGATGCGGGTCGGGTTGATGCCGACGTGCTCCAGCACCAGGTCCGAACCCGGCGTGATCGCCGCGGCCACCAGAAAGAAGGTCGCCGAGGAGATGTCCGAGGGCACGTCGATGGGTGCCGCGGTGAGCCTGCCACCGCCCTGCAGCCAGCAGGTGTCGCCCTCGCGGTGCACTGCATAGCCGAAGCCCTGGAGCATGCGCTCGGTATGGTCGCGGGCCGGCGCTGGCTCGCGCACGCGGGTCTCGCCCTCGGCGTAGAGGCCGGCAAGCAGCAGGCAGGACTTCACCTGGGCGCTGGCCATGGGCATATCGTAGGTGATGCCCTTGAGCGCGCGGCCACCGTGGATATGCAGCGGCGGGCGGCCGCCCTCGGCGGTATCGATCTCGGCGCCCATCAGGCGCAGCGGATCGGCCACCCGCCCCATGGGGCGTTTGGTCAGGGAGGCGTCGCCGGTGAGCTCGGTGTCGAAGGCCTGGCCGGCCAGCAGCCCGGCGAAGAGGCGCATGGCGGTGCCGGCATTGCCCACGTAGAGCGGCCCGGCGGGCGGCTTGAGGCCGTGCATGCCCACGCCATGGACGGTCACGCGGCCCTGGTGGGGCCCCTCGATGGCCACGCCCATCTCGCGGAAGGCCTGCAGGGTGGCCAGGCTGTCCTCGCCCTCGAGGAAGCCCTTCACCTCGGTGACCCCGTCGGCCAGCGCCCCGAGCATGATGGAGCGATGGGAGATCGACTTGTCCCCGGGCACGCGGATCCGCCCGGTGACGCCACCGCCGGGGCTGACCCGGTAGCGCAGCTTGCCGTGTTGTTGCATCTGGTACTCCGCCTGATAACTGGTCTGGTTGAGCAGGGATTCGAAATAGTGACGGGCATGACTGGCCCGGTCGAAGGTGGCCAGCATGGCATCGCCGTCGCCGCGCTCCACCGCCTGGCGCAGCCTGGCCACGCCGGCCTCGAAGTCGTCCAGGGCGGCAAGCACCGCATCGCGGTTGGCGATGAAGATGTCGCGCCACATCACCGGGTCGCTGCCGGCGATGCGGGTGAAGTCGCGAAAGCCGCCGGCGGCGTAGCGGAAGATCTCCAGGCGCTCGTCCTGGCGGGCCAGGGTGTCCACCAGCGAGAAGGCCAGCAGGTGCGGCAGGTGGCTGGTGCGGGCCAGCACTTGGTCGTGGCGGGCCACGTCCATCTCCAGCACCTCGGCCCCGCTGGCCTCCCAGAGCGCGCGCACCCTGGCCATCGCGGCCGGATCGGTATCGGGCTCGGGCGTCAGGATCACCTTGTGGCGCAAATAGAGCCCGGCATCGGCGGCCGCGACCCCGCTCTTTTCCGAGCCGGCGATGGGATGGCCAAGCACCAGGTTGGCCGGCATGCGACCGAAGGCGGCCACGGCCGCCTCGCGGATCGCCGCCTTGGTGCTGCCCACATCGGTGACGACGACATCGGGCGCGGCGCGATCGAGGCAGGCGGCCAGCTGGGCCATCACATCGCGCATGGCCAGCACAGGCACCGCCAGCACCACCAGCGACGCGCCCTCGATCACCGCCTCGAGGCGGGTGTCACCGCCGTCGATCAGGCCCATCTCGATGCCCCGGGCGATCTCGCCCGCATCGGGATCGCAGGCGAGGATCTCCCGCTTGAAGCCTGCCTGCCGAAGGGCCGCGGCCAGAGAGCCGCCGATCAGCCCCAGGCCGACGATCAGGATGCGCCGCTCATCGGGCGGCGGCTTCACGATGCCCGCCATCCCTCAGAGCACGCCGACGGGATAGGAGCCCAGCACCTTCACCTCGGCGGCGCGCAGCTGGACCTCCTCCAGCATGGCCGCGACGCGAGGCTCCTCGCGGTGCCCCTTGAAGTCGATGAAGAACACGTAGTTCCACACGCCGGTGCGCGACGGGCGGGTCTCGAGGCGCGTCATGTCGATCTGGTGGCGATGGAAGGGCTCGAGCAGGTCGTGCAGGGCCCCCGGCTGGTTGCGCATCGCGACCACCAGCGAGGTCTTGTCCTCGCCGGAGATGGGCACATTCTGGTTGCCGATGATCAGAAAGCGCGTGGAGTTGTCCGGACGGTCCTCGATCTTCTCGGCCAGCTTGGCGAGCCCGTAGAGCTTGGCGGCCATGTCGCCGGCGATGGCCGCGCTGTGCCACTCGGTCTTGACCAGGCGGGCGGCCTCGGCATTGGAGGAGACCGGCACCCGCTCGGCCTGGGGAAAGTGGGCGTCGAGCCACTTGCGGCACTGGGCGAAGGATTGCGGATGGGAGTAGATCCGCGAGACCTTGTCGCGACGGGTCGTCTCGGCCACCAGCAGGTGATGGTGGATGCGCAGCACCACCTCGCCGCAGATGCGAAGCCCGGAGTCCATGAAGGAGTCGAGGGTATGGTTGATCACCCCCTCGGTGGAGTTCTCCACCGGGACCACGCCGTAGTTGACGGCGCCGGCCTCCACCTCGCGGAACACCTCGTCGATGGCCGCCATCGGCAGGCTGATGGCGCTCTCGCCGAAGTGCTTGAGGGTGGCCTGCTGGGTGAAGGTGCCCTCAGGCCCCAGGTAGGCGACCTTGACCGGCTGTTCCAGGGCGAGGCAGGCCGACATGATCTCGCGGAACAGCCGCGCCATCTCCTCGCTGTCCAGGGGCCCCTGGTTGAGCTCCATGATCCGGCGCAGCACCTGGGCCTCGCGCTCGGGCCGGTAGAAGACCGCGCCGGGCTCATGCTCGGCCTTGATCTCGGCCACCTGCTGGGCACAGGCCGCCCGCTCGCTGATCAGGCGCAGGATGTCGTTGTCCAGGGCGTCGATGCGCTGGCGGAGCGCCTCGAGGCTGACGGTAGGCTCGGTCATGGATTATCCCCTGCGTTTCTCGAAATCGGCCATGAAGGCGATCAATGCCTCGACGGCGGCCTCTGGCACGGCGTTGTAGAGGCTGGCCCGCATGCCCCCCACGCTGCGATGCCCCTTGAGGTTGAGTAGCCCCGCCGCCTCGGCCTCGTCGAGGAACAGGCGGTCCAGGCGCGGGTCGGCCAGCACGAAGGGCACGTTCATCCGCGAGCGGTTGCGCAGCGTGATCGGGTTGGCATAGAGGGCGCTGCCGTCGATGGCCGCGTAGAGCCGAGCCGCCTTGCGGCTGTTGATGGCGTCCATGGCCGCCAGCCCGCCGACATCGTCCTTGAGCCAGTCGAAGACCAGCCCCGCCAGGTACCAGCTGTAGGTGGCCGGGGTGTTGACCATGGAACCGGCCTCGGCCAGGGCCTTGTAGCCGAAGAGCGTCGGCATGTCGTCGCGTGCCTGGTCCAGCAGGTCGTCACGCACGATCACCACCACCAGGCCCGCGGGCCCGATGTTCTTCTGGGCACCGGCGTAGATCACCCCGAACCTCGAGACATCCAGCGGGCCGGAGAGGATGGACGAGGACATGTCGCAGACCAGCGGCACCTCGCTGCCATCCGGCCGGCGGGCCTCGGGAATGTAGTCGAAGGCGAGCCCGCCGATGGTCTCGTTGGCGGTGTAGTGCAGGTAGGCGGCGTCGTCGGAGAGGACGATCTCCTCCTGGCGCGGCACGGCACTATGGCCGTTCTCCTCGCTGCTGGCGGCCACATGGACGTCGCCGAACAGGTGGCGCGCCTCGCTGATCGCCTTCTTGCCCCAGATGCCGGTGTGCAGGAAGTTGGGCCGGCCGCCGGCCCCCAGCAGGTTGTAGGGCAGTGCGGCGAACTGCAGGCTGGCCCCGCCCTGGGTGAATAGCACCCGGTAGTTGTCGGGAATGGCCAGCAACTCGCGCAGGTCGGCCTCGGCCCGCTCGGCGATGGCGACGAAGTCGTCGCCGCGATGGCTCATCTCCATCACCGAGAGGCCGCGGCCGTGGTAGTCCAGCAGTTCGTCCCGGGCCCGCTCCAGCACGGCCGTGGGCAGCGCGGCCGGGCCGGCGCAGAAGTTGTAGTGACGTGTCATCAGCGTTGCGTGTCCTTATTCCTGATCCTGCTCACCGCCGGCCTCTTGTGTACCGTCATCCGCTGCCGCGTCGCCGGATGGCGCGACTCCCGCCTCGTCACCCGCCTCGGCCGGCACCTCGAAAGGGGCGTCCAGGGCCTCCTCGGGCTCGTCGATGCGCACGGTCTTGACCAGCTTCTCGTCGTTGCCCAGGCGGATCAGCATCACCCCCTGGGTGTTGCGCGAGCTGATCGAGACCTCGTCGACCCGGGTGCGCACCAGGGTGCCGCGATCGGTGATCAGCATCATCTCGTCGGTGGCGTAGACCTGCATGGCCGCCACCAGGGCGCCGTTGCGCTCGCTGGTCTGCATGGCGATCACGCCCTGGCCACCGCGCCCGCGCAGCGGGAACTCCTCGAGGCGGGTGCGCTTGCCGTAGCCGTTCTCGCTGGCGGTGAGGATATAGATCTGGCCGCCATTGCCGGCCTCGACGCTCGCGCCCTCCTCGGCCTCGGCCTCGACGTCGGCCTCGGCATCGATCTGCTGGCTCTGCGGGATGATCAGGCTGATCACCTCGGCGTCGCCGAGCAGGCGCATGCCGCGCACGCCGCGGGCGGTGCGGCCCATGGCGCGCACGTTGGACTCCTCGAAGCGGATCGCCTTGCCGTTGGAGGAGAGCAGCATGACATGATCGCTGCCGGTGGTGATGGCGGCGCCCACCAGGCGGTCGCCCTCCTCGAGGTCGATGGCGATCAGGCCCACGCTGCGCGGCCGCGAGAACTGCTCGAGGCTGGTGCGCTTGACGGTGCCGCGCTCGGTCGCGAAGAAGATGTAGCTCTGCGGGTCGTAGTCGCGCACCGGCAGGATGGCGTTGATCGCCTCGCCCTCGTCCAGCGGCAGCAGGTTGACCAGCGGCTTGCCCCGCGAGCCGCGGCTGGCGACGGGCATCTCGTAGACCTTGAGCCAGTAGACCTTGCCGCGGTTGGAGAACAGCAGCACGGTGTCGTGGGTCGAGGCCACCAGCAGGTGCTCGATGACGTCCTCGTCCTTCATCGCCGTGGCCGACTTGCCGCGCCCGCCGCGGCGCTGGGCCTGGTAGTCGGAGAGCGGCTGGGTCTTGGCGTAGCCGGTGCGCGACACCGTGACCACCATGTCCTCCTCGGCGATCAGGTCCTCGAGGCGCAGGTCCAGGTGGCTGGCCTGGATCTCGGTCTTGCGCGGGTTGCCGAACTGGTCGCGCACGGCGATCAGCTCCTCGCGGATCACCTCCAGCAGGCGCTCGGCGGAGGCCAGGATGGCGGTGAGCTCGGCGATCTTCTCGAGGATGCCGAGGTACTCGTCGAGGAGCTTCTCGGTCTCGAGGCCGGTCAGGCGGTGCAGGCGCAGCTCGAGGATCGCCTGGGCCTGGGCCGGCGACAGGCGGTATTCGCTGCCGGCCTGGTTGAGGCCGAAGCCCTCCTCCAGCTCCTCGGGCTTGCAGGAGGTGGCGCCGGCGCGCTCGAGCATGCCGGTGACCTGCCCCGGCTGCCAGGACCTGGCCAGCAGCTTCTCCTTGGCCTCTGACGCGTTCGGCGAGGCCTTGATCAGCTCGATCACCTCGTCGATGTTGGAGATGGCGACGGCCAGACCCTCGAGGATATGGCCGCGTTCGCGGGCCTTCTTCAGCTCGAAGAGGGTGCGGCGGGTGACCACCTCGCGGCGGTGGCGGATGAAGGCCTCAAGGATCTCCTTGAGGTTGAGGATCTTCGGCTGGCCATTGTCGATGGCCACCATGTTGATGCCGAAGACGGTCTGCAGCTGGGTCTGGGCGAAGAGGTTGTTGACCACCACCTCGCCGGACTCGCCGCGCTTGACCTCGATCACCACCCGCAGGCCGTCCTTGTCGGACTCGTCGCGCAGCTCGGCGATCCCCTCGATCTTCTTCTCCTTGACCAGCTCGGCGATCTTCTCGATCAGCCGCGCCTTGTTCACCTGGTAGGGAAGCTCGTTGACGATGATGTGGTCACGGCCGCTCTTGTCATCATGCTCGATGGTGTGGCAGGCGCGCACATAGATGCGCCCGCGGCCGGTGCGATAGGCCTCGAGGATCCCGGCACGGCCGTTGATGATGCCGCCGGTGGGAAAGTCCGGGCCGGGGACATGCTCCATCAGGTCGTCGACGGTGAGGGTGTAGTCGTCGATCAGCGCCAGGCAGGCGTTGATGATCTCGCCCATGTTGTGGGGCGGGATGTTGGTCGCCATGCCCACGGCGATGCCCGAGGAGCCGTTGATCAGCAGGTTCGGGACCTTGGTGGGCAGCACCTCGGGGATGCGCTCGGTGCCGTCGTAGTTATCGACCCAGTCGACGGTGTCCTTCTCCAGGTCGGCCAGCAGCTCGTGGGCGAGGCGGGCCATGCGCACCTCGGTGTAACGCATGGCGGCGGCGTTGTCGCCGTCGATGGAGCCGAAGTTGCCCTGGCCGTCGACCAGCACATGGCGCATCGAGAAGTCCTGGGCCATGCGCACGATGGTGTCGTAGACGGCGCTGTCCCCGTGGGGGTGATACTTACCGATGACATCGCCCACCACGCGGGCGGACTTCTTGTACGGCTTGTTCCAGTCGTTGCCGAGTTCGTGCATGGCGAACAGCACGCGCCGGTGCACCGGCTTGAGGCCATCGCGCACGTCGGGCAGCGCACGGCCGATGATCACGCTCATCGCGTAATCGAGGTACGACTGCTTGAGCTCGTCCTCGATGTTGACTGGCAGAATCTCTCTGGCGATGTCACCCATGGGTCGTCGAATCCTTTGCACTGCAACAGGTTGGCGCGTCACGTGGCCGTGACATGGCGCGCAATATCAGCCTGGCATCATACCATCCCGGACGGTGCAAAGGGAGCTGTGCAAGGGGCTAAGGCAGGACCAGCGCCGCCATGGCCTCGCGGATCTCGCCGCCGATCTCGATGGCCCGATGGGTCGCCACGTCGAGCAGCACGAAGGTGATGTCGGCACTGGCCACCGGCTTGCCGTCCCGCACCCGACGGACCTCCTGGTGCATGCGGGCACGCCGCGAGCCGAGCTCGGCGAGCCGGGTCAAGACCTCCAGGTCGTCGCCGGCCACGGCGGCACGCCGGTAGTCGATGTTGAGGTTGACCGCGACGAAGGCCACGTCGCCCTTCTGCAGGAAGGCGGCCAGCCCGGGGCGGTCGTCGAAGTAGGCCCAGCGCCCCTCCTCCAGGAATTCCAGGTAGCGGGCATTGTTCACGTGGCCATAACCATCCAGGTGATAGCCTCTGACACGCAGGGCGGTGCGGGAAATGCGGGGATCCATGCGGGGGACTCCTGAGCGGACAAGGCCTCGATTCTAGTCGGGGCGGCCGCCGATATTCAAACCATCGTTTGAACACTTACCTTTCACCCCGCCCGTCCAGGCGCTGGCACCGGCGGCTCCCTTTGGCCATAATGTGCCCCTTTTCGCTCGGGAAATGCTCCATGTGGTTCAAGCACTTGCACCTCTACCGCCTGCACGACGCCCCTGAGCTGGATGCCGCCAGCCTGGAAACCGCCCTCGGCGAACAGGCCTTTCGCCCCCTGGGCGGCAGCGAGGCGCGTCGCCTGGGCTGGTCCGCGCCGGCCGGCCGGGCCGGGACCCAGCTCCTGCACGAGCTGCAGGGCCAGCGCCTGATGACCGCCCTGCGCCAGGAACGCATCCTGCCCGCCTCGGTGGTCCGCGAGGAGGTCGAGGAGCGCAGTGAGGCCATCGAGACCAGCGAGGGACGCAAGCTGCGCCGCCAGGAGAAGCTGGCGATCAAGGAACAGGTCTACGAGGAGCTGCTGCCCCGCGCCTTCGTGCGTAGCCAGAAGGTCGACCTGTGGTGGGACAGCCGCCGCCAGCTGATCGCCGTCAATGCCAGCTCCCGCAAGCGGGCCGAGGAACTCCTCGACCTGCTGCGCGAGACCCTGGGCAGCCTCAAGGTGACGCCACTTGCCAGCCAGACGCTGCCCATGCGCGCCATGACCACCTGGCTCGGCGACCCGGGCTCGCGGCCGGCCGACCTGGTGCTCGGCGACCAGGTGGAGCTCAAGGCCAAGGGCGACGACGGCGTGCTGCGTGCTCGCCAGGTCGATCTCGACAGCGACGAGATCCAGCAGCTGCTGGAGAGCGGTCGCCAGGCCAGCAAGCTGGCACTGTCGATCGAGGGCCGGCTAAGCTTCGTGCTGCATGACGACCTGGCGATCAAGTCGCTGCGCTTCGACGACGCCCTGATCGACGAGGCCTCCCAGGCCGACGATGGCGATGACGCCCTGGTTCGCCTGGAGACCGACTTCATCCTGATGACCCAGGCGCTGGCCGAGAACATCGAGCGCCTGATCGAGTGGCTGGGTGGCGAGGCCGGCAGCGCCGGTGACGCCCGCAGCGCCTGATCGCTTCCGACCACAGCCTGGATCCCATGACCGAGACTCAGCACACTCCCGCATCCGACCCCTGGGCCGAGATCCGCCCCTACCAGGACGACGAGGTGGCCGAGGTCCTCGCGCGCCTGGCCCATGATGCCGAGCTGCTCGATGCCCTTACCCGCTATCGACTGCCGCGGCTCAGCCGTTTCATGCCTCGCCTGTCGCGCATCCTGGCCAGCATCGCCATCCGCCGCGAGGTGCGCGGCGTGACCGGCGTGCATGACTTCCAGATGCGTATCGCCAGCTACATGCAGCGCATGATCCGCACCTCCACCGACACCTTCGAGGTGGCGGGGCTCGAGTCGCTGGACCCGGACAGGGCCTATCTCTTCATCGGCAACCATCGCGACATCTCGCTGGACCCGGCCTTCGTCAACTACGCCCTCTACCTGGCCGGGCGCGATACCGTGCGCATCGCCATCGGCGACAACCTGCTCAAGAAGCCCTACGTCAACGACCTGATGCGCCTCAACAAGAGCTTCATCGTGCCGCGCAGCGCCCGCGGCAAGCGGGCCATGCTGGCCGCCTACCAGAACCTCTCCGCCTATATCCGCCACTCCATCCTCGAGGACAACCACTCCATCTGGATGGCCCAGCGCGAGGGGCGCGCCAAGGACGGCATCGACCGCACCGACCCGGCGATCGTCAAGATGCTGACCATGGCCCGGCGCGGGCGGGAGCGTCAGGCGAGCATCGGCGAGGCCATCGCCGAGCTGCGCCTGGTGCCGGTCTCGATCAGCTACGAGTACGACCCCTGCGACCTGCAGAAGGCCAGGGAGCTGCACGCCATGCAGACCAGCGGCAACTACCAGAAGAGCGAGTTCGAGGACATCAGCTCCATCGTCGCCGGCATCACCGGCCACAAGGGGCGGGTGCAGCTCACCTTCGGCACCCCGCTCGCGGCGGACTTCGACGACCCCGAGGCCGTGGCCGCCGAGATCGACCGCCAGGTCCTGGCCGGTTACCACCTCTTCCCCAGCCACTTGCTGGCCCTGGAGGCCCTGGGCGAGGCGCCCGACCTGCTCGACCTGAGCGAGGTCAGCGACGCCGACCGCGCCCGCTTCCAGGCTCGCCTGCAGCAGGTGCCCGACGACCTTCGAGAGTTCTGGCTGGCCCAGTACGCCAACCCGGTGCTCCACAAGGCGGGACGCTGCCGTTGAGGGACGAGGCATGAGCCACGAGAAGCCCGGCATGAACGCCCAGGCGACCAACGGTCAGGCGCCGGCCCCGGGCCGTGCCGCCCAGACCCGCGAGGCCCACAAGGTCACGCTGATCGGCGCCGTCATCGACTTCGTGGTCGGCGTGGCCAAGATGCTAGCCGGCTTTGCCGTGGGCTCGGCGGCCCTGGTGGCCGACGGCATCCACTCCTTCTCGGACATCCTGACGGACCTCTTCGTGGTCGCCGCCACCCACTTCGGCCGCCAGGAGCCCGACAGCAACCACCCCTACGGCCACGGCCGCATCGAGACCCTGGCCACCCTGTGGCTGGGCAGCGTGCTGATCTTCGTCGCCGGGGGCATCGCCTGGGCAAGCATCACCCGGCTGCTGGGCGGGGAGCCGGTGCCTGCCCCGGGTCCCTGGGCGATCGGCATCGCCGTGGCGGCCCTGCTCGCCAAGGAGTGGATCTTCCGCTACACCCTGCGCGTGGCCAAGCGGGTCAATTCGCGGCTGCTCGAGGCCAATGCCTGGCACTCGCGCTCCGATGCCCTCTCCACCGTGGTGGTGCTGGTGGGCCTGGTGGCGGCCCAGTTCGGGGTCGGCTGGATGGATGCCGTGGCCGCCATCGTGGTGGGTATCATGGTCGGCCAGGTCGGCGGTCGCCTGCTCTGGGAGTCCAGCCAGGAACTCATCGACACGGCGCTGCCGCTCGCCCAGCGCGACCGCATGCGGGAGATCGCCGAGCGCGTCCCCCACGTCAACGGGGTGCACGACCTGCGGACCCGCAAGCTGGGCAGCGACGTGATCCTCGACCTGCACATCGTGGTGCCACCGCGGGTCACCGTTTCCGAGGCCCACGAGATCGGCAACGAGGTGAGCCGGCGCCTGCGCGAGGCCTTCCCCGAGCTCGCCGACGTCACCTTCCACATCGACCCCGAGGACGATTCGGGCGAACTCGAGCACAGCCTGCGCCCCGGCCTGCCGCTGCGCAGCGACGTGGTGGAGCTCCTCGATGGCGCCTGGCACGGGCTGCCGATCTGGCACGCCCGCGTCGCGCTGGACCTCCACTACCTGGACAACCAGGTGGACGTCTCCCTCTACGTCAAGGCGCTGCCCGACGGCCAGACCCTCGAGGACGCGGCCGGTGAACTGCGAAGTGCCGCCCGGGCGCTCGACTGGGTCGGCCGGCTGCGGATCTGGCTGGGCCCCGGCAAGGGCTGAGCCGCCCGACATGATGCCACTCACTCCCCTCGCATTAGGGGTCTACGACCCCTAGACTTGAGCAAACGCTCATTCAGGCCCGCCGCATGCCGCCGCCCTCTCCCAGGACACTCGACTCGCCCGGGCGCCGCCGTTTCCTGGCGGGGCTCGGCGGCCTGTCGCTGGTCATCGGCCTGGGACTGCGTCCGTCTACGGGCGAGGCCAACCTCTCGCCGGAGCGCCTGCGCCGCAGCATGCAGGCCCAATATGGTGCGCGTGGGCTGGAGAGTCTCGAGGCATGGTTCGCGCTGCTCGAACGGCTGCGTCCTGCCGACCTGAAGACCCGCCTGCGCGAGGTCAACGCCTTCTTCAACCGGCGAGTGCGCTGGCTCGACGATATCGACATCTGGGGCCAGGAAGACTACTGGGCGACGCCGCTGGAGACCCTGGGCCGCGGCCAGGGGGATTGCGAGGACTTCTCCATCGCCAAGTACATCACCCTCAAGGAGCTGGGGGTGCCCGGCGACGAGTTGCGCATGATCTATGTCCGCGCACGCATCGGCCGCAGCGGCATCACCCAGGCGCACATGGTGCTGGGCTACTACGAGACCCCCGCGGCGGACCCGCTGGTGCTCGACAACCTGGTGCCCTCGATCACCCGCGGCTCGCTGCGCGACGACCTGGATCCGCTGTTCAGCTTCAACAGTAGCGGCCTCTGGGCCGGCGGCTCCACCCGGTCGCGCGCCGACCCGGTGGCGCGCCTGTCGCGCTGGCGACGGGTGATCGGTCGCATGCAGGAGCAGGGATTCATTCAAGGGGGATAACAAGATGTCGCTCATCAAGCAGCTATGGCTGACCATCGTGGTACTGCTGCTGCTCGCCTTCGGCGGCAGCCTGTTCATCGGGGTCAGCTCCAGCCGGGCCTATATCGAGCAGGAAGTGCGCATCAAGAATGCCGACAATGCCAATGCCCTGGCGCTGACCATGAGCCAGATGCCCAAGGACCCGGTGACCCTGGAGCTGCTGGTGGCCGCCCAGTTCGATACCGGCCACTACCGGCGCGTGGAACTTCGCGACCCGCAGGGCGAGATCATCGAGCAGCGCCGGGCCGGCGAGGCGATCGAGGACGTGCCGGCCTGGTTCGTCGACCTGGTGCGCTTCGAGGTCCCCCCGGGAGAGGCCGTGGTCCAGGACGGCTGGCGACAGTTCGGCACCCTCACCCTCCAGAGCCAGCACAGCTTTGCCTATCGCTCCTTGTGGCGCAGCAGCCTGGAACTGGTCGGCTGGTTCGCCCTTGCCGCCGCCCTCAGCCTGCTACTGGCCTGGTGGATCGTGCGCACCATCCGCCGCCCGCTGCGCAACGTCGTCGACCAGGCCCTGCAGATCGGCGAGCGGCGCTTCACCACCATTCCCGCCCCGCGCACGCGGGAGCTGCGCGAGGTAGTGGAGGCCATGAACCAGCTCTCCGCCGCCGTCCGCGACATGCTCGGCGAGGAGAGCCAGAAGCTCGACCTGCTGCGCCGGCGACTGCAGCACGACGGCGTGACCGGCGTGCTCAAGCGCGAGGCCTTCCTGGCCCAGCTGCAGATCCACCTGGAGAGCCAGGATTCCCGGGCCAGCGGCACGCTCGCCCTGGTGCGCCTCGCCCGCCTGGCCGAGGTCAACGAGCGGCTCGGTCATGGCGAGACCGATGCCCTGCTGCACGCGCTGGCTATCGGCCTGGACCAGTTCGGCAAGGTCCGCGGCGGCGGCATCGTGGGCCGCCTCAACGGCAGCGATTTCGTCCTGTTGCTGCCCGGCGCCCATGACCTGGAGCCGCTGCGGCATGAGCTCGGCAAGCGCCTCGCCGCCCTGAGGGAGCAAAGCCGGGTGCCCCTCGGCCTGCCCGCGGCACTCGTCGACTACGCCCAGGGCGACCAGCGTAGCGTGCTGCTGGCAAGCCTGGACGGCGCCCTTGCGGCCGCCGAGACCCGTGGCGACCAGAGCCTGGTCATCGCCGAGGGGCCCCAGCGCCGCAGCCTGTTCACCAGCCATGGCGAATGGCGCCGCGCCCTCCAGGAGGCCATGGCCAAGGGCATCTACCTGGCCCACTACCCGGTACTCGATGGCGACGGGGAACTGCTGCACTTCGAGAGTCCCTCGCGGCTGCGCCTAAACAGCGAGTGGCAGCCCGCCGGGGTCTTCATGCCCTGGGTCTCGCGACTCGAGCTCGACAGCCGGCTCGACCTGGCGGTGATCGACGAGGCCGTGCGCGACATCACCCAGCGCGGCAAGCCGCTGGGCATCAACCTCTCGGCCGCCTCGATCCAGGACGCCCGCTTCGTCATGGAGCTCCAGGCACGGCTCAGGGCACGGCCCGACGTCGCCGAGCGGCTCTGGCTGGAGATCCCGGAGTCCCTGGCGATCCACGACCTGGCCAGTTTCCGCAGCCTGTGCCACGCCCTGCAGCCTCTCGGCTGCCGGATCGGCCTGGAGCATGTCGGCGCCGAATTCACCCGGATCGCCGACCTGCAGGACCTCGGGCTTGGCTACCTCAAGATCGACAGGACGCTGGTCAAGGAGGTCGACAAGGTCGCCGAGCAGCAGACCATCCTGCGTGGCATGGCCACGCTCTGCCATTCACTGGGGATACTGGCCATCGGCGAGGGGGTCGAGAACCGCGAGGAGGCGCTCATGCTCTTCGAGCTTGGCCTGGACGGCGCCACCGGCCCCGGCATCCGGCAGCACGATAAGCCCACGAGCTGACACGACACGGGCCGACACTCAGGAGAGTGCCGGCCCGTGTCGTCAGGTCACCAGGCGACTTGCCCGGTCTAGATCACCCCGCCCTCTTCGTCGCTGCCGGACACCAGCTGCAGGCCATTGAGACGGCGACGCAGCGACTGGCGCTCCATCACCTTCTCCTGGGCGGCCGGCGGCAGGTCGGTGAAGCTGATCACCCCCTTGTCCATCAAAAGCTCGATCACATCCTCAAGCACCCGCACGAAGGCGAGGTCCGAGGCCTGGAAGTGCGCCTGCCCCTTTTCCACCTCACCGTCCATCAGGAAGGCCAGCAGCTCCGGGGAGTCCGCCGGCAGGTACTCGCTGCACGCAGGCGTCTCCTCGCGACTGACCAGTTCGATGCGTCCTTCATGGTCACGCTTGATGTACATGGGAGGCTCCTGAAAAGGTCCTGACGGCAGCATAGGCGGCGGAGACGGGAGGCAACAAGCCAGCGCCCGGCCAAGTCCAGGCGCTGGGGTGAGGGAGCGAACTGGTTACTCGATGTCGAGTTGGCCGTCATTTATCATGTCGTCAATCAAGCTAGGACTGTAGGCAACACCCCCAAGCTCAATGGTCTGGTCGGCACCCACGATGTTGCCCTCGCCATCTACAGACAGACCTCCTGTAGTGCTGATATGAAGAATAGTATCAGAACCGCTCTCCTCTGCCTGGATGTAGCTGGAGAGGTCCGCACCTTCGGACATATTGCCAAGAAGGTCGGAGACATCCAGGACATCCCCTTCAGAAACAATAAAGTCCGTGACAGTGTCGTTGGCCGAACCACTGCTGGAGCCCTCCTGATCACCGAAGTTCCAGACGAAGGTGTCGGCACCGGCACCACCGACCAAGCTGTCACTGCCTGGGCCACCGACAAGGATATCCTCACCATCGCCCCCGGAAAGCGTGTCGTCACCCTCGCCACCGATCAGGATATTGTCCTGATCGTCACCAGTCAGTGTATCACCGAAATCGGAACCGATGAGATGGGGCTGGGCAGCGGAGGATGCTTCATCGACTCCTGAAGTGGCATCCGAACTATCCAGAGTCCCTTCCGGCAGCAGCATGATATCAAGGGAGCCAGTGGCGATATCCCCGTCGCCATCCACTATCTCGATCGGAAGGGAGAGATCAACGGGCTCGCCCGGCTCCGTGACCGTGGTGCCGAAATCACCGATCTGGAAACTATCTTCACTGGTGTTGATAAATTCTATGCTGTTGTATCCATCTCCGGTGTAGGTTGAGATCACGGTGTCTTCGGCGACCCCAGCGACCGTTGCCGTTCCATCGCTTTTGAAATTGACGACAAAGGATTGGCTGTCTGCACCCAGAGAGGTCTCGTAAATGCCATCAGCTCCCGCCATCTCTGACGTAACCAGCAACATCTCGCCACCGTAGCTGATTCCGATCGCTGTGATCGTATCGAGAATGCCATCACCGACCAGATAGGGAGTGATCTCGGAATCATTATCGTCATAGGCCTTGATCAATACCGTTGCATTATCGGAGCTGACAAACTGTGCGGTTGCTCCATTGACCAGATAATGGTGATCGAAGACATACCCATCTTCCACCTTGGTGTCGCCACTGAGATCCTGAACAAAGTCGACCCGCATGCCCTGACTAAGGTTGACAAACGTATTGTCCACCCCACCCACATTGGCCGTGGTATTCAGGGTATCAGCATTGATGGGCGTCAATAGAAGGTCACGGCTATCCTCCTGCGTATCTATGGATTGACCTCGGATCTTCTCGATGGTGTTGAATCCACCCCACTCTCCTGTTCCCCCGGTGAATTCATAACCACCGGCATTGAAGTCAATGGCCATGGCACCACCATCCACGCTACCGATCATGTCCAGCGTATAGGTATCCTGCCCCTCGGCATTCGGACTCAACGTAATGGTGAAGATATTCCCCGTCGCCTCGGTGTAAGCCGTCAGGGTCAGGCCATCCTCGGATACATCGAAGAGGATGGGCACACCCCCAGACGTCAGTCCGGTGGACGCCAGGGCCTCAAGGGATAAGGGGAAGCGCACGGTGTCACCGGAATCGGGTCCGAAGTTATCCTCGATCTGATCGTCGAAATCCAGCACCCCTGTCAGACTTTCTCCAGCAAGATTGGCCAGATAACCATTCTCCGGTGCAATGAACCTCGGCCCGGCGTCATCGAACAGCATGTTGCCACCCAGGTCCAGCGTAACGCTGTCGGTGGCGGTATCACCGTCGCTGTCGGTGATGGTCACCGTGCCCATCAGGTTCACCAGCCCGGTGCCCAGCACCTTCTGATCACTGGCGTAGTCGCTGGTGTCGGCGATGTCGTGATCGATCGGCGCAGTCTGCGTCAGCGTGACGCTACCGGAACTATCCACTGTCAGGCTGAACACGATATTGGTGCCATCAATGCCATCAGTGGTCGCACTGGTCGATCCAATCACCTCAGCGTCTACCAGGTGCAGGTAGATCGTAGAACCACCACTGGTCAGCCCGGAGTCTGTGCCATTGCCATCCACCAGAGATAGCGCATAGCTCCAGCTGGGTGTGGTACCTGCTCCATCAGCACCATAGGCACTATCGGCCACCGAAAATGCCGCGGCGAAGCTGGCAGTTGCAGTATCGGTGAGCTCCGCATCCTGCGTGTTGAGGGTCACACTGTCACGATCGCTAACGCTGACAGTGATACTGGGACCGTCGTCGTAGAAGGTCACCGCCCCGCCGATCTCGACACTGGCATTGTCGGTGTCGCCGTCGGCGTCGGTCACCGTCACCGTGGCGGTGATCAGGCCGTCCAGGTCGAGGGTGTCGTTGGCATTCGCGGGATCCTGATGCTCCAGCGCGACGACCTGGGTCACCGTCAGCGTGCCGTCGGTGTTGATCACCACCGTGAAGGCGGTCTGGGTGTCACCGGCACCGTCCACGTACTGACCGGTGATGGTGGTGGCGTCGGTGGCCACCAGGCTGATCGGGTAGTCGCCCTGGGCGGTGGCCAGCGTGGTGGTGCCGGTACCGCTCAGCGCGAGGCCGTAGACAGTGGCATTGCTGGCCGCCGCACCGTCGGCACCGAACAGCACCGTGGTGTCGACGATGGCGGCATCACTGGTGGCACTGATCGAGCCGTCGACGAAGGCTTCGCCGGCAGTGGTCTCGTCGAGACTGACGCTGCTGCCCACGGCGTCGATGGTGACGCTGGGACCGTCGTCGTAGAAGGTCACCGCCCCGCCGATCTCGACACTGGCATTGTCGGTGTCGCCGTCGGCGTCGGTCACCGTCACCGTGGCGGTGATCAGGCCGTCCAGGTCGAGGGTGTCGTTGGCATTCGCGGGATCCTGATGCTCCAGCGCGACGACCTGGGTCACCGTCAGCGTGCCGTCGGTGTTGATCACCACCGTGAAGGCGGTCTGGGTGTCACCGGCACCGTCCACGTACTGACCGGTGATGGTGGTGGCGTCGGTGGCCACCAGGCTGATCGGGTAGTCGCCCTGGGCGGTGGCCAGCGTGGTGGTGCCGGTACCGCTCAGCGCGAGGCCGTAGACAGTGGCATTGCTGGCCGCCGCACCGTCGGCACCGAACAGCACCGTGGTGTCGACGATGGCGGCATCACTGGTGGCACTGATCGAGCCGTCGACGAAGGCTTCGCCAGCACTGCTCTCGTCGACGCTGACGCCGACTTGTCCAGGTTCTACCGAGACCATCGGCACATCATCGATGATGTCGATATTCAGTGCTTCCGTCGTACTGTCACCATCACTGTCGGTCAGGACGACGGTGAAGGCGTCGCGAACCCCGTCGCTGGACGGCCCCTGGCTCTCGTGGTCGAGAGTGTTGTCGCCCAGGGTATAGGTCCAGCTGTAGATACCATCGTCATCGACGGTCACTTCAAGGGTGCCGTACTCCCCCTGGACGGTACCACCGCCTGTGACATCCACGCCTTGAACCACCACGCTGGTGATCACGATGCTGCCGACGGAGTCATTGCCCGTCTCGATCGCGAAGACTCCTCCGGTGGTCTCATAATCCATTTCGGGGTAGCTGCCATCAGGCAAGCCAGCCTCACTGACCTGGCCTTCACCCGGGATCAGCGAGGGCGTGGAGTCCCCCGAAATGCTCAGGCTGACCGTGGCCGTGGCCGTATCGCCATCCGCGTCGGTGATGGTGTAGCTGAAGCTGTCGGCGCCCTCGGCGCCGGGAGCGGCGGTGTAGGTGAAGGTACCGTCGCCGTTGTAGACCACGGACCCTTGGTTGGGCCCAGTGGCCACGACAATGCCATTCTGCAGGTCGACGCCATCGGCGCCCGCGGTATCGTTGGCGAAGACGTCGATGTCGACGCTGCCGTCTTCCGGGATCTGACCTACGACATCGTTCGCTGCCGCGGGCCCGTCGTCGGTGATAGCAATCACCAGGGTCGCGGGGGCGGAGACATCGCCGTCATCGTCGGTCACCCGCACGGCAAAGGTGTCGGCCAGCTGGTCAGCCTCGCCGGTCTCGCCCGTCACCGGGTGATCGGCAATCTGGGTGAGTGTGTAGGACCAGCTCCCGTCGGTGTTCACCGTCAGGATGCCGAAGGCGCCGGTCACTTGGGTACCGTCCGCACCGATCCCGATCCAGTTGCCCTCGGCATCCTGCACCTCGATAAGCGCCAGCAGGTCAGTGCCGGTGTCGATCTGGAACGTGCCCGAGGTGGTCAGGGAGCCACCGCCGCTGCCCTCCGGCAGGGCCGACTCCCAGACCATGTCGCCATCCCCGTCGAGATCGCTGGTACCGACGGACGGGATCGAATCCGGCTCATCCTCGAGCGCCTGCTCCTCGACTGCCTGCCCCTCGACCTCGGGGATACCGCCAAGGGATGCCAGGCCGTACTCGTAGGCGAGCGGATTGACGTTCTCGGTGATGCGCGCGAGACGCACGAAGTCGTGCCCACCGCCTTCACCGCCGGCGCCCCCGGCACCGGCCGCGGTGGCATCCAGGTCCTCGAGCAGGTCCCCCTCCCCCTCGTCGATTGCCGTGAGCAGGGCCTCCAGGTCCACGTCCTGGGCGCTCGCCTCCTCCGCGGCCACCGGCTGCTCGGCATCGAGGTCGGGAGTCATCACGACCTCCTGCCCCCCGTCGATCACGGTGGGGTCGAGGCTGTCGGCGAAGTCGAGCTCCACCCGGCCATTGTCCGAGGTGACGAGCGTCTCGCCCTCCTGCAGGGTGTCCCCCACCCGCAGTTCGCGAAGGTTGCCGGCCTCGTCACGTGCCCAGGCCTGGCCGCTGATGGAGATGATGGTTGCGATGGTCATGAGATGACTCCCTGCGTACGAAGCGCGTGTGATGCCGCCCACGGAAGAACGGGTTATATGATCAAACTAGGCCAGGTTCCGGGGAAGGAATATTGTACTGTTGGGCAGGGCAGCGCCCTGCCATTGACCTGCGTCAAGCCGATGGCCATCTCAGCCGCCGCGCAGGCTCAAACCGCTTCACGCTGGGACAGGCGAAGGATCAGCTGGAGCCGGTCACGCACGCCGAGCTTGCGGAAGATGGCACCGAGGTGCGCCTTCACGGTCCGCTCGGTGATCTCGAGCCGGCGCGCCACCTCCTTGTTGCTCTGCCCTTCCGCCACCGCCAGCGCCACCGCCCTTTCACGATCGGTCAGCCCGGAGAGGGCCTCGTCCTGGTGCTGCGACTCCCCGCCCAGGGCCCGGTAGGCACCGCCCATCACCTGGGCCAGCAGTTCCGGGGGCACCCAGATCCCCTGGTGGCGGGTCACCAGCGCCATCTGGCTCAGCAGCTCGGGGGCCGAGAGGGCATGGCCGTAGCCCCGGGCACCGGCGTTCAGGGCCCGCAGCGCCTCGTGCGAGCTGGGCGTATAGCTCAGCACCTTGACCGTGGCCCCGCGGCCGGCGAGCAGGGAGACCAGGCCCTGCCAGCCCGTGAGGTTGCTCATGACCCACACGCCGTCGCCGGACCCGGCCTGGGCGCGGGCCTGTGGTGGCGTGACCAGGCGCGCCTCGTCGAAGGCCGCGCGCCAGCGCGGGACCTCGTCAGGCCCCTGACAGACGAAGAGCTCTGCCATCATCGTTCTCCCATGGAATTGTCCCAGGCCCGCAGCACGGGCTTGAGAAGGTACTGCATCACGGTGCGCTTGCCGGTCATGATGTCCACCTGGGCGGTCATGCCCGGAATCACGTCCAGTTCCTGGTGCACCTGGGCGTCTTCCGCCGTCCGCACCCGCACCAGGTAGAAGGTGTTGCCCTCCTCATCGGTGATGGTGTCGGCACTGATATGGTCGAGTTCGGCCTCGATCCCGCCGTAGATGGCGAAGTCGTAGGCGGTGAGCTTGATGGTCGCCGGCTGTCCGGGACGCAGGAAGGCGATATCCTGCGGCGCGATCCGCGCCTCCACCAGCAGGGCATCGTCGGTGGGCACGATATCGACCACTTCCTGGCCCGGCTGGACGACCCCGCCGAGGGTCGTGATGCCCAGGCGCTGGATCACGCCATCCACCGGCGAGCGGATCTCCGACAGCCGCACCCGGTCCTGCAGTCCGGCGCTGGACTCATTGAGGGCCGCCAGCTCGCCGAGCGTCCGCGAGAGCTCGGTGCGCCACTCGTTGCGCGCTTCCAGCTCGACCTCGCGCAGCTGGGCCTGGGCTTCCTCGATCGCCGACTGCAGCCGCTCCACCTGGGCGACGGCCTGGGCACGATCGCCGCTGGCCCGGGAGACCTCCCGCTGCAGCCTGAGGACCTCGACCTCGGACACGGCCCCGGACTGCAGCAGCGGCCGGGTGAGGTTGAGCTCCTGGCTGGCCATGCCAAGCTCCCTGGCGGCGGTATCGCGCCGCGACTGGGCTTCCTCGAGTTCGGCGCGCCGCTGGGAGAGGCGCTCCTGCAGGATGCTCTTCTCCTCGGCCAGCTTGTCGAGGCCGTTCTGGAAGAGCTCGCGCTCCTGGTCGACGATCTCGGGGGCCTTCTCGACCAGCTCCTCCGAGGGCATGAACGGCGACCCGGTGGCCAGGGCCCGCAGCCGCTCCGCCCGTGCCTGGAGCGACTGGGCCTTGGCACGGTTCTCGCGGAAGTTGGAGACGAAGCGGGTGGGATCGATGCGCATCAGCAGCTCGCCGGCTTCGACGAGCTGCCCCTCGCGGACCAGGATCTCCTGGACCACCCCGCCATCGAAGGACTGCACCCGCTGCAGTTGGCTCGAAGGAATCACCCGCCCCGTGCCGCGGGTCACCTCGTCGATGGAGGCGAACCAGGCCCACACCAGCAGCGCGGCGACGGCCAGCAGCACCACGTAGAGGAAGCCGCGCGCGCGGATCGGGTCCTGCTGGAGGCGGGCCCAGTCGGCGTCGCTGGCCCAGTCGCGGCTCAGGTGCGCGGAACTAACCCGGCGTGCGAAGAGCCGGTCGATGAAGGGCCGGAAGGGCCTGCCACCCGCCTCGGAGAAGCGGCCGATGGCCTCGAAGCCCTGCTGCTCGGCGGTCTTTTTCGAGCTGGCCATCAGCTGGCCCTCCCGATCTGGCCCTTGCGCAGGGCTTCCACCACCTTGTCGCGCGGGCCATCGGCCACCACCTTGCCGGCATCGATGACCAGGATGCGATCGACCAGCGAGAGCAACGAGGTGCGGTGGGTGACGACGATCAGGGTCTTGCCCTGGCCGTAGGCCTTGAGGTTGGCCTTGAAGGCCTCCTCGCTGGCGTGGTCCATGGAGCTGGTGGGCTCGTCGAGCAGCAGGATGCGCGGGTCATGGACGAGCGCCCGGGCGATGGCCACGGCCTGACGCTGGCCGCCGGAGAGCATCTGGCCGCGCTCGCCCACCGGCAGGTCGACACCCTGGGGATGCGCATTGACCAGGCTGTCGAGGCCGCTCAGCTTGATGGCGCGCAGCAGCGCCTCGTCGTCGACCCCGTCGCTGCCGCCACCGGCGATGATGTTGTCGCGCAGCGAGCCGAAGAACAGGCTGACATCCTGGGGTACATAGCCGATATGGCGGCGCAGCTGCACGGGGTCGAACTGGCGGATGTCGACGTCGTCGATCATCACCGCCCCGGCGGTGGGCTGGTAGAGCCCCAGCAGTAGCTTGTTGAGGGTGGTCTTGCCGCAACCGACACGTCCCAGCAGGGCCACCCGCTCGCCCGGTTCGATGGTCACCGAGATGTCATGCAGGGCCTCGCGCTCCGCCTCGGGATAGCGGAAGGAGACCTTGTCGAAATGGATCTCGCTACGCACCACCGGGCGGTCGATGAACGTCTTGCCCTCGGGACGCTCGACCGGCCGCTCCATCACCGCATTGAGCGACTGCAGCGCCGTGGAGGACTGGTGATACTGCGCCAGCAGGGCCGCGGCCTGGCTGATCGGGGCCATGGCTCGCGACGACAGCAGGTAGGCAGCGATCAGGCCGCCCTGGGTCAGGTTGCCCTCGATGATCTGGTAGACCCCGATGATGATCACGCACACGGCGACGCTGTGCTGGGCCCACAGCGCCACGCTTGCGACCGAGGAGCTCACCAGGCGCAGCTGCGCTGAGGTGCGCGACAGGAAGGCCGAGGCCTTCTCCCAGGTTCCCTGGATGCGGCTCTCGGCCCGCAGCGTCTTGACCGTCTCCAGGTTCGAGAGCGATTCGACCAGGGTGGCATTGCGCTGTGCTCCCACCCGCCAGGTGGTCTCGGAGAGCTCGTGAAGCTTGCCCTGGGCGGCCATGGCATAGAGCAGCACGAAGACGATACCTGCCAGCACCGGGATCACCAGCGGCGGGCCGATCAGCGCGATGATCCCCGCGAACATCAGCACGAAGGGCAGGTCGACCAGCGACACCACCGTGGCCGAGCCAATGAAGGCGCGCACC
>NZ_JAWSUJ010000059.1:0-26065 GCF_033549285.1 Halomonas sp.
GGGGGCGTCGAGCAGGAAGAGCGTGAGCGCGCTCAACAGGCACCAGAGGACGGGAACGACCATCAGCGCCCAGCCGCGGCGGGCCGGCTCGGCCATGGCCGCGACGCCCAGGGTGGCCATGGCCAGCGGGTCGGGGGTGAGGCCGATGACCTCGGCGCCGGCCAGGCCCCGCTCTGTCGCCAGGGCGGTAAGCGGGTGCAGGGCCAGGGCATAGGTGAACAGCCCGACACCGAGGCTTCGCCGCACGCTCCACTGACCCGGCAGGCGCAGCCCGCCGCGCAGGCTGCCCAGGGCCACCAGCAGCAGCGCCTGGAGGCCGAAGAGCGGGACGACGTAGGCGATGCCCCAGTGGATGGGGGCGTAGCGCTGCCACAGGAAGGCCCAGGCCACGAAGGCCCAGGCCACGAAGGCCCAGGCCACGGCCAGCAGCATGGTGACCAGGCGAGTGCCCCGCGGGCCGGGGTGCAGCAGGAGGACCAGCGCCGCGGCGCCCAGCACCAGGGCGAGCAACTGGGTGGGCCACAGCGCCTGGTTGTGCAGCTCGAACAGCCGCGCATGGACCCGCGGCGAGAACATCAGCAGGTCCTCGGGGCGATAGCTCCACCAGGCGCCGCCGACCATATCCTAGAGCCCCTTCACGTGGTCGGCCATGCGGCGGCGCATGGCGTCGTCGGGAAGCGGCTCGCGGGCGGCGGCGAGGTTCTCGCGGACATGGTCGACGCGGGTGGTGGCGGGGATGGCGCAGGTGATCGCCGGGTGGGAGATGATGAACTTGAGGATGAACTGCGCCCAGCTGGTGGCGCCGATCTCGGCGGCCCACGGCGGCAGCGGCTTGCCCGCCAGGCGGCGGATCAGGCGCTTGCGCTGGAAGGGGCGGTTGGCGATCACGCCGATGCCGCGCTCCCGGGCGAGGGGAAGCAGGTGACTCTCGGCCTCGCGGTCGACGATATTATAGGTGAGCTGGACGCTGTCCAGCGGCGCTCGCCGCATGATGCGCTCGAGCTCTCCATGGCGTCGTCCGTGGGAGGTGGTGATGCCCAGGTGGCGCACCTCGCCGGCCGCCTTCATCGCCTGCAGGGTCTCGAGATGGCCCTCCCAGCCCAGCAGGTTGTGGACCTGCAGCAGGTCGAAGCGCGGCACGCCCCAGGCCTGGCGGGAGGCCGCGATCTGCGCCGGCCCCTCGGCGGGGCGGGAGGTCCAGACCTTGTCGGCGGCATAGACGCGATCGACGGCCTCGAGGCGCTCCAGGGCATGGCCGATGGTCGCCTGCGACGAGCCATACATCGGCGAGGAGTCGATCAGGCGTCCGCCCGCGGCGAAGAAGGCCGCCATGACCGCGGTGCACTCCTCGAGCAGCACCGGGTCATCGCCGACGTTGAAGGTGATCCAGCTGCCCAGGCCGACCCGGGGCAGTGCCTCGCCGGTGCCGGGCAGCTTGCGGGTCAGCGGTTCGGCCGCCCGCGCCAGGGCGCCGGCAGAGGGCAGTGCCGTGGCGGCCGCCGCGGCGAGCAGGCCGTGCAGCAGCCGACGGCGGGACAGCGGAGGGAGAGGCTGGGCCATGATGTGCTCCTGAGCATGCTGAGCACAGTGTAGTTGCCGGGTGAGGAGGGCCGGGTGCCGTCAGGAAGAGGGCGTGGCCTGCAGGGCCAGCCAGCCCTCGAGCATGTCGCGCAGCTCCTCGGCGGCGGGCTCGGTCTGGCGCAGGATCTCGTCGATGCGGTTGAAGTGCAGCAGGCGCACGCCCCGGGTCTCCGGGCGCAGGTAGAGGTCGGGTGGCCGGTGGTGCAGCGCCTGTCGGATGATCGCCTGCTGCATGATCTTGAAGCTGTTGAACAGCATGTCGGTCAGGCCGAGCTCCTCGCCATCCTCCTGCCGGCGGCTGCCCGAGACGTCCACCGCGATGACCAGGTCGACCTCGCCGTGGAGCAGGTCGAAGGGCAGGGGCTTGGTGGTGCCGCCATCGATCAGCAGCTGCTCGCCGCGGTGGACGGGCAGGAAGAGCCCCGGCACCGCCATGCTGGCCTCGATGGCCGGGAAGAGGAGGCCCGCGTCGAGGGTCACGCTCTCCCCCGTCCAGTAGTCGGTGGCCACCACCTCGAGCGGGATGCGCAGCTCGTCGAAGGTGCGAACCTCGGTATGGCCGGCCAGGAAGCGCAGGAAGCCGGCCGAGTCGAGCAGTCCGGCATCGTCGCGCCCGAACGGCACCAGCGACGACAGCTCCACCTCCGATTCGGCCAGCCCCGAGAGGGCATCCAGCGGCGAGCCGGCCACGTCGTCGAAGATGTCGCGGATCGCCTCGGCCGGGAGTCCTGCGGCATAGAGCCCGCCGATCACCGCGCCGATGCTGGTGCCGACGATGCGGTCGGGCACGATCCCGAGGTCGTCGAAGACCTGCAGGATGGCGATGTGCGCCAGGCCGTTGGCCCCGCCCGAGCCCAGCGCCAGGCCGATGGTCGGCCGGGGCGACGGGGTATCGGCGGAGGCCGACGCGCCCGAGGCCGCCGCCAGCAGGGCGGCGGTGAACAGGGCAAACGCGAGCCGGGGCATGACGCGCCGTGGTGTCATGCTCAGTCTCCGGGCCCGCACTCCATGCAGCGCTCGGTGATGGCCGGGCCCTGCTGCAGGTTGGCATTGAGGTCCCGCAGGGCGCTGCGCAGCCCCTCCTCGAGCACCGGGTGGTAGAAGGGCATCTCGAGGATGCGGCTTACGCTGGGCCGCTCTTCCAGCATCCAGGCCAGCAGGTGCGCCATGTGCTCCACCCGCGGGCCGAACAGCTCGGCGCCCAGGAACTGGCCCGAGCCGTGCTCGGCATAGAGGCGCATCAGCCCGCGGTTCTGGCGTATCACCACGGCGCGCCCCTGGTCCTCGAAGGAGGCCTCGCCGGTGGCGATGCAGTCGCAGCCGCCGTATTGGGTTTCCAACTCGGCGCGACTGGCGCCGATGGTGGCCATCTGCGGGTCGGTGAAGACCACGGCCAAGGGCACGTTGCGGATGCCGGTACGCAGTTCCGGGTAGCGCCCGGCATTGTCGCCGGCGATCCGCCCCTCGGTATTGGCCACGTGCAGCAGCGGCAACTCCTGGTTGGCATCGCCGGCGATGAAGATGTGGCTGGGGCTGTCATCGGCGTTGCGGCACTGCAGGGTGAAGCGGTTGTAGTGCGGCACGCCCTTGTCGTCGACGCCCAGGCCGGCCTTCTCCAGGTCGAGCCGGTCGACGTTGGGCTGCCGGCCGGTGGCCGCGAGCAGGTAGTCGAAGCGTTCGGTGAGACGCTTGCCGGTATCGCGCTCGAGGAAGGTGATCACCACGGCGTCGCCGTCGCGCTCGATGCTCTCCACCTTGGCATCGGGGTCGACGTAGAACTCCTCGTTGAAGGTGCGGTCGGCGTAGTCCCTCACGGCCTCGTCCTGGAAGGGGCCCAGGGCGCCGCCCACGCCGAAGACCCGCAGGCGCACGCCCAGCCGGTGCAGCGCCTGGCCGAGCTCCAGGCCGATCACGCCGGGGCCGAACACGGCGACGGACTCGGGCAGGTCGTCCCACTCGAAGACGGCGTCGTTGACCACCAGCCGGTCGCCGGCCGCCTCGAAGAAGCCCGGCCAGGTGCCGCGCGAGCCGGTGGCGATGACGATGGTGCGCGCCGTCACGCGGGTATGGTCACCGACGACCAGGATGTGCGGGTCCTCGAAGCGCGCATGGCCCTCGAGGCGGTTGTCCTCGCCCAGGCGCTCCACCGTCTTCATCACGCTTCCCACGAAGCCGTCGCGTTCGCGCTGGACGCGCTCCATGACGGCGCGCCCGTCCACCTCCACGGGGCCGGTGCGTACGCCGAAGCCGCCGGCATCGCGGGCGTGGTGGGCGGAGTCGGCGGCGGCGATCAGCAGCTTCGAGGGCATGCAGCCGACCCGGGCACAGGTGGTGCCATAGGCTCCGCCCTCTATCAGCAGCACGCTGTCGCTGTGCTTGCTGGCGGCGTGCCAGGCGCTCAGGCCGGCGCTGCCGGCGCCGATGATGGCGATATCGACCTCACGTTCCTGCATCGGGCTCTCCTCTCGTCTTTTGCCGTTCATCCACTATGGCACAGGGTGGGGATGGGCCGCCGGGACGCAACGGTGGCGTCTTGACGCAGGACAAGGTCGCCGGCCCCTCAGGCGGCCAGGCGCAGGGCGAAGCCGATCATCAGCGAGCCGAAGGTCCAGCGCTGCAGGCGCGCCCTCAGCGGGCTGCCGGCGAACCAGCGCTGCAGCGCGGCCCCCAGGGTGGCGTAGCCGGCATCGAACAGCAGGCCGATGCCCACCAGCACAGCGCCCAGCAGGGCGAACTGCAGCAGCACGGTCCCCTCCCCGGGAGAGACGAACTGTGGCAGCAGCACCGAGCAGAACAGCAGCGACTTGGGGTTGAGCAGGTTGGTCAGCAGGCCACGGCGCCAGGCGCGGCGGTGTCCGGCGTCAGTGACATCCGCAGCAACTTCGCCATCCAGACCGTCAAGGAGCACGGTCCGCTGCCCCTGGCGCGGCTCGAGGAGCGGGATACGCTGCCCGTCGGCCGACGCCCCTGACGCCTTCCCTGGTCAGGAACCCCAGCCGGCATCGAGCCAGCCCAGGACCGCCGCGTGCAGTCGCCGGGCTTGCGCCTCGTCGAGCCCTGGTGCCGTCATCTCGGGGGCTGCGTCTGCCGGCATCTCGATGCCGATGATCCGGATGCCTGCCCGGAAGAGCCCCAGGGCCTCGACCAGCGCCAGGGTGCCCGCCAGGTCGAGGCCGTGGGATGACAGCCGCGCGGCGGCCGAGGGGAGCTCCGCGAGAGTGAAGACCTTGAGGGTGCCGGGCGGCCCCTGGCCCCGCATGGCGTCGACCATCAGCAGGCGGTCGCCTGGCGCCACCGCGTGGAGGAAGAGGTCGACGGGCTGGTCGAGTCGCGCGACCGTGAGGTCATCGCGCTCGCGCAGCGCATCGCCCAGCCACTCGGCGGCGAGCCAGCCCAGCCGGTCCCCGCCATGGGGCGAGCCGAGCCCGAAGAGGTAGGCGTGGCCCTCGGGCCGGTCGTTGGCCCCGTCTTGCCTGGCCATGCCCGGCCCGGTCAAGTCCGTGTCATTTCCGCGTGGCTTATTTTCGCAAGTCATTTTCTCGCAAGACATTGAAGTCCAGGAAGTGGGTGGCGCAGGAGATGCAGGGGTCGTAGTTGCGGATCACCATCTCGCCGTGCAGCCGCAGGGCGTCGTCGTCGCGCTCCAGGCCGAAGCGCGTCAGGCTCGCCGCGAGGTCCTCCTCCATCCGCGCCTGGTTCTGGCTGGTCGGGGGGACGATGCGGGCCTCGACGACCCGTGCCTGGTCGTCCAGCGCATAGCGGTGCCAGAGGATGCCGCGGGGGGCCTCGGTGCAGCCGACGCCGACCCCGGCCCGGGCGGGCGCCTCGGCATGGGGCTCGGTGGCGGGGTCGTACTCCTCGGTGAGGCGCAGCGCCTCGGCGAGGGCGACATGCATCTCCACCGCCCGGGCGACGATGCTGTGGAACATGTTGCGGCTGGGGAAGGGGATGCCGAGGTCGTCGAGAAGCTCTCGCAGCTCCTCGGGCAGGCGGTCGAGGTTGTTGTTGAGCCGGGCCAGCGGCCCGACCAGGTAGGGACGGCCGTCGAGCTGGGCGTGCAGGGCGGTGGAGTGGGGCACCTGAAACTCGCGGAAGTGCCGCTCGAAGTCGGCCGGGGCGATGTCGAGCCCCCGGTCGGAGACGATGCGGCCCGCGGTGATGGGGTAGTCGTGGTCATGGCGCAGCGAGACGGAGGTGAACGCCTGGTCGTCCTCGGGCAGCGGCAGGCCGGCGACCCAGGCGATCAGCGCGCGGGCTTCCTCGAGGCCCGCCGCCAGATGCTCTCGAAGGGTCTCGATGGCCGCCGCGTCGGGGGCATGGAAGAAGCCGCCCGGACAGATGCCGACCGGATGCACCGAGCGGCCGCCGAAGGTGCGGATGATCTCGTTGCCGAGCCCCTGGAGCCGCAGGCCACGGCGCACCTCGTCCGGGTAGTCCCTGGCCATCGCCGGGGCACTCTCGTACCCGAGGAAGTCGGGGGCGGCCAGCAGGTGGATGTGCAGGCTGTGGCTCTGCAGCCACTCGCCGCAGTACATCACCCGGCGCATCGCTTCCACCCAGGGGCTGGGCGTGACGCCGAGGATCGACTCGATCGCCACCACCGCACTCATCTGGTAGGCCAAGGGGCAGATGCCGCAGATGCGGGCCACGCTGTCGATCACGTCCTGGGTGCTGCGCCCCTCGAGCAGCTTCTCGAACAGCCCGGGCGGCTCGAAGATCCGCAGCGACAGCGCCTCGATCCGGCCGGCCTCGATGCGGATGTCCAGCGCCCCCTCGCCCTCGACCCGCGCCAGGATGGGCACATGGATCTCGCCGGTTCGCGTGTCGTGACTCATCCCTGCTCCTCCTCGCTGCCCTGACGCTGGATGACCCGTGCCTGCCAGTCCAGGCCCTCACTGCGGAACAGTTCGGCATGGCCATTGATGAACAGCAGGCGCCGGGCGACCTCGTCGGCCGGCATGCCGGTATCGGCCAGGTGGCTGGCCAGTGCCGAGACGTTGGCCTGCACGGCGGGCCCGTAGCAGGCGTAGCAGTCACGCTGAAAGCGGGGGCAGATCGCGCCGCAGCCGGTGCTGGTGACCGGGCCCATGCAGGGGCGGCCCTGGGCGACCATCACGCACACCGCCTGCTGGCGCTTGCACTCTATGCAGACCGCACTGTGGTCGACCCGGGGCAGGTGGCCGGCCAGCAGCGCCTTGGTGGCGCCGAGCACCTGTTCGCCGCTGACCGGGCAGCCCCAGAGTTCCAGGTCGACCCTGACGCTCTCGGCGATCGGGGTCGAGTCGACGAGCAGGTCGATATGCTCGGGCTGGGCATAGACCCCGGAGACCCACTCGTCGGCGTCGTGGAGGTTGCGCAGCGCCTGGATGCCGCCGGCGGTGGCACAGGCGCCGATGGTGACCAGGTAGCGGCTGCGCTGGCGGATGCCGTGCAGGCGCGCGGCGTCCTGGGAGGTGGCCACGCTGCCCTCGACGAAGGCGATGTCGACCTCCGCTTCCTCGTCGACCGGCCCGGCCTCGGCGAAGTGCAGGATATCGACGGTCTCGGCCAGGACCAGCAGGGGCTCGCCCAGGTTGAGGAAGGCCAGCTGGCAACCGTCGCAGGAGCTGAACTTGTGCACGGCGATGCGTGGGCGGCGGGTCGCGGTGGTCATGGTCAGACTCCCTTGTGCGACAGGTAGGGCGCCAGTTCCCGGCAGGTGAAGACCGGACCGTCACGGCACACGAACTTGGGTCCCAGCTGGCAGCGGCCGCAGGAGCCGATGGCGCAGTGCATGTTGCGCTCCATGCTGAGCCAGATCCGCTCTTCCGGCACCTGGCGCTTTCGCATTGCCTTGATCACCGCCCGCATCATGCCCTCGGGTCCGCAGATGAAGACCGAGCAGCGCGCCGGGTCGAAGTCAATGCGGTCGAAGAACTGGGTCACCGGGCCGGTATGCCAGGGCCAGAAGGTGTCGCCGGTGTCGGCGGTCAGGTAGACCTCGACGTCCGGGTGCCGGCGCCAGGCGTCGTAGCGATCGCGCCAGATCAGGTCGTTGGAGTGCTTGACCCCCTGGATGATGTGCATCCGTCCGTAGCGTCCGCGCCGGTGCAGCACGTACTCGATCAGCGAGACCGAGGGGGCGCAGCCCAGCCCGCCGGTGACGATCACGAGATCGGTGCTCTCGGCCTCCTCCGTGGGCCAGCCCCGGCCATAGGGGCCGCGCAGGCCGAGCCGGTCACCGACCTCGAGCCGCCCCAGATTGCGGGTGACCGAGCCGACCTTGCGGATGGTGTGGTCGATCATCGCTCGCTCGTCGGGGTCGGAGACGATGGAGATCGGCACCTCGCCCATGCCCGGCAGGTAGAGCATGTTGAACTGGCCCATCGAGAAGCGGTAGGCGGCCTGCACCTCGGGGTCGGTGAAGCGCAGCTGCAGGCTGAACATGTCCGGGGTCTCGTCCCTGCGGCCGACCACCTCGGCCTCGAAGGGCACCAGTGCGCTGGTCATGATCGGCCCTCCCCGTCGGGCGCCTTGGGGGGCGCGTTGTCGGGCGCTATCGACAGCGCCTCCAATTCCTCGGTCACGTCGATGCCCACCGGGCACCAGGCGATGCAGCGGCCGCAGCCCACGCAGCCGCTGCGGCCGTACTGTTCCACCCAGGTGCCGAACTTGTGGGTCAGCCACTGCCGGTAGCGCTGGGGCCGCTCGGCGCGGATGACGGTGCCGTGGATGTAGCTGTGGTCGGGGTCGAAGCAGCTGCCCCACTGCCGGCCGTGCTCGGACGTCTTCCCGTCCAGGGAGAGCTCGTCGACGTGGGTCTGGCAGAAGCAGGTGGGGCAGACCGCGGTGCAGTTGCCGCAGGTCAGGCAGCGGTCGTTGAGGCTCTGCCAGTGCGGGTGGGCGACGGCCGCCTGCAGCATCTCGGGCAACGAGGCGTCGGGCAGGCCGCGCGTCTGCTGGCGGGTGGCACGCTCGACCCCGGCCTCCACCTGCTCGAGCTGGTCATGGCTTGCCAGGGTCGTCTCCAGGGTGTCGAGGATGGCCTGGCCCTCCTGGGTGTGGGCCTCCACCACGAAGCCGTCGTCGAGTTCCGAGAGCGCCAGGTCGAAGCCGTGCTGTGCCCGCGGACCATCCCCGGTGGCGGTACAGAAGCAGGTGGCCGCGGAGCGCATGCAGTTGACGGCGACCAGGAAGAGGTTCTGGCGTCGCTCGCGGTAGTGCGGGTCCGGGTGGGCGTCATGCAGGAAGTGGCGGTCATGGACCGCCAGCGCCGCTAGGTCGCAGGCCCGCACGCCGATGACCGCCGTCGGCTGGGCCTCGGGGGGCTGCTCGCGGAACATCAGGCGGCCGTCGGGCTGTCGCTCGCTTCGCCACAGGGTCTCGCGAGGGGCAAAGGTCAACGGCTTGATCGCCTGGGGGCCCGTCGCCCAGTCGAAGACGCGTCCGGAGTCGGTGCGCTCGAGCCGGTAGTGGCCGGGGGCCTGGTCGTCGATGATCCCGACAGGCAGCTGCTCCACCGCCGAGAGGGGCGCGAAGAGGATGGCATGGTCGCGCACCCGGGGACCGATGACCTCATAGCCCGCCTCCACTAGCCGGTCGAGGAGTGACTGGAGGCGCTCGCGGGCGAGAAAGTGCCGTACCTTCATGGTGCCGTGTCCCCTTCAACGATCGTCAGGTGGCCGGCGCTGCCACGCTCAGCAGATGCGTGGCAGCGGGTCGTCCTCGAGTTCCTGCAGGAGGCGCTCGCCGCCCCACTCGTTGACCAGCAGCAGCCGGTCGTGGTGCGGGTCGAGCGTGCCGATCCGCTGTGCCCCTCCCCCCTGCGGCAGCGCCTGCCAGCGGCGCAGCGCCTCGTCGGCCTGCTCCTCGGCCACGATGGCGACCACCCGCCCCTCGCAGGCCAGATAGAGGGGGTCGTAGCCCAGCATGTCGCAGACGCTGCGCACGCTGCCGCGGATCGGCAGGCGTGGCTCCTCGAGCGTCACGCCGAGCCCCGTGGCCTGGATCACCTCGTGCAGCACCGTCGCCAGGCCGCCGCGGGTCGGGTCGCGCATGAAGCGCAGGCCGGGCATCGTCAACAGCGTGCGGGTCAGGGGCAGCACGCTGGCGCTGTCGGAGGCCAGGTCGCCGCTCAGGCCGAACTCCTCGCGGGCCAGCATCACGGCGATGCCGTGGTCGCCCAGCGGCCCGCTGACCAGCACCGCATCCCCCGCCCGAATGTCGCGGGTGCCGAGGGGCAGCCCGGCGGGCCGCGTGCCGATCCCGGACACGCCGAAGTAGAGCCCGCCGCAGAGCCCGCGCGGCAGTACCTTGGTGTCGCCGGCCACCACCTGGACATCGCAGGCCCGGGCGGCCTCGGCCAGGCTGGCGACGATCCGCTCGAGCGCCTCGAGCGGCAGCCCCTCCTCCAGGAAGGCGTTGAGGCTCAGGTAGCGCGGGGTCGCCCCGCAGACGGCGAGGTCGTTGACGGTGCCGTGCACCGCCAGGCTGCCGATGTCGCCCCCGGCGAAGAACAGCGGCTGCACGGTGACCCCGTCGCTGGTGAAGACCAGCTCGTGGTCGCCGTCCAGGAAGGGGGGCAGGATGGCGGCATCGGCCAGCGGCGCCAGCCAGGGATTGCCCAGCTGGCGGACGAACACCGCGTCGATCAGCTGGCGCATGAGGCGCCCGCCGTTGCCGTGGGCCAGGGTGACGGTGGCCGTGTCGGGACCGGGCTGGGTCACTCACTCCTCCTCGTGCCGGGACAGTCGGGCCAGGCACTCCATGACCTGGCCGACGCTGATGGCGGCGTCGTTGCAGGGCAGCCGCTCGTGCAGCAGCACCCTAAAGCCGTCCGCCTCCAGGGCTGCCACGGCCGACTCGGTCAGCCGGCGGTTCTGGAACACGCCGCCGGTCAGGCCAAGGGTCTCCACCCCGCTCGCCTCCCGGGCCGCGCGTGCCTGGCGGCGCAGCACCCGCACCAGGGTGGCATGGAAGTCCGCGGCGCGCCGGGCCGGGGCGAGGCGTGCGTCGTGGAGGTGACGGATCAGCGGGCGCCAGTCACAGCGTAGCACCCCGGCCGGGTCGGCTCGGTGGGGAAGCTCGAGCGGCTGGCCGTCGCCCTCGGCCAGGGCCTCGAGCCACATGGCGGCCTGGGCCTCGTGGCTGACCCGGGGCATCGGGACCAGCAGGGCCGCGGCGGCATCGAACAGCCGGCCCACGGCGGAACAGGCGGGGGCGTTGAGGCGCCGCTCCCAGGCCGCTCGCAGCAGGGCCAGCTCCTCGCCGGTGCCCTCGGCGACCGGCCCCTCGAGGCCGCTCTGCCAGCCCAGGGTGGTGGCCAGGCGCCAGGGCTCCCGGATGGCCGCCTCCCCGCCGGGCAGGGCAAAGGGCGCGAACGACGCATGGCGTTGCCAGTGGCCGGGGCAGCCGAGCAGGGCCTCGCCGCCCCACAGGGTGCCGTCCGGGCCCAGCCCGGTGCCGTCCCAGGTGAACACCAGGGTCGGTTCCCGGAAGCGGCCATGCTCCCCGCACAGGGCGGCGGCATGGGCGTGGTGGTGGGCGACCTCCAGGCGCGCCAGGCCGCTGTCGCGGGCCCAGCGGGTGCTGTGGTAGCCGCGGTGGGCATCATGCAGGACGAGCTCGGGACGCACGCCATACAGCCCGGCCAGGGTCTCGATCTGCCGCGCGAAGGCCTGCTGGGTGCGCAGCGCCGACAGCTCGCCGATGTGCGGCGACAGCACCAGCCGCGCCTCCCAGGCCAGGCAGACCGTGCTCTTCTGCTGGGCACCCACGGCGAGGACGGCCCGGGGCAGGCGCCAGGGCAGCTCGAGCTCCAGGGGGCTGCTGCCCCGCCCCGCACGCAGCGGGCGCACCCTGCCGGCGATGGGCCGCCGGATGCCGTCATCCACGGGGTGCAGGATGGGGCGGTCATGGTGCAGGAAGGCATCGGCCACCCGGCCCAGTCGCTGCTCCACCATGGCCCGGTCGGCGATGATCGGCTCGCCGGCGACGTTGGCCGAGGTGGCGACCAGCGGGCGCGCCAGGGCCTCCAGCAGCAGGTGGTGCAGGGGCGCATAGGGCAGCAGCACGCCGACCTCGTCGAGCCCGGGGGCGAGGCCCGCCTCGAGGCCATGGTCGGCCCGCAGCGGAAGCAGCACCACCGGCCGCTCGTCGTCGAGCAGGGCCTCGGCGGCTGCCGGGTCCAGCCGGGCATGCCGGCGCACGGCCTCCAGGCCGTCCTCGCCCTGCCACGGCACCATCACGGCGAAGGGCTTGTGCGGCCGGTGCTTGCGCTCGCGCAGGCTCGCCAGCGCCGCCGGGTTGCCGGCATCGGCCATCAGGTGATAGCCACCGACCCCCTTCACGGCGACGATTTGCCCGGTGTCGAGAGCCGTGATGGCGGCCGCCAGCGCCTCCTCGGGATCCGTCAGCGTCCGGTTGCCCTCCAAGACCCCCGCTGCAAACGTCAGACGGGGCCCGCACTGCGGGCAGCCGATCGACTGGGCGTGGAAGCGCCGGCTGTGCGGGTCGTCGTACTCCCGCCGGCACGCGCGGCAGAGCGGAAAGGCCTTGAGGCTGGTGCGTGCCCGGTCGTAGGGCAGCCGCTCGATCACGCTGTAGCGCGGGCCGCACTGGTCGCAGTGGGTGAAGGGGTAGCCGTAGTGGCGGTCCTGCGGGTCGTGCATCTCCGCCAGGCAGGCCGGGCACACCGGGGTGTCCAGTGGCAGGTGGATCGCGCCGCCCGGTTCGCCGTCGCTTTGCTGGATCACGAACGGTCGGGCCGCGTTCGGCCGGGCCGCGCTCGGCTGGGGGTCGAATGAATGGCCCAGCGCCGCCGGGATCGTCTCGCGGCCAGCGAGGCGCGGTCGTGCCAGCCGTGGCGCCTCGGCGAGCAGTGCCCGCTCGAAGGCGTCCAGCCGGTCGGCGCTTCCCTGGGCCTCGATCACCACCTTGCCGCCGCTGTTGCGCACCTGGCCCGCGAGTTCCAGCCGGCTGGCCAGCCGCTGGACGAAGGGCCGGAACCCCACGCCCTGGACCACGCCGGCCAGCACCCAGCGTCGTGCCGCCTGGTCGGGGGCTTTCTCGATCGGGGCTCTCTCGATCGGGGCTCTCTCGATCGGGGCTCTCTCGATCGGGGCTGTCTCACCAGGGGCGGCGTCGACCGGGGTGGCGGCAATCCGCCCGGCGGGTGCTTCCTGCGTCGGCCGAACGCCGTGGCTCCACCAGATCCGGCAGGCGCCCTCCTCGGAGACCATGCAGGGGCCCACCGGGCTCTCCGGCCGGCAGGCACTGCCGTAGAGCCGGCACTGCGGTGGCCGGATCCGCCCCAGCACCACCTCGGCGCAGTCGCAGCCGGGCGGCATCTCGCCGCGCCGCGCGTAGGCGGCCTCGAACACCCCGGGGAAGTGTCGGCGGGCATCGCGCTCGGCCAGGGTCGCCGTGCAGCCGTAGCCGGAGTCGGGCAGGGTGCCGATGCCGCGCCACTCTGCGTCGGTGATCTCGAACAGCTCGCCCATCAGCGCCTGTGCCCGGCGGTTGCCGTCGGCGGTGACGCACTGCGGGTAGGCGTTGTCGAGCCGCGGGGCCCGGTCGAGCGCCTGCTGGAGCACCGCATGCAGGCCCGCCAGGATCAGGCCGGGAGTGAAGCCGGCCACGGCGGTGGGCAGGCCATGCGCCTCGGCCACGAAGCGCCACTGCTCGGCGCCCATGATGGTGGCCACATGCCCCGGGGCGATCAGCGCATCGAAGCCCGGCGCGCCGTCCTCGAGCAGGTGGGCGATGGCCGGCCAGGTCTGGCGGGCGCTGAGCAGCAGCAGCAGGTTCTCCGGCAGGTCGGTGCGGGAGAAGAGGGCGGCGATCGGCGCCGTCGTCGTCTCGAAGCCGGCGGCGAAGAAGACCACTCGCTTTCCGGGATGCTGGCGGGCCAGCGTCAGCACCTCGCCGGGGGAGGCGACCGGGACCACCCGGCCGCCGAGGGCGCGGGCGGCCTGCAGGGAGCGCGGCTCCCGCCGGGGGGCATTGCAGGGCACGCGCACCATGTCGCCGAAGGTGGCGACGATGACGTCGTCGGCGAGACTCAGGGCCACCGCGGCATGGATGTCCTCCTCGGGGCAGACGCAGACGGGGCAGCCGGGCCCGGGGATCAGCTCCAGGTAGTCGGGCAGCACCTTGCGCAGGCCGGCATGGGTGATGGTGCGCTCGTGGCCGCCGCAGACGTTCATGATCCGCAGGCGACCCGACGGGGGCCGGGGCAGGGCGCGGATCCGGTCCAGCCACTCGCCGGGGGTGGGGAGCGCCATGGCTCAGGCGAGACCTCGGGGGCGAGACAGCAGGCACGCCCCCTCGGCGGGAGGCGCCGGGCGGAAGGCCGGTCGGCGCCGCTCGACGAGGCCCGCCTCGAGCCATGCGAGCCAGGCATCGAGCGCCCCCGACTTGCTGCTCAGCGCCATCACCGGGGCGGCAGAGGCGAGTTGGTGCATGTGCGCCGCCACGGCGTCGACGTCGAAGTCGTCGAGGACCGGCAGCAGGTCGGTCTTGGTGATCAGGACCAGGTCGCTTGCGCGGAACATGACCGGGTACTTGAGCGGCTTGTCGTCGCCCTCCGGGGTGGAGAGCAGGGTGACGTTGGCATGCTGGCCCAGGTCGAAGCTCGCGGGGCAGACCAGGTTGCCGACGTTCTCGATGAACAGGAGATCCAGGGCCTCCAGCGGCAGCGCATGGGCTGCGCGGTGCACCATGGCGGCATCCAGGTGGCAGGCGCTGCCGGTGGTGATCTGGATGGCGGGCACGCCCCTGGCACGGATGCGCCGGGCGTCGTTCTCGGTTTCCAGGTCGCCCTCGATCACCGCCAGGCGGTAGCGGGCGCCCAGCGCCTCGATGGTGGCCTCCAGCAGGCTGGTCTTGCCGGCGCCGGGGGAGGACATCAGGTTGACGACCAGCAGCCCGGCACGATCGAAGTGCTCGCGATTATGGCGCGCGACCTCGTCATTGTGGGCCTTCAGGCCCTCGAGGACCTCCACGGTATGGACGTCGTGCTCGTTCGAGGCGTGCTGCAGGTGATCGGGAAGGGCGCAGCCGCAGGTCTGGCACACGTCGTGGCTCCTGTTATCCGGTGGGAGGGAGAGGGGTGTCGGCGAGGTCGACGCTGACCAGCAGGAGCTCGTCGCCGCCGGTCAGCCGGGTCTGCCAGTGCCCGCAGCGCGGGCAGCTCAGGTCGTTGACGCTGGCCTCGGCCTCCCGCCGGCAGCGGGGGCAGTGCACCCGGACCGGACAGCGGGTCATCTCCAGTCGTGCGCCCTCGGCGAGGGTATGGCGGCTGGCCAGCGGAAAGGCCTCGCGCATCAGCGCGGCCTCGACCCCGGAGAGCGGCCCGATGCGCAGGCAGATACGGCGGATGCGCAGCGCGCCGTGCTCGGCGGCGACCCGGCCGGCCTGGCGGACCAGCGAACGGCACAGGCTCAGCTCATGCATGGCCGGGGGCTCCGTCGTCCATCTCGTCGAGCAGTCGCCAGGTTGCCAGGGCCTCCTCGGGGTCCAGTCGCTGGAGGGCGTAGCCGACATGCACGATGACGAAGTCGCCCACGGCGAGGGCCTGGTCCTGCACCAGCATCAGGTCGATGTCGCGCTCGATGCCGCGGGAGGCCGCGCGCGCCGTGTCGCCGTCGATGCGGGTGATCTGCATGGGAATCGCCAGGCACATGATGCGCGTCGGGCCTCCTCGGCGGGTGGCGTGATGGTCGCGGGTGGCATGGAACGACCCCCTGACACTGACTATAGGAGATGGGGGCCTTTCGGACATGGCCCTGCCAGCCAGCGGGGCCCATGCCCGCGGCGAGGCGGGCAGCGAAGGTCATGGCGGCATCACCGAGCCGGGTGTTGCGCGCCACTTTCTGCTATGCTGGCCGCCTCCATCATCGCTTCCCATCATCGCTTCCACGGCCCTGGCTCGATGACGCCCGCCCTCCTCGCGCCCTGTCCCGGTGCCCGCCTTCCCTTGCAGGTCTATTCACGTGTCTGATTCCTCTCCCGATTTCGCCAGTCTGTCGCTGGCGCCGGAACTGCTCGCCAACCTCGCCTCGCTGGGCTATCACGCCATGACGCCGATCCAGTCCGAGAGCCTGCCGCCCATGCTGGCGGGCCGAGACGTGATCGCGCGGGCGAAGACCGGCTCGGGCAAGACCGCCGCCTTCGGCCTGGCGCTGCTGTCGCGGCTGTCGGTGGCGGACTTCCGGGTGCAGGGGCTGGTGCTCTGTCCGACCCGCGAGCTGGCGGACCAGGTGGCCGGCGAGGTCCGCCGCCTGGCGCGCAGCCTGCCCAACGTCAAGGTGCTGACCCTGTGCGGCGGGGCCCCGCTGGGGCCGCAGCTGGCATCGCTTGCGCATGGCGCGCACATCGTCGTCGGCACGCCGGGGCGGGTGGAGGAGCACCTGCGCAAGGGATCGCTGGCCCTGGGGGCGCTCGAGACCCTGGTGCTGGACGAGGCCGACCGCATGCTCGACATGGGCTTCCAGGCGGCCATGGAGGCGATCATCGGCGAGACCCCGGCGGACCGCCAGATGCTGCTGTTCAGCGCCACCTATGCCGAGGGCATCCGACCCATTGCCGAGCGGCTGATGCACGAGCCGGTCAGCGTGGAGGTGGCCGAGCCCCACGACGCCACCACGATCCGCCAGCACTTCTACCGGGTGGCGGACGAGTCGGCTCGCTTCGAGGCGCTGCGCCGCCTGCTGCTGCACTTTCGGCCCGTCTCGAGCGTGGTGTTCTGCAACACCAAGCGCGAGACCGACGAGGTCGCCGAGGCCCTGAACGACGCGGGCTTCAGTGCCCTGGCGCTGCATGGCGACCTGGAGCAGCGCGACCGCGACCGCCTGCTGGTGCTGTTCGCCAACGGCAGCGCCTCGATCCTGGTGGCCACCGACGTGGCCGCCCGCGGACTCGACATCGACGCCCTGGATGCCGTGTTCAACTACCGTATCGCCCGTGAGCTGGAGGTGCATGTCCACCGTGTCGGGCGCACCGGCCGGGCGGGTGGCTCCGGGACCGCCTGTACCCTGCTCACCGAGCAGGAGGACTACCGGCTGGCGCGGCTCGCCGAGCTGCTCGGCGAGGCCCTGGAGACCGAGCCGCTGCCCTCCCGCGCGGTGCTGGAGCGCCAGCCTTTCCGACCCGCCATGGCGACCCTGCAGCTCGGCGGTGGCAAGAAGCAGAAGCTGCGGCCCGGCGACATCCTCGGCGCCCTGACCGGCGAGGGGGCGATCGCCGCGGATCAGGTGGGCAAGATCAAGGTGCTCGCCAACAGCGCCTACGTGGCCGTGCGGCGCGACGTCGCCGCGGCGGCCCTCGACCAGCTGGGCAACGGCAGGCTCAAGGGGCGCAGCTTCCGTGCCCGCCGCATCAGCCGCTGACCGCAAGCCAAACGAGATACGCCCGCGGCATACCCAGCCGACGGGTTCTATGCCAACGTGGTGACATGAAGATACCCAAGAGATTGCAACCGCTGGTCGACGACGGCCTGATCGACGCGGTCGAGAGCCAGCTGATGAGCGGCAAGGAAGCCCAGGTGTACGTGGTGCGCTCCCACGGCGAGCGGCGCTGTGCCAAGGTCTTCAAGGAGGCCAAGCAGCGCAGCTTCAAGCAGGCCGTGCAGTACCAGGAGGGGCGCAAGGAGCGCAACAGCCGCCGCTCCCGGGCGATGGCCAAGAAGACCCGCTACGGCCAGAAGGAGCAGGAGCAGGCCTGGCTCAACGCCGAGGTCGATGCCCTCTACCGGCTGGCGGCGGCGGACGTGCGGGTGCCCAAGCCGTATGGCTTCGTTGACGGCGTGCTGCTGATGGAGATGATCACCGATGCCGAGGGCCTGAACGCGCCGCGGCTGGACGACGTGACCCTGACGCCCGAGGAGGCCCGGGCCCATTACGCCAAGATCATCGGCGACGTGGTGCGCATGCTGTGTGCCGGCCTGATCCATGGCGACCTCTCCGAGTTCAACGTGCTGCTCTCCGCCGATGGCCCGGTGGTCATCGACCTGCCCCAGGCGGTGGATGCCGCCGGTAACAACAGCGCCGAGATGATGTTCGAGCGCGACGTCGACAACATGCGCCGCTACTTCGGCCGTTTCGCCCCGGAACTGCTGGCCACCGATTACGGCAAGGAGATCTGGGCGCTCTACGAGGCCGGCGACCTGCACCCGGACAGCCAGCTGACCGGCTGCTTCGAGCACGACACCAGCACCGTGGACGTGGACGAGCTGATGACCGTGATCGACGACGTGCGCGAGGAGGAGGCCGAGCGGCGTGCCGCGCTGTCCCGGGACGATGAGCCCGGCGTCGAGGAGGCCGCCGAGGCCTGGCGGGAGTCCCACGGCGAGCGCTGAGGCCCTCGCCTGGCACGATCGGTGACCCGATATCGGCCTCGCCGGTCATCAACGAGATGCCCCGTCAGGGCTGCGGCGGGACGATGGCGCATGCCCTGCAGGCTCGGGGGCGTGGCCCGGCGCTGGCCTTGTAATCCCGGGTGGGGATCGGCATGTTGAAACGGTTTGCCCCCGACGCCGAGCCCGCCATGACCCGACGCGATAACGACTCCTCCTCCGACCCGCACCGCAACAGACCCAAGCGTTCGCCTCTCTGGTACCCCGAGGAGGTTCAGCCCTCCCGTCGGCAGTGGTGGCTCTTCATCTGGGTCGCCCTGGCCATCGTGCTGCTGTTCCACTACCTCGATTCGGCCCAGCGTCACCCTCAGGTCGAGCTCACCTATTCCGAATTCCTGACGGCCGTGGACCAGGGGCACGTCGATTCGGTCACCCTGCGCGGCCAGTCGGTGGAAGGCACCTTCAACGATGCGGGGCTCGAAGCGCGGGATCTCGGCGAGGCCGAGGGCTTCGAGGCCACGCGTCCGGAGGTCGAGGGCGAGCGCCTGCTCCAGCGCCTCGAGGCGAATGGCGTGCGCATCGATGCCGAACCCATCGATCCGCCCTGGTGGCAGCGCGTTCTCGTCGGTGCCCTGCCATGGATCCTGGTCCTGGGCCTGCTGTTCTGGTTCTGGAACCGGATGCAGCAGCGCGCCATGTCGGGCGGCGGGCTCTTCAACATGGGCAAGTCCAGCGCCCGCCGGGTGAGCAGCGAGGAGAGCCAGGTGCGCCTGAGCGACGTGGCCGGCTCGGAGAACGCCAAACGCGAAGTGCTCGAGGTGGTCGAGTTTCTCAAGCAGCCGGAGCGCTTCCAGACGCTGGGGGCCAAGATCCCCCGTGGCATCCTGATGATGGGCCCGCCGGGCACGGGCAAGACGCTGATGGCCAAGGCGGTGGCCGGCGAGGCCGAGGTGCCGTTCTTCAGCATCAGCGGCTCGGAGTTCATCGAGATGTTCGTGGGCGTCGGGGCCTCGCGCGTTCGTGATCTCTTCAAGCAGGCCAAGGAGCAGGCGCCGGCGGTGATCTTCATCGACGAGCTGGACTCCATCGGTCGCTCCCGAGGCGCCGGCATGGGGGGCGGTCACGATGAACGCGAGCAGACGCTCAACCAGATTCTCTCCGAGATGGACGGTTTCCAGGCCGATGAGTCCGTCGTCGTGCTGGCCGCCACCAATCGTCCCGACGTGCTCGATTCGGCCCTGCTGCGGCCGGGGCGCTTCGATCGCAAGGTGACCCTGGAGAACCCGCATCGCGAGGCGCGCCGGGACATCCTGCGCGTGCACACGCGTGACGTGCCGTTGGCCGATGACGTCGATCTCGAGCGGCTGGCCGAGATCACCATCGGCTTCTCGGGGGCGGACCTGGCCAACCTGACCAACGAAGCCGCCCTGCAGGCGGGGCGCAATGACCAGCAGGAGGTGGACTGGGCCTGTTTCTCGTCAGCCCGCGACCGGCTGCTGCTGGGCGAGGCCAAGGATGCCGGCCTCTCCGACAGCGAGCGCCACCTCGTGGCCTACCACGAGTCGGGCCACGCGCTGCTCGCCTACCTGCTGCCCAAGGCCGACCCCCTCGAGAAGGTCACGGTGCTGCCACGGGGGCGCGCCCTGGGCGTGACCGCGCAGGTGCCCGACGAGGAGCGCTACAACCATGGCGAAGCCTATCTGCGTGACCGCATCACCGTGATGTTCGGCGGCCGCCTGGCGGAATCCATCGTCTTCGGGGAGGTATCCAGCGGCGCCGAGAACGACCTGGAGCAGGCCACGCAACTGGCGCGTCGCATGGTGGCACGCTGGGGGATGAGCGAACGCATCGGGCCGGTGATGTTCGCCCAGAGTCAGGAGCATGTCTTCCTGGGCAAGGAGATCGCCCAGTCCCGCGAACATAGCGAAGCCATGGCGGGACTGGTCGACGAGGAGATACAGCGGCTGTTGACCGACCTCGAGGCGCGCGGCCGTGAGCTCCTGGAAGCGCATCGGAGTGACCTGGATACCCTGGCCGCGGTCCTGGAGAAGCAGGAAACCCTGGAGGCCGAGGCGATCCGTGACCTGCTCGGCAATGCTTCCGGCCAGCCGTGACCTCCCGCGGGCGAGGACGTGCTCGCATCGCTCCCGGTCTCCGGCTCGACTACGCTGTAGGCGAGCGTCGCCCGACGCGGGCGACCCCGGTCAACGACAAGGAGACGGCAATGAACAAGTGGATAGCGGGCCTGGCCCTGGCGGGCGGCGTGCTGATGGCCGGTCCGGCCCTGGCCCAGATGGAACGCGCCTCGGCGCCGGAGGGCACCGAGGTCTACTTCATCTCGCCGGAGGAGGGAGCCAGCGTCGAGACTCCCCTGACCGTGCGCATGGGGCTCAAGGGCATGGGTGTGGCGCCCGCCGGCACCCAGGCCGACGGCACCGGCCACCACCACCTGCTGGTGGACACGCCGCTTGACGAGGTGGATCTCGACCAGCCCCTGCCGGCCAATGACGCGATGCGCCACTTCGGCGGCGGCCAGACCGAGACCACCCTGGAGCTCGAGCCCGGCGAGCATACCCTGCGGCTGCTGTTCATGGATGCCAACCATGTCAGCTTCGACCCGCCGGTCACCTCCGACCCCATCACCATCACGGTGGAATGACCCACCCCGGTCGGGCGCTCCTGCGGCGCCCGACTCCCCTCGATCATCACGCCTCTGCCCTGCGTGATGACGCCGCCTGACCCTCGCGACTGATTCTGCTCCTTCCGGCTGGCACTGGCAGGCTCATGGCACTGTACTGAGGAGTGCACTGGAAGGTGACGCGGCTCAGGGAGGACTCCGGAGTTCCGGGAGGGCGTATGCCCTGCTGGCGATGACCTGGCGGAATGCGTGGCCACCGCCGCGATGCTCCCTCCCGCACTGGGAGGACAACGACAATGATGAACCTGACTGACGGCATGCAGCGGATGGCCGGGCCCGGCCTGGCCGTACTGCTGGCGAGTCTGGCCGGACACGGCGTGGCCGTGGCCGACCAGGCGAAGATCGACGATGCCCTGGCGGCCGCCTGGCCCGGCATGGCGGAAGATGCCCAGGTGGTCGACTGGGAGGGCAACGTGCTCAAGGAGGGCTCGAACGGCTATACCTGCCTGCCGACGCCACCGAGCATGACCGGGACGGCGCCGATGTGCCTCGACGAGGCCTGGCAGGCGTGGGGACAGGCCTGGCAGAACAGGGAGCCGTTCGAGGCCGAGTCGATGGGCATCGCCTACATGCTGGCCGGCGACGAGGGGGCGAGCAACGTCGACCCCTACGCCGAGGGGCCCACGGACGACAACGAGTGGATCGAGGAGGGGCCGCACCTGATGCTCATCGCCCCGGCGGCGCTGCTCGAGGCCTACCCGACCGACCCGCACAACGGCGGGCCCTACGTGATGTGGCAGGGCACGGACTACCAGCACCTGATGGTCCCCGTGGGAGCGCGAGACTGAGACAGGGAGCGGTCGCGCTCCCCCCAACCGACACCGGCCGGCCAGGATGGCCGGCCGGTGTCGTCAGGAACCGATCTCGTCTGGCAGGCGCCCGGGCGGTGCCTCACGCCTCGCTGGCGATCTCGGCGTTGTGGAAGACGTTCTGCACGTCGTCCAGGTCGTTGAGGGTGTCGAGCAGCTTCTCGAACATCGCCACGTCCTCGCCCTCGACCGGGGTCACGGTCTGGGGCACGAACTGGATCTCGTCGACCTCGAAGTCGAGCTCGCCGAAGGCATCGAGCAGCGCCTGCTTGGCCTTGGCGTACTCGGTGTGGGGGGCGAAGACGGTGACTTGGCCCCCCTCGCTCTCGATGTCGGTGACGTCGACATCGGCCTCCATCAGTGCCTCCAGCGTGGCCTCCTCGTCATCGCCGGGGAAGGCGAGGATGGCGCAGTGGTCGAACATGTGGCTGACGCTGCCGGGGGTGCCGAGCTTGCTCTTGGCCTTGTTGAAGCAGGCGCGGACGTCGCCGAAGGTGCGGTTCGGGTTATCGGTCAGGCACTCGACGATGACCATGCAGTTGCCCGGCCCGAAGCCCTCGTAGCGGGCCGGGGAGAAGTCCTCGCCGCCCACGCCGGACGCCTTGTCCAGGGCCTTGTCGATCACGTGGCTGGGGACCTGGTCCTTCTTGGCGCGCTCGATCAGCCCGCGCAGGGCCAGGTTGCCGGCGGGGTCGGTGCCACCCTGCTTGGCGCAGACGTAGATCTCGCGGCCGTACTTGCTGTACACCTTGGTCTTGGCGGCGGCCGTCTTGGCCATGGATTCCTTGCGGTTCTGGAAGGCCCTGCCCATTGCATTGTCCTGTGGCGTCGAAACACGAGGCTGGATTCTACGAAACCGGGGCGGAGGCGAACAGGGATATTTTGCCGCGATTCCGGGGGGACCTGACGCCCGTCATGGCTACACTGGCAGGGAGTCTCGTCCACCCAGGAGCGTCACCCGATGGATCATCACGCCTACCGCCATGCGCTGGCCGACTGCCTCGCCGAGAGCGAGCTGCCCTTTGCCGTCGAGGAGTTCACGGCGCGTCGCCGCCGCGTGCGACAGGCCATGCAGGCCGCCGGGCTCGAGGCGCTGCTGCTGACTGATCCCGCCGACATCTTCTACCTGACCGGCTATCACACCTTCGAGGTCTCGGTGTACACCTGCCTGGTGGTCTCGGCCGACCGGCTGGTGTTGCAGGTGCCCTCCATCGAGACCGGCCCGGCCGTGGTCACCGCCACGGTGGACGAGATACTGGGCTATCGCTGGGAGGGCATCGAGGAGGTGATCGCGCCGCTGGCCGAGATCCTCGCCCCCTACCATGCCATCGGCCTGGATGTCTTCGGGGCCGGCCTGCGCTTCGGCGTCATCCGCGAGCTGCAGGCACGCCTGGGCAGCGGGCGCTTCCGTGACGACGGTGGCGAGCTGCTCGACCGCATCCGCATCATCAAGACGCCGGCGGAGCTCGACTGCCTGCGCGAGAGCGCGCGGATCACCGCCGCCGGCCTGCGGGCGGCCATCGCAGCCATCGCGCCCGGGGTCACCGACAACGACGTCGCAGCGGAGGGCAGCCGGGCGCTGCTGGCCGCCGGCAGCGAGTTCATGAGCCTGCAGCCCATCGTCACCACCGGCCGGCGCATCAGCGTCATTCACGTCAACCACAAGCGGCACGTGATCGCCGCGGACGAGCCGGTGTTCCTGGAGTTCGGCTCGGCCTTCCACCGCTATACCGCGCCGATGATGCGCACCGCCGTGGCCGGCCGGGCGAGCGCCGAGATGCAGGCGCTGCGCGATGTATGCCGCGAGATGTTCGAGGCACTGACCGCGGCGATGCGCCCCGGCAACAGCTTCGACGATGCCGCCCGGGCCGCCGAGGCGGTGCTCGCCCCCCACGCCGAGCGCGTGTTCTTCTCGGGAGTGTTCGGCTATGCGGTGGGGGCGCAGTTCCCGCCCAGTTGGGTCGAGGGCACCGGCTACATCGCCCGCGGCCAGCATCGCGAGTTCGCCGCCGACATGGTCTTCCACCTGCCGCTCTGCCTGCGGCTGCCGGGGCAGTGGGGCATCGGCCTGAGCGACACCGTGCGCGTCACCCCCGAGGGCGGCGAGGCGCTCACCGACAACGACTGGCAGCTGGCCGAGCGGGGTCGTTGAGCCGCCTCCGGCGGTTCGTCGCCTTCGTGGTCATCCCGTTAATCGACACAGGAGAGATCTTGCATGACACCCTTCCCAATGCGCCTTTCGCGTGCCGGCCTGCTGGTGACGGCCGGCGTCGCGCTGTCCGCCCAGGCGGCTCCTCCCGACCAGCTTCGCGAGCAGGTGCCCGGCTGGTTTCGCATGATGATCGACCAGCACGAGGTCACCGCCCTCTACGACGGCTATATCGACCTTCATACCGAGCTGTTGACGGGCATGGACCAGGACGCGCTTCGCGAGCACCTCGATGCCCTGTTCATCGACACCGAGCAGGGCGTGCAGACGGCGGTCAACGCCTTCCTGGTGCACACCGGGGAGCACCTGGTGCTGGTGGACGCGGGCTCCGCGGCCTGCTTCGGCCCGACCCTGGGTCAGGTGCCGGACAACCTGCGGGCCTCGGGCTATGCCCCCGAGGAGGTCGACACCCTGCTGATGACCCACCTGCATCCCGATCACGTCTGCGGGCTGGTCGATGGCGAGGGCGAGCCGGTCTATCCCAACGCCGAGCTGCGTGCCAGCCGGGACGACGCCGACTTCTGGCTGAGCGAGGCACAGGCCGAGGCCGTCCCCGAGGACGACCGGGCCTTCTTCGACATGGCGCGCAACGCCGTGGCACCGTACCGCGAGGCGGGGCGCTTCTCGACCTTCGAGCCCGGCGAGGAGCTGCTGCCGGGCCTTCAGGCCAGGGACACCCATGGCCATACGCCGGGCCATGCCAGCTTCCTGTTCGAGGGCGGGGACGACGAGCTCCTGGTGTGGGGCGACGTGGTGCACAGCTACGGCGTGCAGTTCGATGACCCGAGCGTGGCTATCGAGTTCGACTCAGACCCCGAGCAGGCCATCGCCACCCGCGAGGCGGTCTTCGAGGGCGCCGCCGAGGACGCGCACTGGGTGGCCGGCGCCCACCTGCCGTTTCCCGGCATCGGCCATGTGATCCGCGACGGCGAGGGCTATCGCTGGCTGCCGGTGGAGTTCGGGCCGATCCGCGATGACCGCTGAAGGAGGTGACACCATGCGCGCCGTGAAACTGATCCTGGCCGGCCTGGCGCTCTCGATGGCCGGCCTCGTGGCGGCCGACGAGGCCCAGCGCCATCCGGACGTGGTCGGGGTCGAGGTGACCCCGGCCGGCGAGGACCGCTTCGACTTCGACGTCACCCTGTCGTCACCCTACGATTCGCCGTCGCGCTATGCGGATGCCTTCCGCGTGATGGGGCCCGACGGCGAGGAGTTCGGCGTGCGCGAGTTGCTGCACCACCACGCCAACGAACAGCCCTTCACCCGGCGACTCGGCGGCGTGGAGATTCCTGCCGGCATCGGGCGCGTGACCGTGCAGGGGCGCGACCAGTCACACGGCTGGGGCGGCGAGACCCGCTCGGTTTCCCTGCCCGGACGACCGGGTGACGCTGGAGACGGATGAGGGGCACCACGCACAGGGCCGAGACCCGCGGCGGATATCCGCCGCGGGCCTCGTCGTCAGTGGCACTGGCTCAGGCGGCGAGCCGCCTCTCCAGGTAGTCGATCAGTCCCTCCAGGGTGGCGAGCTCGTGGTAGTCGCTCTCCGGCACGCTGACGCCGAGGCGCTTCTCGAGGTCGACCAGGATGTTGAGGAAGTCGAAGGAGTCGATCTCCAGTGCCTCCCGCCAGGGGCGGCCGGGGGGCAGGGCGTCGATGTCGGCCTCGGGGGCCACCGCCAGGATGGCGTCGATGACGGTCTCGCGGAGGGTATCGCGGCTCAGGTTGGCCATAGGCACTCGGGCTCCGTCAGCAGGTCGGTGAGTCGGGTCAGGAAGCGCGCGCCCAGGGCGCCGTTGGTGACCCGGTGGTCGGCGGCAAGCGTTGCGTGCAGGCAGCGGGCGGCCACCACCTGGCCGTCGCGGACCCAGGGCCGTTCGGCGATACGCCCGAACCCCACCAGCGCCACCTGGGGCGGGTAGATCACCCCCTGGACGCTCTCCACGCCCAGGTCGCCCAGGTTGGTGACCGTGAGGCCGGCCGCGGTGAGTTCGGAGCTGCGCAGCCGGTCCTGGCGGGCGCGGGTCAGCAGGTCGCGCAGCGCGGCCATCATGGCGTCCGGCGCGAGCCGGTCGGCGTCGTGCAGTGCCGGCGCCACCAGCCCGCCGCCGCGCAGGGCGATGGCCACCCCCGGGTGCACCCCCTCGGCTGGCTGGAAGGCGTCGTCGACGAACCAGCCGTTGAGCGCCGGCACCGCCTCGAGCGCCAGCGCCACCGCGCGCAGCTGCAGCACCGGGAAGATCAGCCGTTCGGCCACCGGGCGTTCGGCGTTATGGGCCTCGAGCCAGTCGAGGGCCGGCTCCACGCAGAGGGTGTTGCCCAGGTAATAGTGGGGGATCTCGCGCTTGGAGCGGGCCATGGCGGCGGCGATGGCCTGGCGCATGGCGGCGTGGGCGTCGGCTGCGCGCTCGGAGGGGGCGGCCTGGCGCTCCTTGGCC
>NZ_JAWSUJ010000060.1:0-25763 GCF_033549285.1 Halomonas sp.
GAGATCCTCGGGCCGCTGCTGGTCAGGCGGGTGCTCCGCTGACGGACGCCCCGCTCAGCCGAGCTGGCCAACGAGCCACAGCCACAGCGCCATCGCCGCGAAGTGGCCCGGGTACCAGGCGAGCCACAGCCGTCGCGGCATGGCCGTGGGGACCGCCGGGGCCAGGCGGTGGGCGCCGGCGGCCAGCAGCAGCGCCGTCAGGCAGGTGGCGACGGTGAACGACTTGGCCATGTCGGAGCTGTTCATCAGGCCGGCGACGACCAGCACCGGCAGCGCAATGGCGGCCGCCTTGAGGCGGTCGACGAGCGTGTTGCCGGCCAGGTGCAGGTGTTGCATGGCGAGCATGTAGAGGGGGATCATCAGCAGGCCATGGTGGCTGTACTCGACCCAGAGCCCGGCGAGTCCCCACACGCCCAGCGCGACGGCGGCCTCGGCGACCAGCCGCGGCTGGCCGAGGGTGCCGGTGGCGAGGCGTGACGGCAGGGCGCGCAGCCAGACGCCCCCCGTCAGGCCCAGCGAGAGGGTGAAGCAGATATTGAGGATCAGGGCGTCGGAGGCGCGCGGCATCAGCATGTAGGGCAGCTGGGCGACCAGGCCGATCACCAGGATGCGCCGGGCATAGCGCAGCGGGTTGCGGGTGTTGAAGAGCCCGTGCCAGGCGACCATGGCGGCGAACAGCGGGAAGGCGATGCGGCCGATGGAGGAGCCGGCCCAGCCCAGGTCCCAGGCGTCCGGCGCGATGTAGCGGGACAGGTGGTCGACGGTCATGGTGACGAGTGCCAGCCATTGTCCCCAGCCGGTCCAGGTGGACGAGGGGCGGGCGCTGCCCGACGTGGCGGGGGCCATGGCATCGGCAGTGGCATTTCCCTGTGGTGTCATCGGAACCTCCCTGGCGTGGCGATGCGGACCGATTGACCGGGGCCGCCGGCAGGAGTTCCCGGTCGCCATTCGGCGACAGCCAGGTGCCGGGAGGGCACGGGATGCGAAACGGATTCGGATTCGACCTGCGCAGCATGGAGATCTTCGTCGAGGCCCTGGAGCAGGGCAGCCAGAGTGCCGCCGCACGGCGCCTCGGGCTGACGCAGTCCTCGGTGTCGCAGTGCCTGGCCAACCTGGAGCATGCCCTGGGGGTGGCCCTGTTCAAGCGCCACAGCCGGCCGCTGGAGCCCACCAGTGCCGGGCGGCTGTTCCACGACCGGGCCCGGCGCATGCTCGAGGAGGCCCGGGCCACCCGGCGGGAGCTGCTCTCGGGGACGGCGGGACGGCTGCACCAGGTGCGCATGGCGCTGGTGGATTCCCTGGCCACCGCGGTCGGCCAGCCGCTGATCGAGGTGATCCGTCGCCACACCGGGGACTACACCCTCACCACCGGGCTCTCGCACATGCACGGCCATGCGCTGCTCACCCGGCATGTGGACATCATCATCTCCGATGACCGGCTGGAGAACTACGACGGCCTGGAGCGCCACGCCGTGCTCGGCGAGCCCTTCGTGCTGGTGGTGCCCGAGGAGGTGCCTGGCCCCCTGGACAACCTGCGCTGGCTGGCCCGCCAGCTTGACTTCATGCGCTACACCCCCCAGTCGCTGATCGGCCAGGCGATCGAGCGCCACCTGCGCCTCAACCAGCTGGAGCTGCCGGCACGGCTGCACCTGGACAACACCTTCGCCCTGCTCAGTCTGGTCAGTGCCGGGGCCGGCTGGACCATCACCACCCCGCTGTGCCTCTACCAGGCGGGCCTGACCGGGTTGCGGGTACGGGTCGCGCCCCTGCCCACCGCCCCCTTCGCCCGCCAGCTGACCCTGGTCGCGCGTCGCGACGAGCTCGGTGCCCTGCCGGCCCTGCTGGCCAGCGACAGCCGTCGCCTCCTCGAGCGTCACTTCCTGGCCGAGATCACCCGCGAGCTGCCCTGGCTGGCCGAGGGGATCCGCTTCGACGGCTGAGTCGCCGCGGGACTGCTCCCCGACGAGGGCAGGGCGTCCGGCGCTGCCCCGTCGGCGTGCACTATCGGTTCTGTCGATAGTGCAGCCGTTGTCGAAGCCGATGCTCCTTGCGGTTCCTCCCGGGCCTGCCAAGACTCCAGGCATCGTCGGCCCTGGAACAATGACAACACCATGCCGAGAGCCATCGTCTGCTACGTGCGCTGGGTGGATGCCTTCAACCGTCGGGTGGGGCGCCTGGTCATGCTGCTGATCTTCGTGATGATCGGCCTGCTGCTCTATGCCTCCATCTCGCGCAGCCTGTTCAACAGTCCGCTGGTGTGGGGCATCGAGGTCTCCCAGTTCCTGATGGCCACCTACTACCTGCTGGGCGGGGCCTACTCCATGCAGCTCGACTCCCACGTGCGCATGGACCTCTTCTACTCGCGCTGGTCCGACCGCACCCGGGCCCTGGTCGATGTCCTGACCATGCTGCTGCTGTTCGTCTTCCTCGGGGCCCTGCTCGCCGGCGGCATCTCCAGCACCGGCTATGCGCTGCGCTACGGCGAGACCAGCTACACCACCTGGTCGCCCCCCCTGGCGCCGATCAAGATCATCATGACCCTCGGCATCCTGCTGATGCTGCTGCAGTGCCTCTCGACCTTCTTCAAGGACATCGCGCGGATCCGCGGGGAGGTCATCGAATGACCTACCAGGCCATCGCCGCGCTGATGTTCTCGACCATGATGCTGCTGCTGCTCACCGGGCAGCGGGTGTTCGGGGTCATCGGCTTCGTCGGGGCCGCCTCGGCGCTGCTGCTGTGGGGTGACGGCGGGGTGGAGATGCCCTTCACGGCGGCGATCCAGCTGATGAACTGGTATCCGCTGCTGACCCTGCCGCTGTTCATCTTCATGGGCTACATGCTCTCGGAATCGGGCATCGCCGGCGAGCTCTACGAGATGTTCCACGTCTGGATGGGCTCGCTGAAGGGGGGCCTGGCGGTGGGCACCATTGGCCTGATGGTGGTGATCTCGGCGATGAACGGCCTGAGCGTGGCGGGCATGGCCATCGGCGCCACCATCGCCCTGCCCGAACTGCTGCGCCGCGGCTACGACAAGACCATGGTCACCGGGGTGATCCAGGCGGGGAGTTCCCTGGGCATCCTGGTGCCGCCCAGCGTGGTGCTGGTGCTCTACGGCATGATCGCCCGCCAGCCGGTCAGCCAGCTGTGGCTGGCGGGGGCCATCCCCGGGCTGATCCTGGCCGGGCTCTTCGTGCTCTACATCGTCGTGCGCTGCCACTTCCAGCCCCACCTGGGCCCGGCGCTGCCCGCCGAGGAGCGCAACCTCTCGCTGGCCGAGAAGCTGCGCCTGCTGCGCGCCGGCATCCTGCCGCTGCTGATCTTCTTCTTCATGACCGGCCTGTTCCTGATGGGCGTGACCAGCCTGGTGGAGAGCTCGGCCGTCGGTGCCCTGGCGGCGACCCTGGCGGCGCTGGCCAAGCGCCGGCTCAACGGCAAGGTGATGGAGGCGACGCTGCACAAGACGCTGGGCATCAGCTGCATGTTCATGTGGATCATCCTCGCGGCGCTCTGCTTCGGGGCGGTGTTCGACGGACTGGGGGCCGTGCGCGCCATCGAGGGGCTCTTCCTGGACCGTATCGGCATGAGCCCCTGGCAGATACTGGTGATGATGCAGCTCTCCTACATCCTGCTCGGGATGTTCCTCGACGACACCGCCATGCTGGTGATCGTCGCGCCGCTCTACGTGCCGCTGGTGATCAGCCTGGGCTTTGACCCGATCTGGTACGGGGTGCTCTACACCATCACCGTGCAGATCGCCTACATGACCCCGCCCTTCGGCTACAACCTCTTCCTGATGCGGGCCATGGCGCCGCCGGAGATCTCGCTGGGGGACATCTACCGCAGTGTCTGGCCCTTCGTGGGCATCATGCTGGTGGGGCTGGCGCTGATCACCGCTTTCCCGCAGCTGGCCTTGTGGCTGCCGCAGCTCTATCGCGGCTATTGAGCGACCGGGGCGAGCGCTCCCAAGGAGGTGCCGACACGCGACTTCGATGACCTTGCCGAACAACAACCACCATCGCAGGAGAAGAACCATGACCAACCGTCGCGATTTCCTCAAGAAGGCCGGGGTGGCCACCGCCGCCACGGTCGGGGCGGCCACCGTCGGTGCCCCCTACGTGAAGGCGCAATCCAGTCCCATCCGCTGGCGCCTGCAGACCTATGCCGGCCCGGCGCTGGCCGAGCATGTCATCAAGCCCTCCATCGATGCCTTCAACCGGGCCGCCAACGGCGAGATGGAGATCGAGCTCTACTACGCCGATCAGCTGGTACCCACCGGCGAGCTGTTCCGTGCCATGCAGCGCGGCACCATCGATGCGGTGCAGAGTGACGACGACTCCATCAACGCCCCGGTGGACGTCTCGGTGTTCGGCGGCTATTTCCCCTTCGCCTCGCGCTACAGCCTTGACGTGCCGGCGCTGTTCCACCACTACGGCCTCAAGGAGATCTGGGAGGAGGCCTACGGCGAGGTGGAGGGCGTGACCTGGCTGGGGTCCGGCTCCTGGGATCCCTGCAACTTCGTCACCCGAGACCCGATCCGCAGCATCAAGGACCTGGAGGGCAAGCGGGTCTTCACCTTCCCCACGGCGGGACGCTTTCTCAGCCGCTTCGGCGTGGTGCCGGTGACCCTGCCCTGGGAGGACATCGAGGTCGCCATGCAGACCCGCGAGCTCGACGGCATCGCCTGGGCCGGCATCACCGAGGCCTATACCGTGGGCTGGGCCGACGTCAGCAACTACTACCTGACCAACAACATCTCCGGTGCCTGGTCAGGCTCCTACTTCGCCAACACCGAGCGCTGGGAGGAGCTGCCCGAGCACCTCAAGACGCTGTTCCGGCTGTGCATGGACAGCTCCCACTACTACCGCCAGCACTGGTACTGGTGGGGCGAGGCGCACTACCGCACCACCGGCGGCAAGCTGGAGCTGACCTCGATCCCCGAGGAGGAGTGGCAGACCATCGAGGACGAGGCGCTGTCGTTCTGGGACGAGATTGCCCAGGAGAGCGAGCGCAGCGCCAAGCTGGTGCAGATCCTCAAGGACTACCGCCAGACCATGCAGGAGGCCGGCCCTCCCTACCGCTACTCCTGAGCGACGGACGGGGTGGTGCGGCGCCCGTCGCCCGCCCCGCAGGCTCGCCGTCGGTCGACGGCGGGACAGGACCCGGCAGGATGAGGAGGTGCCATGAGCCGATTGCAGCCAAGAGCGGTCGCCAGTGCCGAGGACGCGCGCCGCATCGTCGAGGCCCGCGGCCTCAGCCACGTCAAGGTGGGGATGTTCGACATCGACGGCGTGATGCTCGGCAAGTACATGGGGCGCGAGAAGTTCTTCGCCTCCCTGGAGAAGGGGTTCGCCTTCTGCGACGTGGTACTTGGCTGGGACAGCAAGGACGAGCTCTACGACAACGTGCGCTTCACCGGCTGGCATACCGGCTACCCGGATGCGCCGCTGCGGATCGTGCCGGAGAGTTGCCGCGAGGTGCCTGCCGAGGGCGACATGCTGCTCTTTCTCGCCGAGTTCGAGGGCCCCGCCGAGGCGATCTGCCCGCGCGGCCTGCTCAGGCGGGTGCTGGCCCGGGCCGAGGCGCTGGGCTTCACCGCCCGCGCCGCCCTGGAGTACGAGTTCTTCCTCTTCCAGGAGACGCCGGAATCGATCCGCGAGAAGGGCTACCGGAACCTGCGGCCGTTCACCCCCGACATGATGGGCTACTCCATGCTCAGGAGCTCGGTGCACGGCGAGCTCTACCACGAGCTGCTGGCCATGGCCGAGGCCATGGACTTTCCCATCGAGGGGCTGCACACCGAGACCGGCCCCGGGGTGCTCGAGGCGGCCATCGGCGTGGACGAGGCGCTCGCGGCCGCCGACAAGGGGGCGCTGTTCAAGACCTTCACCAAGGTGTGGGCCCAGCGTCGCGGCCTGATGGCCACCTTCATGGCCAAGTGGTCGCCGGACTATCCCGGCCAGAGCGGCCATATCCACCTGTCGCTGCGCCACGCCGGGAATGGCGACTCGGCCTTCTTCGATGCCGCGGCGCCGGACCGGATGAGCGACCTGCAGCGCCACTTCGTGGCCGGCCAGCAGGCCCTGATGCCGGAGCTGCTGGCGATGTTCGCCCCCACCATCAACAGCTACACCCGGCTGATCCCCGGCTTCTGGGCGCCCACCGATGCCACCTGGGGCGTCGAGAACCGTACCACCGCGCTGCGGGTGATTCCCGGCAGCGAGGCCTCCCAGCGGGTCGAGTACCGCCTGGGCAGCGCCGATGCCAACCCCTACCTGGCGATGGCCGCGGCCATCGCCTCGGGGCTCTGGGGCATCGAGCAGCGCCTCGAGCCCGACCCGCCGGTCGAGGGCAACGCCTACGACCGCGAGCACCCGTCGCATCAGGCGCTGCCCCGCACCCTGTGGGATGCCGCCCAGCGCCTGCGGGGCTGTGCGCCGGCCCGCGACCTCTTCGGTGACGACTTCGTCGAGCACTTTGCGGCGACCCGGGAGTGGGAGGAGCGCCAGTTCCGGCGCCATATCACGGACTGGGAATTGGATCGCTATTTCGAAATCATCTGAGGAAACGATGAATACGCTATTGCGCTCCGCATCTCGCACGCGGGCGGTGCTGGTACGCCAGCCCGGTCGGATTCTCACCTACTGGAGTAGGCTCCGGATCCTGCGCTCCGGCCGCGCACGACCTGCGTTCGCTCATGACGCGTCTTCAAGGTTTCCTACGCGGCAACATTGATTGGGAGTGCCCTAAATCATGGCCATACAACGCACGATTTCGCCGGTGGACGGGTCGGTCTACGTCGAGCGGGAACAGGCCTCCGCGGCAGCCATCGAGGCGGCGCTAGAGCGGGCGGTGGCGGCACAGCGCGCCTGGCGCGAGGTGCCGGTGGCGGAGCGCGCGCGTCTCTGCTCGCGCATGGTGGATGCCTTCGTGGCTCGCCGCGACGCCCTGGCGGAGGAGCTGACCTGGCAGATGGGGCGGCCCATCGCTGCGGCCGCCGGCGAGGTGGGCGGCTTCGAGGAACGGGCGCGGACCATGATCGCCCTGGCCGAGGAGGCGCTGGCGCCGATCCACCTGGCACAGAAGCCCGGCTTCACGCGCTACATCAACCGCGAGCCGCTGGGGGTATCGCTGGTGGTGGCGCCCTGGAACTACCCCTACATGACCGCGGTGAACGCCCTGGTGCCGGCGATCATGGCCGGCAACGGCGTGCTGCTCAAGCACTCCGCCCAGACGCCGCTGTGCGCCGAGCGTCTCCAGCAGGCCTGCGACGAGGCCGGGCTGCCGGCAGGCGTCTTCCAGCACCTGCACCTCTCCCACGACGACACCGAGGCGCTGATCCGTGACCCGCGTGTCGATCACGTCGCCTTCACCGGCTCGGTGGCGGGCGGGGCCATGGTCGAGCGCAACGCCGTCGGGCGCTTCATCGCCACCGGCCTGGAGCTGGGGGGCAAGGATCCGGCCTACGTGCGCGCCGATGTCGATCTCGACGCCGCGGTGGAGGGGGTGATGGACGGGGCCTTCTTCAACTCGGGGCAGAGCTGCTGCGGGATCGAGCGCCTCTACGTGGACGCCTCGATCCACGACGCCTTCGTCGAGCGAGCGGTGGCCTGGGTGCGCCAGCTCCGGCTCGGCAACCCCACCGATCCGGCGACGACCCTGGGCCCGCTGGTCAGGCCGGCGGCGGCGGACTTCGTGCGCGGCCAGGTGGAGGAGGCGGTGGCGGCCGGTGCCACGGCCTGGATCGACCCCGGCGACTACCCGCTCTCGGTGCCGGGCAGCGCCTACCTGGCGCCCCAGCTGCTGACCGGGGTCGACCACACCATGCGGGTGATGACCGAGGAGAGCTTCGGCCCGGTGGTGGGCGTCATGCCGGTGGCCGACGACGAGGCGGCCATCGCGCTGATGAACGACAGCGCCTTCGGCCTCACCGCGGCCGTGTTCACCCGCGACCTCGTCGCCGGCGAGGCCATCGCCCGTCGGCTGGAGGCCGGCACGGTCTTCACCAACCGCTGCGACTACCTGGACCCGGAACTGGCCTGGACGGGCGTCAAGTGCTCCGGTCGCGGCTGCTCGCTGTCGCGGCTGGGCTACGAGACCCTGACCCGGCCCAAGTCCTTCCATCTCAAGCATGCCTGACGGCGGAGGTCCCCATGAGCTTCGATTCCGACCACTACCGCATGGGCTGGAACTACCCGGCCCCCATCCTCACCGGCCCCGGCCGCGTCCGCGAGCTTCCCGGGCTGTGCCGGGAACTGGGCATGACCGCACCGCTGCTGGTCACCGACCCGGGCCTGGCGGGCCTGCCCATGGTGCGTGACATCGTCGATCGGGCCCGGGCCGAGGGCCTGGCCATCGGGGTGTTCAGCGAGATCAAGGGCAACCCCACCGGGGCCAATGTGCTGGCCGGGGTGGCCGCCTTCAACGACGGCGGCCACGACGGGGTGGTCGCCTTCGGTGGCGGCTCGGGGCTCGATGCCGCCAAGGCCGTGGCGCTGATGGCCCGCCAGCGGGAGGGGCTCTCGCTGTGGGCGCTGGAGGACGTGGGCGACAACTGGACCCATGCCGACGGGGCGGCCATCGTGCCCTGCGTGGCGGTGCCGACGACCGCCGGCACCGGCTCCGAGGTGGGGCGCGCCTCGGTGATCACCGACGAGGCGGCCCACGTCAAGCGGATCATCTTCCATCCCGGCATGGTGCCGGACCGGGTCATCCTCGACCCTGAGCTCACCGTCGGCCTGCCGGCGGCCATCACCGCGGCCACCGGCATGGACGCGCTCTCCCACTGCCTGGAGGCCTGGTGCTCGCCGATGTTCCACCCCATGGCGGAGGGCATCGCCGTGGAGGGGGTGCGGCGGGTGCGCGACTTCCTGCCCAGGGCCTTCGCCGACGGCGGGGACCTGGAGGCGCGCATGAACATGCTGGTGGCCTCGAGCATGGGCGCCACCGCCTTCCAGCGCGGCCTGGGCGCCATGCATGCCCTGGCCCACCCCCTCGGGGCGCTGCACGACGCCCACCACGGCACCCTCAATGCGGTGCTGATGCCCTATGTGCTGCGCGCCAACGAGCGGGCTATCGGCGAGCCCATGGTGCGTCTGGGACGCTACCTCGCCCTGGCCCAGCCCGGGACGGCCAGCGTGATCGACTGGGTGCTGGACCTGCGCGAGCGGCTCGGCATCCCGCATACCCTGGCCGAGCTGGGCATCGATAGCGGGCGTGCCGACCGGGTGGGACGGATGGCGGTGGAGGACCCCTCATCGGGGACCAACCCCGTCGCCTTCACGACCGACGAGTACCGCGACCTCTTCGTGGCGGCCGTGGAGGGCCGGCTCTGAACGGATCGGGTCGATGGCCGGCCGCGGCGCCTGGGCGCTCGGCTCGAGTAGGGGGCGAGATGACGCGGGAGGGCAGGGCATGGTGATCGGACTGCTGCAGTGTGACGACGTGGCGCCGGAGCTGCGCGGGCGCCACGGCAACTACCCCGAGATGTTCGAGGCGCTGTTCCATCGCGTCGATCCGAGCCTGACGTTCCGGGTCTGGCGCTGCCTGGACGGCGAGATCCCCGCCGACGTCGAGGCGGTGGACGCCTGGCTGACCACGGGATCGAAGTTCGGGGTCAACGACGACCTGCCCTGGATCACCGATCTCGAGGCCTTCGTGCGCGCCCTCTGGGTGGCGGGCAAGCCGCTGGTGGGCATCTGCTTCGGCCACCAGCTGATGGCCAGGGCGCTGGGCGGCGAGGTGGCGAAGAGCGGCAGGGGGTGGGGCGTGGGCCTGTCGTTCAACCGAGTCACCGAGCGGGCCGACTGGATGACGCCCTGGCAACCGGGACTCGACCTGCTGGTGAGCCACCAGGACCAGGTGGAGCGGCTGCCTAAGGGCGCCCGGGTGCTGGGCGGCAGCGACTTCTGTCCGGTCTACCTGATGCAGGTCGGCGAGCACTTCCTCGGCGTCCAGGGCCATCCCGAGTTCACCCCGGCCTACTCCCGGGACCTGATGGCGCTGCGCGCCGACCAGGTCGGCCACCACCGGGTGCGTGAGGGAGAGGCGTCGCTCTCGGCGCCGGTGGACGACACCCTGATGGTGCGCTGGATCCTGGCCTTCATGCGCCGGGCCATCCAGATACGCGAGAACGCTCCCCAGGCCCCGCCCTGAGGGCCGGGGCCCGAACGCAGGACCGGGGCCGCTGGGGCCCCGGTCGTGTCGGCTGGCAGCTGACCGCTCGGGTCACTCCGTGCCGAAGTACCTCTCGTGGATCTCGTCGTAGGTGCCGTTCTCCTTCAGCGTCGCCAGGGCGGCGTTGAAGGCCTCGGCCAGCTCCTGGTCGCGCTGGCGGAAGGCGATGCCGAAGCCCTCGCCGAAGTACTCCTTGGGCTCGGTGATCTTCTCGCCGACCAGCTTGTAGTCCCCGGCCTCGCTGTCGAGCAGGGTGGACTTGCCGATCGGGAAGTCGAGGAACACCGCGTCGAGGCGGCCCGAGTCCATGTCCAGCACCATGTCGTCGGCGGTGGCATAGCGATTGACGTCGGCCACGTCGCCGTACAGGTCGGTCACATAGTTGTCCTGCAGGGTGCCGCGCTGCACGCCGACGGTCAGACCGTCGAGGGTCTCCTCGGACGGGGTGCCGATCTCGACGTCGCCGGGGGCGAACCAGGCCGACGGCGGGGTGATGTAGGGATCGGAGAACAGCACCTGTTCACGGCGCTGCTCGTTGATGGTCATCGAGGACATGATGGCGTCGTACTTGCGCGCCTGGAGGCCCGGGATGATGCCGTCCCAGCCCTGCACGACCCACTCGCACTGGATGCCGATCTCGGCACACAGGGCGTTGCCCAGGTCGATGTCGAAGCCGGTCAGCTCGCCCTCGGGGGTGCGGTACTCCATGGGCTCGTAGGGCACGTCGACGCCGATGCGGATGTCGCGGACTTCGGCACTGGCGCCGCCGGCGATCAGGGCGGCGCCGAACACGCCGAGGCTCAGGATCTTGTGTAGCTTCATGGGTGTCTTCCCGTGTTGTTGGTGGTTTCACCTCGTGGGTGACGACGGAACCACGATAGCGGATGCCCGGGCCCGTCGGAAGGGGGAGCCGGTCGCTTTCAAACGCCGGTTCCCAACGCTTGTTTTACGCTCCCCGTCGCCGCCTGTCAGCCGCTGGCCGGCTTGAGGTGCGCCAGCAGGCGCCGTTCCAGGTAACGGAACAGGTAGAGGATGGCGAATGTCAGGCAGAGGTAGATGCCTGCCACGAACAGGAAGGCCTCGAAGGGCGCGTAGTAGCGCGCATAGACGAAGCGGGCCGCGCCGGTGAGGTCCATGATGGTGACCACGCTGGCGATGGCGCTGGCGTGGAGCATGAAGATCACCTCGTTGCCGTAGGCCGGCAGGGCGCGCCGGAAGGCGCTGGGCAGCACGATACGCCGCAGCATCAGCCCCCGGGACATGCCATAGGCCCGCGCCGCCTCGATCTCGCCCCGTGCCGTGGACTTGATGGCGCCGCGGAAGATCTCGGTGGTATAGGCCGCGGTATTGAGGGTGAAGGCGATCAGCGCCGGCACGAAGGGCTTCTCGAGGATCACCCACAGCCAGGTCTCCTGGATTCCCTCGACGAACACCACGCCGTAGTAGATGAGGTAGAGCTGGACCAGCAGCGGCGTGCCGCGGAACACGTAGCAGTAGAGGAAGATCGGCAGGCTGATCCAGCGATGCCGCGAGCCGCGGCCGATGGCCAGCGGGACCGCCAGCACCAGGCCGATGATCAGCGACAGGAACACCAGCTGCACGGTGGTGACCAGCCCCTCGCCGTAGTAGCCGAGGGTCTGCAGGGTGAAGATGCTGTTGTCGGCGAGCTGGGCCTCCAGCCAGGTCATCAGGGCTTCCATCAGTCCGCCTCCCGGTAGCCGACGTCATAGCGTTTCTGCAGCCGCGCGAAGCCCCACTCCGAGACCGTGGCGATCAGCAGGTAGATGGCGGCGACGATGATCATGAAGGTGAAGGGCTCGCGGGTGGCCTTGGAGGCCTCGGCGGCCACGCGCACCATGTCGGTGAGGCCGATCACCGAGACCAGAGCGGTGGTCTTGAGCAGCACCATCCAGTTGTTGGAGAGGCCGGGGATGGCGTGGCGCATCATCTGCGGGAAGCGGATGCGCCGGAACACCAGCCAGTGGTTCATGCCGTAGGCGCGCCCGGCCTCGATCTGGCCGCTGTCCACCGCCAGGAAGGCGCCGCGGAAGGTCTCGCCCATGTAGGCGCCGAAGATCAGCCCGATGGTGACCACGCCGGCGACGAACTCGTTGACGTTGATGAAGATGTCCCACCCGAAGCGCTCGTAGAGCTGGTCGGTGACCATGTTGATGCCGATCTGGCCGCCGAAGAAGAGCAGCATCATCAGCACCAGGTCGGGGACCCCGCGGATGATGGTGGTGTAGAGGGTGCCGATGCGGTGGGCGAGCCAGTTGCGCGACATCTTGGCGCTGGCGGTCGCGAGGCCCAGCACGATGGCCAGGACCAGCGAGAGTACCGCCAGCTCGATGGTGATCAGGGCGCCTTCGGCGAGGCGCGGGCCGTAGCCGTGCAGGTCGATCATGGGAGTCTCCTCGTCCGGGTCGCCTCAGTGCTTGGGCGCCAGGAACTGCTTTAGCCGTTCGGAGCGCGGGTTGCCGAACACCGCCTCGGGCGGCCCGGACTCCTCGATCACGCCTTGATGCAGGTAGATCACCTGGCTGGAGACGTCGCGGGCGAAGGCCATCTCGTGGGTGACCAGGATCATGGTGCGCCCCTCCTCGGCGAGGTCGCGCATGACCTTGAGCACGTCGCCGACCAGCTCCGGGTCCAGTGCCGAGGTGGGCTCGTCGAAGAGCATCACCTCGGGGTCCATGGCCAGCGCCCGGGCGATGGCCCCGCGTTGCTGCTGGCCGCCGGACATCTGGGCCGGATAGGCGTCGGCGCGCTCGGTCAGGCCCACGCGCTCGAGCAGCGCGCGGGCGTGCTCGACGGCTTCCTTCTTCGGCTTTCCGAGCACGTGCACCGGCGCCTCGATGATGTTCTCCAGCAGGGTCATGTGGGCCCAGAGGTTGAAGTTCTGGAAGACCATGGAGAGCTTGGCGCGCATGCGCACCACCTGCTTCCAGTCGGCCGGCTCACGGCCGTGGCGGGTCTTCTTGAAGCGGATCTCCTCGCCGTGGACGATCAGGTCGCCCTCGTCGGGTTGCTCGAGCAGGTTCATGCAACGCAGGAAGGTGCTCTTGCCGGAACCGGAGGCTCCGATCAGCGTGATCACGTCGCCCTTTCGGGCCTTCAGGGAGAGGCCCTTCAGGACCTCGGTGTCGCCGAAGCGCTTGGTGATGTTGCGCACTTCCAGCGGAATCGGGGTATCGGCCATGGAACGGGCTCCAGATCGTGGGCGGTCCGCCGCTTCAGGGTCGGCCGGCGCGGGTCGGGGTCAAGACCGGGGATCGAAAAGAGGGCGATTCTAACAGGCCGGAGGATTTCCGGAAGGAGGCCGCGACCAGCCGGATATTCTACCTCGGTCCGGCGCGGGGATGGCATGGGTCATGGGGAGTCTCCTGGCGGTTGTTGTTGTGGAGGGCCGGGGGTGTCGTCAGGCCGGTGGCGGGCTCGGCACTACCAGCAGCGCCGCCCGGGCACCGATCTCGACCTCGGCATTGGGAAAGACCACCGACAGGGGGGTCGCGCCGACGCGGGTCTCGCCGGCGACGGCGTCTTCCGCCAGCCGGGTGCCCGGCGGGAACTCGCTGAAGTTGGGCGTATCGTCCGGGAAGCAGAGCCGGAAGGCCTCGCTGTGGCGCAGCAGCTCGTGCTCGGCGCGGAAGAAGGTCATGGCGCCAGGGTCGCCCTCGGCCGGTGCGCGACCCTCCACCAGCGCCTCGAGCAGCCGCGCCATGGGGGCCAGGGGGGTGAGGTCGTTGCGGCCGAACGGCCTGGCGCGGCCCAGCTCCAGGGTGAAGGCCGCCGCGCCATGATAGTGCTTGGCGTAGTGCGAGAAGGTCCAGCTGTGGCGGTGCTGGTGCAGCACCGCCTGGATGCCGGCGGCGGCCAGCCAGCGCCACTGCTCGGGGGGCGTCGGCGTCTCGGCGAAGGGCTCGACCACGAAGCGCGGGAAGCGGCTGTCGCGGATCGCCGTGTGCAGGTCGTAGTGCAGGAGGGGAAGGCCTGCATGGCGGGCGTAGAAGGCATCCACCTCGGCCATCAGCGCCCGGGCCCGGTCGGGCTCGTCACCCGTCTCCTCGAGGTCGCGGCGGAACAGCCGGTTGAGGTTGGTGGCGACATAGCGCTCGCCGCGCCGGATCGCCTCGGGGTTGCCCAGGATCACCAGCAGCGGGGCCCCCAGGCGCAGTAGCCCGGCCTCCAGCCGGGCCAGGACCTCGCCCAGCAGCTCCATGGGGGCCGTCTCGTTGCCGTGGACCCCGGCCGAGAGCACGCAGGTGCTTGCCCCCGGCGTGGATGCATCCGGCACGAGCTCGAGCACTCCCGGGGCGAGCAGCCGGAAACGCCCCCCGGCGACCCGGCCCTCGGTGCGGGAGGGCGTGCGCCCCTCCAGGCCCTGGTCGAGCCACTCAGCCAGCATGGTCGGGACAGGCGTCGGTGGACTCGAAGATCCGGTCGGCGCTGGCGGCGACGAACCCCTGGTAGAGCCGGCCCTCGGCATCCGGGTAGCGGCGGGCGAACTCGTAGTAGCAGGTGGGGATCTCCTCGACCCGGCCGCCGGAGAAGGTGAAGGGCATGCGGTCGGCGAGCGTCGAGGCCTGCTCGAGCAGCACCTCGGGGGAGCCCTTGATGCGCCCGCCGGAGGCATTGATGGAAAGCCCCAGCGACTCGACCTTGGCCAGCAGCTTCTCCAGGGTGTCGTGGCGGCGCAGGTGGTTGACGCTGATCGTGAAGTGGTTGGCGCGCAGCCCGATGATCGACAGCCAGGCGGCGTACTCGCTCTCCTCGGCCAGGGTCCGGTACTCCCCCCAGGTCGGTGTCTCCCAGAGGCGGCCGGCCCACAGCACCTCGGGCGTGGCGATCCGGGCGGGGTCGATCTGGGCCACCAGCTCGTCGATGATCTCCTGGGCAGGGGCCGAGAGCTCGCGGCACTTCAGCTCCGAGAGGAAGACCCTGGGCTGGTCCTCCCGCGGCGGCAGGTAGCCCCAGGCACGCAGCTTCTTGGCCTCGAAGTCGTAGGGCTCCAGCCGGGTGTAGCCCAGCGCCAGCAGGTGGGGCTCCAGGTCGGCCAGGCGGATGGGGCCGCGGTCGAAGGTGCGAAAGGCCACGTGGTCGTTGATGATGGTCTCGCCATCGGCGACCAGGGCGTCATGGATGCGGCTCGCCTGAGGCGTCATGGCGGTGTAGTCGTCCCAGAGGCGGGCGAAGAACTGCTCGAGGCTCATGTCGGAAGGCATGGGGCACCTGTTGTCGATGTTGTGGTGGCTGGCGACACCATCCCGTCCGTTGCCGGCGGACTCAAGGGCCAGGGTCGGCCGGATGAAAGTGGCAGGGCCCAGGGTGAAAATTCGCGCCTGGCCGGGGGCCTGACCGTGACCTTTGCACGATGGGGAACGGCGCCGTCGCCGGCTAGACTGGCGGTGACCATGCCCCGGGAGAATGCCATGACCGACCATGCCCGCCAGCTCGATGCCCACTATGATGCGCCTGCCGAACGGGGCGGGCCAAGCCTGACGGCGCGGCTGCGGGCGGCCTTCCGCGAGGCGGGGTGCGACCCGGGCGACCTCGCCCTGGACGAGGTCGCCGGCATCGACCAGCTGCACCTGGGCGGGCGACGGGCCAGCCGCTCCCTGGCGGCCCTGGGGGACCTGGCCCCGGGCAGCCGGGTGCTGGACGTGGGCTGCGGGACCGGCGGGGCGAGCCGGCTGCTGGCGGCGGAGTTCGGCGCCGAGGTGACGGGCCTGGACATCACCGCGGCCTTCGTCGAGGTGGCCGGCTGGCTGAGCCGTGCCACCGGCCTCGACGACCGGACGCGCTTCCTGTGCGCCGATGCCGCTCATGCGCCGCTCGCGGATGGCGCCTTCGATGCGGTGTGGTGCCAGCATGCGCTGATGAACATGCCCGACGTCGCCGGTGTGCTCGCCGAGTGGCGCAGGCTGCTGGTCCCGGGCGGCACGCTGCTGCTGCACGAGGTGGTGGCCGGCGGCGACCCCTCGCCGCTGCGCTTGCCGGTCCCCTGGGCACGCCGCGTCGAGACCAGCTACCTGCGCTCCCGGCAGGCCCTGGAGGCCCTGCTGGCCGAGGGTGGCTTCGTCCCGGTGGCGGTGCAGGACGTCACCGAGTCGGCACTCGCCTGGCGACGCAAGCACAGCCGCCGGGAAGGCGACGGGACGCCGCCGGGGCCGGCGCTGCCCGGGCCGGGGCTGATCTTCGGCGAGGCCTTCGCGGAGATGGGGCGCAACCTGCGCGACAACCTGGCCGCGGACCGGGTGCGGATCCTCGAGGGCGTATGGCGCAGGCCGTGACGTTTCGATCCGGTCGATCGATAACGTCGAGATTCTTCGCTTCCTTTCGTTACCGTCGATCCTACACTGGGGTTCACAACCGTTGGAACGACGAGAGGAGGCGAGCGAATGACCCGGATACTGGTGCTCTATCACTCCATGTACGGCCATATCGACACCCTGGCCCGCACCGTGGCCGACGGGGCGCGTGACGTCGAAGGGGTCGAGGTCATCCTCAAGCGGGTGCCCGAGACCATGGACGCCGAGGCCTTCGCCAAGGCCGGCGGCCAGTCCTTCGACACCCCCGAGGCGGGCCCCGAGGAGCTGGGCGACTTCGATGCCGTGATCTTCGGCAGCCCGACCCGCTTCGGCAACATGTCGGCCCAGATGCGCACCTTCCTCGACCAGACCGGCGGCCTGTGGGCGGGTGGCAAGCTGCGCGGCAAGGTGGCGAGCGTCTTCACCTCCACCGGCACCGGCGGCGGCCAGGAGACCACCATCACCTCCTTCTGGCACACCCTGGCGCACCACGGCATGGTGATCGTGCCGCTGGGCTACGGCATCGGCGAGCAGTACGTCTTCGATCAGGCCGGCGGCGGCAATCCCTATGGCGCCTCCACCATCGCCGGGGGCGACGGCTCGCGCCAGCCCGACGAGCGCGAGCTCACCATCGCCCGCTTCCAGGGCGAGCATGTGGCGCGCATCGCCGCGAAGCTGGCCGGCTGACGCCGCTACCGCGCAACCTCGCGGCGATCCGGGCCCCGCCCCGCTCTCCCATGCAGAGAGCGGGGCGGGGCCTCGTCGTTGCTAGCGGGCGGTTCAGCCGGCGATGCGCTCGGCGATGGCGCGGCCCATGGCCTCGGTGGTGCCCTGGCCGCCGACGTCCGGCGTCAGCACCGCCTTGTCACCCTCGGCGAGCACCGCCTCGAAGGCATCGACGATGGCCTGGCCGGCCGCCGGGTGGCCCAGGTGCTCGAGCATCATCGCCGCGGACCAGATCTGGCCGATGGGATTGGCGATGCCCTTGCCGGCGATGTCCGGGGCGCTGCCGTGGACCGGCTCGAAGAGGCTCGGGAAGAGGCCGTCCGGGTTGATGTTGGCCGAGGGCGCCACACCGATGGTGCCGGTGCAGGCCGGTCCCAGGTCGGAGAGGATGTCGCCGAACAGGTTGCTGGCCACCACCACATCGAACCAGTCGGGGTGCATCACGAAGTTGGCGGTGAGGATGTCGATATGGAACTGGTCCACCGATACCTCGGGGTAGTGCGCGCCCATCGCCTTCACGCGCTCATCCCACCAGGGCATGGTGATGGCGATGCCGTTGGACTTGGTGGCCGAGGTGAGCTTCTTTCGTGGGCGGCTCTGGGCCAGCTCATAGGCGTACTTCAGTACCCGGTCGACCCCGGTGCGGGTCATCACGGTCTCCTGGATCACCACCTCGCGGTCGGTGCCCTCGAACATCTTGCCGCCGACGCTGGAGTACTCGCCCTCGGTGTTCTCGCGCACCACGTAGAAGTCGATATCGCCGGGTTCACGGTCCGCCAGCGGGCTCTTCACGCCGGGCAGCAGCTTGCAGGGGCGCAGGTTGACGTACTGGTCGAAGCGGCGACGGAACTGCAGCAGGGAGCCCCAGAGGGAGATGTGGTCGGGCACGGTCTCCGGCCAGCCCACGGCTCCATAGAAGATGGCATCGGCGTCCTTGAGCTGCTCGAACCAGTCGTCGGGCAGCATCTGGCCGTGCTCGGCGTAGTAGTCGCAGCTGGCGAAGTCGAAGTGCTCGAGCGTCAGGTCGATGCCGAAGCGCTTGGCGGCGGCCTCGAGGGCGCGCAGCCCCTCGGGCATCACCTCCTTGCCGATGCCGTCGCCGGGAATGACGGCGATGCGATGGGTCATGGAACTCCTCCTGGGGGTGCATGGGTCGTGACTGCCAGTCTAGGCCTGCACGGGGGAAAGATAATCGGGGTACCATTCAATTCATTGTTGAACGAGAGTGGAGAATGGCATGACGCCCCTCGATGACCTGGCCTTCTTCCGCCGCCTGGCCCATGCCGGCAGCCTCACCGCCACCGCCCGTGAACTGGGCCTGTCGCTGTCGGCGGTAAGCAAGCGCCTCAAGCAGCTCGAGGCCCGGCTGGGCGTGGAGCTCGCCAGCCGCACCACCCGGCGCCTGGCGCTGACCGCCGAGGGCGAGCGCTACCTGGCGCGGGGCGGGATGATCCTCGAGGAGCTCAGCGAGCTCGAGGAGTCCCTCGGCGAGCATCGTGCCGAGCTCTCCGGCCCGCTGCGGGTCAATGCCACCTTCGGCTTCGGCCGCCGCCACGTGGCCCCGCTGCTCTCGGCCTTCTGCCGGGACCATCCCGGGATCGAGGCGAGCCTGGAACTCTCCGGCTTCCCGCTGAGCCTGGGCGACCAGGCCTTCGACATCGGCATCCGCGTCGGCGAGCCGCCGGACTCCCGGCTGGTGGCCCGCCGGATCCTGGCCAACCGTCGCGTGCTCTGTGCCGCCCCCGCCCGGGTGGCGGCCCTGCCGCCGCTGCGCTCGCCGGCGGACCTCTCGGGGCAGGCGTGCCTGTTGCTGCGCGAGAACGACAGTGACTTTGCGGTGTGGCGCTTCCAGCGCCGCGACGACCCCGGGGTGGAGCAGGCGGTGAAGGTGGCCGGCCCGCTGGCCAGCAACGACGGCGAAGTGATCATGCGGCTGGCGCTGGAGGGGCACGGCATCGCACTGCGCTCCTGGTGGGATGTGCACGACCACCTAGCCCGCGGTCGCCTGGTCGAGCTGCTGCCCGACTGGCAGGGGGTGCGCGCCGACTTCCACGCCGTCTACCGCCAGCACCGGCATGTGCCGGCGCGTATCCGCGCCTTCGTCGCCTATCTTGAACAGGAGATGGCCAGCCGCGTGCCTTCCCGTCAGAATATCGCCACCGCCAGCCGAGGAGCCCTGTCGCCGTGAATGTGCTGATGTTCACCAATACCTACCTGCCCATCGTCGGCGGGGTCAGCGAGTCGGTGCAGCGGCTCAAGCGCCAGTTGCAGGCCGCCGGGCACCGGGTGCTGGTGGTGGCGCCGCGCCTGGAGGGGCAGCCCCGGGAGGAGGGCGACGTGGTGCGGGTGGTGGCGGTGCAGCACTTCAACGGCAGCGACTTCTCGCTGCCGGTGCCGATTCCCGGCCAGCTCCACGAGGCGATCGAGGCATTCGATCCCGACATCGTCCATGCCCACCACCCCTTCCTGCTGGGCGACACGGCCGCCCGGGCGGCGGAGACCTACGGCCTGCCCCTGGTCTTCACCCACCACACCCTCTACGAGCACTACACCCATTACGTGCCCGGCGACTCGCCGCGCATGCAGCGCTTCGCGGTGGCGCTCGCCACCCAGTACACCTGGCTGTGCGACGAGGTGATCGCGCCCAGCGAGAGCATCCGTGACCTGCTGTACCGGCGCGAGGCCAACCCCCGCATCAGCGTGGTGCCGAGCGGCGTGGATACCGCGCGCTTTGCCCTCGGCGACGGCCGGGACTGGCGCGCGCGACTCGGCATTCCCGAGGGGGCCTACGTGATCGGCCACCTGGGTCGCCTGGCGCTGGAGAAGAACCTGGCGTTCCTGGCCGAGGCGGTGGCCGAGGCGCTAGTGGGCGAGCCCGAGGCCCACTTCCTGGTGGTGGGCGAGGGCGAGGCACGCGCCGACATCCAGGCACTGGCGCAAGCCCGGGGCGTGGCGGGGCGCCTGCACTTCACCGGTCGCCTGCAGGGCCAGGCGCTGATCGATGCCTACCATGCCATGGACGTCTTCGCCTTCGCCTCCCACAGCGAGACCCAAGGGATGGTGGTGGCCGAGGCCATGGCGGCCGGCCTGCCCGTGGTGGCCATCGATGCCCCCGGGGTGCGCGAGGTGGTGGTCGACGGCCGCAACGGGCGGCTGCTCGCCGCGGATGACGTGGACGCCATGGCCGAGGCGCTGGCCGCCCTGGCGGAACCCCATGCCCGCCTGCCGCTGGCAGACGCGGCCCTCGAGACCGCCGCCGAGTACGACGAGGCGCGCTGCGCCGAGCGGTGCCTGGCGGTCTATCGCCGCGCCATCGCCCGGGGCGGCCCCTTCACCCACGCCGACGAGGGCGGTTGGGAGCGGGTGCGCCACCGGCTGGGCGCCGAGTGGCAGATGCTCTGCCATCGTGGCCGCCTGTTGCGCCACCTGGTGCAGGAGGAGTGGGAGCAGGACCGTCCCGCCTGGTGGCCCGGCCACCGGGCGGAGGACGAGAGCGAGGTGCCGCGCAAGTAGGTCCCGTCAGCGGGTGCGGCGGCGCCGGTCCGACCAGGCCTTGAGGCCCGCCAGCAGGGCGATCCCCGCCAGCACGCCACCGCCGGCCCAGAGCAGCTCGCCGCGACTCTCCGCGGTCGCCAGCTGGCCCAGCTGGCTGCCCAGCAGGGTGACCCCGGCGAGCCCCGGCGCGATGCCCAGCAATGAGCCGATCATGTAGTCGCGAAAGCGCAGGCGGAAGGCCCCGGCCATCATGTTGGTGAGGGTGAAGGGCGCCAGCGGCAGCAGGTTGACCAGGGTCATGGTCCGGATGCCGCGCCCCGAGAGGTAGCGCGAGACGCCGCGCAGGCGCCGGCCGCCGTGGCGCATCAGCGCCTCGCGACCCAGCCGGCGGCCCACCCACCAGGTCAGCATCGAGGCCGCGAGGGTCCCCGCCAGCGCGTAGGCAAAGCCCCACCAGGGGCCGAACAGCAGCCCGGTCAGCGCCACCAGCAGGCTGAGCGGGAACATCACCAGCGACGCCCCGGCGTAGACGGCCATCACCACCAGCACCGCCCAGGGGGCGTCGCGCCAGGCCAGGGAGCCCTGGACCAGGCGCTGCAGCGTGGCGACGGTGAGCAGCTCCTCGCTGGCCAGCCACTGCCAGCCGACGGCCAGGCCGGCGAGCAGGATGAGGGCGATCAGCGGAAGCAGGAGCGGACGGGGCATGCGGGCGGGCGCCTTGGCTGCTGTGGAGAGGCTACCGCTGTGGATAGTCCTCCGGGATCAGGTGGCAAGGTTGAGGGGGCAGCTCATCGAGTGACCACGAAGCGCCGCTTCCCGATCAGCATTAAGCGCCGAGTCTAACATGCCGCGGGGCATTTCCGGAGCCAGCCGGTTCCCTGCCGTCCGTGGCAGGTCTGTCATTTCCCCCGGGTTGCCTTGCTGCCCTTCCCTGGCCAGTTGGTGCAGTCCTCCCTGCGCGCGGGTCCGCCGGTTGCGAAATGCCCCTGAGCGGTTAAGGTCAGTCTATGGCGTTCGTCTGCGCCGGTCCCCATCACCGAGGAGAGACACCATGGTCACCTTGACGATAAACGGCAGCGAGCATGAGCTCGATGTGCCCGACAACATGCCGCTGCTCTGGGCATTGCGTGACGTGGCGGGTCTGAAGGGCACCAAGTTCGGCTGCGGCATCGCCGAGTGCGGTGCCTGTACCGTGCACCTGGACGGCGAGGCTACCCGCTCCTGCGTGACGCCGGTCTCCGCTGTCCAGGGCCGCCAGGTGACCACCATCGAGGCCATGGCCGATGATGCCGTGGGCCGGCGCGTGCAGGAGGCCTGGCTGGATCTCGGCGTGGCCCAGTGCGGGTACTGCCAGGGTGGCCAGATCATGAACGCTACGGCACTGCTCAGGAAAACGCCACGACCGGACACCCGGGAGATCGTCGACGCCATGGCCGGTAACCTGTGCCGCTGCGGTACCTACAATCGCATCCTGGCGGCCATTGAACGGGCTGCAGACAAGGGGGCAAGCTCATGAGCCGATCGGTCGATACACTGCTGCTCGCCAACGTCAGCCGCCGCGGTCTCCTGAAGGGGCTGGCCGGGGGCTCGGCACTCCTGCTGGCAGCCCGCTGGGACCTGGGGCTGGCCAATGAACAGGCCCAGTTCGGTGCCGGGGCCATGCCCGGTGGCTGGGTCGACAACCCGAACGTGTTCATTCACATCGATTCCGACGGTCTGGTCACCATCGTCAACAACCGTGCCGAGATGGGCCAGGGGATCCGCACGAGTCTGGTGATGGTGGCAGCCGATGAGCTGGGCGCGGACTGGGACCGCGTCCGGGCCGAGCAGGCGAATGCGGACCAGGACAGGTACGGCAACCAGAATACCGATGGCTCCCGCAGCATGCGTCACTGGTATGAACCCATGCGACGTGCGGCCGCCGCCGCCAGGCTGATGCTCGAGCAGGCGGCGGCCAACCAGTGGGATGTCCCCGTTCATGAGGTGCGGGCCGAGATCCACCAGGTGGTGCATCCCGCCACGGGCCGGGAACTCGGTTTCGGCGAGCTGGCAAAAGCGGCGAGGGAGCTGGATGTTCCGGGCAGGGATGCCCTGGTTCTGAAATCCGACAGCGAACTGCGCTTCATCGGCAAGGAGTCCGGCCTGATCAATGGCGAGCTGAAGTCCGCCTACCCCAAGGCCATTGACGGTGAAGACATTGTCACCGGCAGGGCCGTATTCGGTGCGGATGTGGACCTGGAAGACACCCTCTACGCGGTCGTCGCTCGTCCACCCGTCTATGGCGCCAAGGTGAAAAGCGTCGATGACAGCGACGCGCTCGATGTCACCGGTGTCAGGAAGGTGGTCCACATTGAAGGAACGGGACAGCCCGCCGCCTTCAACCCGCTCGGTGGCATTGCCGTGGTGGCCTCCAACACATGGGCCGCGATGGAGGGGCGCAGGGCCCTGAAGATCGAATGGGACAGGGCCGCCGCCGGGGACAATGCCGATTACACGTCCGATGCTTACCGGGAATCGCTGGAGAAGGCAGCCCAATCCCCCGGCAAGGTCATTCGCCAGTCCGGCGATGTCGAGGCCGCCCTGGACGCCGCCGACAAGCGGGTGTCTGCGACCTATTACATGCCCCACATGGCACAGGCCCCCATGGAGCCGCCGGTAGCGGTGGTGATGATCAAGGATGGCAAGGCGGAGGCCTGGGCGCCGGTCCAGAACCCCAGGGCGACCCGTGAGGGCATCGCGGGCCTGCTGGAGATGGACCTGGAAGACGTCACCGTCCATCAGACCCTGCTTGGCGGCGGTTTCGGGCGCAAGTCGAAGCCGGATTTCGTGATCGAGGCGGCCCGAGTGGCCAAGGAATTCGAGGGACGGCCCCTCAAGCTGCAGTGGTCACGTGAAGACGATATCCAGCATGCCTACTTCCACGCGGTATCCGTCGATCATCTCGAAGCCGGCCTTGACGCCGATGGCAAGGCGACCAGCTGGCGTCACCGGACCCTGTCGCCCAGCATCGCCTCCCTGTTTGCCCCGGACCCCAAACACAAGGGAGAGTTCGAGCTGGGCATGGGCTTCAATACCATGCCGTTCAGCATTCCCGCCATCCGGCTGGAGAACCCGCCGGCGCCGGCCCATGTCCGCATCGGCTGGTTCCGCTCGGTCTACAACCTGCCCCATGCCTGGGCCATCCAGAGCTTTGCCCATGAGATGGCCGTGGCGGCCGGCAAGGACCATCGGGACTTCGTGCTGGACCTGCTGGGGCCGGACCGGGAAGTGCATAACCTGACCGTGGGTGACGGCTGGAACTACGGCGAGGATCCAGACCTGTATCCGATCGATGTGGCCCGCATGCGCCGCGTCATCGAACGGGCCACCGAAGAGGCCGGCTGGGGGCGCGAGACAGGGAAGGGGCGAGGCCTGGGCCTGGCCTTTCATCACAGCTTTGTCTCCTACACCGCCATCGTCTTTGACGTGGAAGTGGATGATGAGGGCGAACTGACCATTCACCGAGCGGACATTGCCTTCGACTGCGGGCCTCAGGCCAATCCGGAGCGAATCCGGTCGCAGATGGAGGGCTCCTGCGTGATGGGCATCGGTATTGCCCTGCAGAGCGAGGTGACTTTCGAGGATGGCGTGGCCCAGCAGGATAACTTCGACAGCTACCTGATCCCACGGATGCCGAACGCGCCCAGGGTCGTCCGCGTCCACCTGATCGACAACCCGAACGACGCCATGGGTGGGGTGGGCGAGCCCGGCCTCCCACCCGTCGCGCCGGCCCTGTGCAATGCCATCTTCGCCGCCACCGGCAAGCGCATCCGGCGCCTCCCGGTCGGCGATCAACTGGCGAGCTGAGGATGCGCCACCTCGACCTGCAGGTGGTCGACCAGGCACTGGCCTGGCTGCGAGAGGGGCGACGGATCTGGCTCTGCACGGTGCTTGCCACCTTCGGTTCATCGCCCCGCGAGCCGGGCTCGCTGCTGGTGGCAAGGGGGGACGGCAGGCATGTCGGGTCCCTTTCCGGGGGCTGTGTCGAGGAGGACTTCCTCGCCCGCCTCCGCGACGGTGAGTTCGATGCGGGCCTGCAGACCCTGCGCTACGGCGATCCCGAGGGGCCGGGCGGTCCGCGCATCCGCCTTCCCTGCGGCGGCATCCTCGATGTGCTGATCGAGCCCCTGGCACCCGATGCCGCGACCCTGACGCACCTGGAGGTGATGCAGGCGACCCTGCTCGGCCAGCGACCCCTGGTGCGGCGGGTCGACCTGGCCAGCGGCCGGGTGCATTTCGTCGAGGATGGCGGCCTGGGGCCGCGGGTCACACAGGATCGCGGGGCAGGGGAGGTGAGCCTGCGCATCGGTCCCGCGGCACGGCTGATCCTTGCCGGTCTCTCGCCGGTGGCCGAGGCCTGCGCCGATTTCGCGCGCACCCTGGGCTTCGAGGTGATCGCCTGCGATCCCCGCGAGGAGGCGCGGGCGGGATTTCGCGTCGAGGGCGTCGAGGTGCAGTCGGTATTGCCCTCCCTCTTCATCGCCTCGGGCGCCTGCCATGCCGCCACCGCGGTGGTGGCACTGACCCATGACCCGCGCATCGATGACCTGGCGATGATGGAGGCGGTGCGCACCCCGGCCTTCTATATCGGCGTGATGGGATCGCAACGGACTTCGGCAGCGCGTGCCGAGCGCCTGCGCCGCTCGGGCGGCCTGGGGGAAGAGGAGATGGCGCGGATACAGATGCCGATCGGCCTGGCGCTGGGCAGCAAGACGCCGGCCGAGATCGCCCTGGCGGTGATGGCCGATATCGTCCGCGTCCAGCGGGGGCGCCCCCGTGAGTCCCTCTGAGGAAGCGTCCCCCGTTCGCGAGACGCCGCCCGCTCGGGTCGTGGCACTGGTCATGGCGGCCGGGCGCTCACGTCGTTTCGGTGCCGTCGACAAGCGCCGGGCGCGCCTGGCCGATGGTCGCCCCCTGCTGGCGCGTGCCGTCGAGCGGGCCGCCGGGGCCTTCGACGACTGCTATGTGGTGCTGCGCGAGGACGACGACCCCGAGGCACTCGGCCTCTCGCCCGACACCCGC
>NZ_JAWSUJ010000061.1:0-25037 GCF_033549285.1 Halomonas sp.
GAGGACCGGAGTGGACGCACCTCTGGTGTTCCGGTTGTCACGCCAGTGGCATTGCCGGGTAGCTATGTGCGGACGGGATAACCGCTGAAAGCATCTAAGCGGGAAGCCCCCTTCAAGATGAGACATCCCCGAGGCCTCGAGCCTCCTGAAGGGCCCAGCGAGACCAGCTGGTTGATAGGCCGAGTGTGGAAGCGCTGCAAGGCGTTGAGCTAACCGGTACTAATGGCCCGTGAGGCTTGACCATATAACACCCAAGCGGTCTGCCGATGGCGACCGACAGCCGGATACGATGAGACGTATCAGCTCAGCATGATTCACCGTTTTTCGCCTGACGACCATAGCGTGCGGGAACCACCTGATCCCATGCCGAACTCAGCAGTGAAACCGCTCAGCGCCGATGGTAGTGTGGGGCCTCCCCATGCGAGAGTAGGTCATCGTCAGGCACCTATCCCGAAAAGACCCCGTGTTCGAAAGAGCACGGGGTCTTTTCATGTGCGTCGGCCAAACGGATGTGATGTCAGGGCCTCCCCCTGGAGAATAGCGGAGCGCCGCCCGCCGGGAGGCCGGCCCAATCATCGTCAGGCACTTATTCTGAAACCCCGGCCATTGGTCGGGGTTTCGCCGTTCCGGGGGCCTCCCCCTGGAGAGTAGCGGAGTGCCGCCCGCCGGAGCCCGGCGCAATCATCGTCAGGCACCTATCCCGAGAAGACCCCGTGTTCGAAAAGAGCACGGGGTCTTTTCATTTCAGGAACCCCGGCTTCGTCAGAAGCCGGGGTTTCCTCGTTTATGGCCGCCGATCCGGTGATCCGGTGTTGGCACTTCGTACAGCTCTATCGGGGTGCCATCGGGGTCGGCCAGGAAGGTGAAGCGTGAGCCGGTCATCTCGTCGACCCGGATGGGTTCCGGCTGGGCACCCCTCGCCCTCAGCAGGTCGATGCAGGCCTCGAGGTCCAGGGTAGCCAGGGCGAGATGGCGAAGGCCACAGGCTTCAGGGTAGCTGGGACGTGGCGGCGGCGAGGGGAAGGAGAACAGCTCCAGCTGGATTCCCCCCGGCAGGCGCAGATCCAGCTTGTGACTCTCCCGCTCGGCTCGCCAGGTCTCCTGGATGATCTCGGCATCCATCACCTCGAGATAGAAGCGCCGGGCGCGGTCGTAGTCGGCGGTGATCAGCGCCACATGATGGACCCTGGAAAGGGGCAGTCGATGGCGTTCCCTGGTCATGGGTGGCCCTGGCGACACTGGCTCTCGAGCGCCTCGATAAGGCTGTCCATTTCGTCATCGGTGCCGATGGAGATCCGCAGGTGGTCGCGCAGCACCTCGGTGTTGAAGTGTCGCACCAGCACGCCGCGCTCGCGCAGGCCCACGAAGAGCTGGGCGGCATCGAACTCCGGGTGGCTGACCAGCACGAAGTTGGTCTGCGAGGGCAGCACCTGGAAGCCCAGGGCCTCGAGGCGCACCCGGGTGCGCTCGCGGGTGGTGATCACCGCCTCGCGGCAGGCCTCGAAGTGCTCGCGGTCCCTCAGGGAGGCGATGCCCAGGGCGCTGGCCAGGCTGTCGACGGGGTAGGAGTTGAAGGAGTCCTTGACCCGCTCCAGCCCCTCGATCAACTCGCGGGAGCCCACCGCATAGCCGAGCCGCAGGCCGGCCAGGCTGCGTGACTTGGAGAAGGTGCCGGTGACCAGCAGGTTGGGGAAGCACTCGACCAGCGGCACGGCACTCTCGCCGCCGAAGTCCACGTAGGCCTCGTCGACCAGCACCACCGCCTCGGAGACCCGCTCCAGCAGCCCGGCGATTGCCTCGCGTCCATGGCCATGGCCGGTGGGGGCGTTGGGGTTGGCGAAGATCACCCCGCCGGCATCCTGGTCGAAGGCATCGAGGTCGACGCGCCACTGGGCGTCGAGGGGGTGGGTGCGGCGCTCGACGCCATAGAGGCGGCAGTAGACCGGATAGAAGCTGTAGGAGATGCTCGGCATCTCCAGCGGCCGCGCCTGGCGGAAGAAGGCCTGGAAGGCCAGGGCGAGCACCTCGTCGGAGCCGTTGCCGACGAACACCTGCTCCATTGCCACTCCGAGCTCCTCCGCCAGGGCCTCGCGCAGGGCGCGGGACTCCGGGTCCGGATAGCGCCGCAGGTGGTCGGCGGGGAAGTCGCGCAGGGCGGCCTCGACGCCGGGGGCTGGCGGATAGGGGTTCTCGTTGGTGTTCAGCTTGATCAGGCGCTCGCGGGGCTGCTCGCCCGGGACATAGGGGGTCAGCTCGCGAACAGCGGGGCTCCAGAACTTGCTCATGGTCACTCGCTCGGGGGATTGGACTTTGGTCATGGTGACCCGAGCAGCATGACCGCGCAAGCCGCGGCCATGCTAGTCTCGGGGGCCGCCATCGATCATTCGCTGCCTACGGACCCATGCAATGACCGCCCAGATCCTCGCCACCCTGCTGCCCGTCTTCCTGATCGCCGGCTGCGGGACCCTCTACGGACGCTTCCGCACGCCGGACATCCGTGGCATGAACACCCTCAACATGGAACTGTTCGTGCCGATGCTGGTGTTCGCGGTGCTCGCCGACCGCCAGGCGCCACTGGCAGACTACGCGAGCCTGGCCCTGGCGGGGGCCGTGGTGGTGCTGGGCTCGGGACTCGTGCTCTGGCCGGTGGCGAAATGGCTGAAGCTCGAGACCAAGACCTTCCTGCCGCCGATGATGTTCAACAACTCCGGCAACATGGGGATCCCCCTGCTGGTGCTGGCCTTCGGCGAGAAGGCCCTGCCGGCGGCGGTGGTGCTGTTCATCATCGAGATGCTGCTGCACTTCTCGGTGGGGCTTTACATGCTCAGCCCGCACACCCCCCTGTGGCGGCTGCTGCGCATGCCCATCGTGCTGGCGAGCCTGGCGGGCCTCGCCGTCAACCTGGGCGGCGTGCCCCTGCCGGGTTGGTTCCTGGAGGCGCTGCACATGCTGGGCGGGGTCTGCATCCCGCTGATGCTCTTCGCCCTGGGCGTGCGCATGCTGGACATCGACTTCGGCGACTGGAAGACCGGCCTGCTCGGGGCGGTTCTCTGCCCGCTCTCGGGACTGGTGCTCGCCGTGCCGCTGATCTGGTGGCTCGACCTGTCGGGCCTGCAGGCGGCGGCCCTCTGGGTGTTTGCCGCCCTCCCGCCGGCCGTGTTGAACTACCTGGTGGCCGAGCAGTATCGCCAGGAGCCCCACAAGGTGGCCTCGCTGGTGCTGATCGGCAACCTGGGCAGCCTGGTGGTCATGCCGCTGGTGCTGGCACTGGTCTTCACCCATGTCTATCCGCTGGCCTGATGCAGGGCGGGGAGGCTGTCCGCTGAGGACACGAGAGGTTATGCTGTCACCCAGGCTGCCGTGTATCACGGCGTCATGCCCATTGGTTAGGAGGACACAAATGCAAATCAGGACCTTGCTGGCCGGCACCGCCCTGGCCGCCCTGTTGGCCGGCTGCGCCGCCGGACCCACCGACCAGGCCGCCGCCCCGGAGATGGAAGCGACCACGGCGTCCTACCAGGGAACCCTGCCATGTCGCAACTGCGACGGCATCGACCTGAACGTGACCCTGAACGGCGAGGAGCAGGGTGCCGCCGAGGAGCGCACCTTCGACCTCGAGGCCTCCTATCGCGCGCACCCCCAGAACCCGCCGGACGAGAACTACGCGGGTAACTGGGAGGTCCTCGAGGGGACCGAGCAGGATCCCACCGCCACCGTCTACGAGCTGACGCCCGATGGCGAAGGGCAGACCTACTACTTCCTGCGCGTCGACGAGCAGACCCTCGAGCTGATCGACCCCAACCTGCGCCGCTTCCAGAACAGCGAGATGCTGCAGCTCAAGCGCCTGTAAACGTCTGAATGCGCAGTACCGGGGCGGCCCTCAGGGTCGCCCCTTGTCGTTGCGTGCCTGCCATCGGGCCGTGGCGGATGGAATGGTGACCCCGACCGTGGGAGAGCGAGCCGCATGGCCAAAGCGAAGAGCGCCTTCGTCTGCACCGAGTGTGGTGCCGAGTACCGCAAGTGGCAGGGGCAGTGCAGCAGCTGCCAGGAGTGGAATACCCTGAGCGAGGTCCGCCTCTCGGTGGCGCGGCCCGGTGCCGCCACGGGCGCCACCTCGACCGCACGCGGCGGCTATGCCGGCGGTTTGTCCCGCGAGGTGGTCGACCTGGCCAGCGTCGATCTCAGCGAGGTACCCAGGCTCTCCTCCACCTTCGTGGAGTTCGACCGGGTGCTGGGCGGCGGCCTGGTGCCGGGTTCGGCGGTGCTGCTCGGGGGGCACCCCGGGGCCGGCAAGTCGACCCTGCTGCTGCAGACCGCCTGCAAGCTGGCCCAGTCCCGCCGGGTGGTCTACGTCACCGGCGAGGAGTCGCTCTCCCAGGTGGCGATGCGCGCCCATCGCCTGCAGCTGCCGGTACAGGGCCTGAAGATGCTGGCCGAGACCAGCATCGAGACCATCCTTGCCGTGGCCGAGCGCGAGCGCCCCGAGATCCTGATCATCGACTCCATCCAGACCATGCACCTGGAGGACATCGCCTCGGCCCCCGGCGGCGTGGCCCAGGTGCGCGAGTCCGCCGCGGCCCTGACCCGCTTCGCCAAGCAGAGCAATACCGTGCTGATGCTGGTGGGGCACGTCACCAAGGACGGCAGCCTGGCCGGCCCCAAGGTGCTGGAGCACATGATCGATGCCTCGCTGTTGCTCGAGGGCGGGGCAGACTCGCGCTTTCGTACCCTGCGCGGGCAGAAGAACCGTTTCGGTGCGGTCAACGAGCTCGGCGTGTTCGCCATGCTCGAGCACGGCCTCAAGGAGGTGAAGAACCCCAGTGCCATCTTCCTCTCGCGCAACGAGGAGCAGAGTCCCGGCAGCCTGGTGATGGTGGTCTGGGAGGGCACCCGGCCGATCCTCGTGGAGGTCCAGGCGCTGCTCGACGAGTCGGCGCTGGGCAACCCGCGACGCGTCGCGGTTGGCCTCGACCAGAACCGCCTGGCCATGCTGCTGGCGGTGCTGCATCGCCACGGCGGGCTGTTCACCGGGGATCAGGACGTCTTCCTCAACGTGGTCGGCGGGGTCAAGGTGCTGGAGACCAGCGCCGACCTGGCGGTGCTGCTGGCGGTGGTCTCCAGCCTGCAGAACCGGCCGCTTCCCCGGGAGCTGGTGGTGTTCGGCGAGGTGGGGCTCTCCGGCGAGATCCGCCCGGTTCCCAGTGGCCAGGAGCGCATCGTCGAGGCGGCCAAGCACGGCTTCAAGCGGGCCATCGTGCCCCGCGGCAATGCCCCCAAGCGCTCGCCCGAGGGCATGGAGGTGGTTGCCGTGGACAAGCTCGCCGAGGCCCTGGACGCCCTCTAGGTCCCCCACTCTGATGTAGAATGCGGGTAGTGAAAGCCAAGGAGAACGAGATGAGCGCCATCCGCCTGACCCAGTACAGCCACGGCGCCGGCTGCGGCTGCAAGATCGCCCCCGACGTGCTCGACGGCATCCTCGCCAAGGCCGGCCCCGGGGCCAGCCACTCGCGGCTGATCGTCGGCAACCAGGGACGCGAGGACGCCGCCGTCTACGACCTGGGCGACGGTCGCGGCATGATCGCCACCACCGACTTCTTCATGCCCATCGTCGACGACCCCTTCGATTTTGGCCGCATCGCGGCGATCAATGCCATCAGCGATGTCTATGCCATGGGCGGCAAGCCGGTGCTGGCGCTGGGCATCCTCGGCTGGCCGCTGGACACGCTCGGCGCCGAGGTCGCCGGCGACGTGGTGGGCGGTGCCCAGGCGGTGTGCCGCGAGCTCGGCGTGGCGCTTGCCGGCGGCCACTCCATCGACGCTCCCGAGCCGATCTTCGGCCTGGCGGTCAACGGCCTCGTCGACCTCGAGCACCTCAAGCTCAACAAGGGCGCCAAGCCCGGCGACCTGCTGTTCCTCACCAAGCCGCTGGGGGTGGGCCTGCTGACCACGGCCGAGAAGCAGGGGCTGATCGAGGCCGGCCACCAGGGCCTGGCGCGGGAGACCATGCTCAAGTCCAACGCCATCGGCATGGAGCTTGCCAAGGTCAAGGGCGTGCATGCCATGACCGACGTCACCGGCTTCGGCCTGGCCGGACACCTCGCCGAGATCTGCACGGCCAGCGGCGTGGCCGCCCGGGTCAACTTCCGCCGCCTGCCACGGCTCGCCGAGGCCGAGGCCTACCGCCGCCAGGGCGCGGTACCCGGCGGCACCAAGCGCAACCGCGAGGCGCTGGGCGCGAGCCTGCCGCAGATGGACGAGGCCCACTGGCAGTGGCTCTGCGACCCGCAGACCTCCGGTGGCCTGCTGCTCTCGGTGCATCCCTCCTGGGAGGACGATGTGGAGCGCATCGGCCGTGCCCATGGCGTCGAGCTCAAGCCCTTCGGCGAGGTCGTCAAGGCCAGCGGGCCGGCGCTGATCGAGGTGCGTGGATGAGCCTGCCGCTGGTCGAGCCCGACTTGTCACTGCTGCGGGAAGGGCGCGTGCTGATCGATGTCCGTGCGCCGGTGGAGTTCGCCCAGGGCGCCCTGCCCGGGGCGGTGAACCTGCCGCTGATGGACGACGAGGAGCGCCACCTCGTGGGGGTCGCCTACAAGGCGCATGGCCAGGACGCCGCCCTCGCCCTGGGCGAGCGGCTGGTCAATGGCGGCCTCAAGGCGGCGCGGGTCGCCGCCTGGCAGCGGCTTCTCGCGGCGCATCCCGATGCCCTCATCTACTGCTTCCGCGGTGGGCTGCGCTCCCAGGTCGCCCAGCAGTGGCTGGCGGATGCCGGCACCCTGCGCCCGCGCATCCGCGGCGGCTGGAAGGCGATGCGCCAGGCCCTCTGCGAACGCATCGACGCCGCGGCCGAGCAGCCGTTGCTGGTGGTGGGTGGTCTCACCGGCTGTGCCAAGACGCCGCTGATTCTGGCGCTGGACAATGGCCTCGACCTGGAGGGCTGTGCCCGCCACAAGGGCTCGGCCTTCGGGCGCCACCCGTTGCCGGCGCCCAGCCAGATCGACTTCGAGCATGCCATGGGACTGCGCCTGCTGGAGCTGCCCGGGCCGCTGGTGGTGGAGGACGAGTCCCGGCGCATCGGGGCGGCCAACATCCCGCTGCGCTTCTGGGAAGGCATGGTGCCGGCGCCGCGCATCCGCATCGAGATGCCCCTGGACTGGCGGCTGGCGCAGATCCGCAAGGACTACATCGACGACCTGTGGGAGGTCCATCGTCGGCAGTTCGGTGACTGGCTGGGCTGGGCGCTGATGCGCAAGCAGCTCGCCACCGCCCTGGGCCGGCTGCGCAAGCGCCTGGGCAGCGAACGCCTGGCGCGCCTGCAGCGCCTGCAGTCGCTCGCCTTCCGCGAGCATGAGCGGGGCAATCGCCAGGCCCATGAGGCCTGGCTGGCCCCGCTGCTGACCGAATACTATGACCCGCTCTATCGCCACCAGCTGGAGAAGCACCCCGAGCGCCACTTCCTCCACGTCGGCGACTGGGAGAGCTGCCTGCAGGTCGCCAGGGAGTGGTCCGCCGAGGCGCGCCGGGACGGCCGGCCGCAGCCTCAGTCGGCCTGAGCCATCAGCCCTGAGCGGTGCTGCCCAGCCACTGGCTGAGCAGGCGGTCGAGCAGCGGGGCCAGCCGGTCGAAGCGCCTCGGGTCGTCGAGCATCGCCGCCCGGTCCTGGGCATGGGGGCTGGTCTCGCTGCCCTCGGGCGGCGCCTGATGATCGAGCAGGGCGGTGACGCTGGCGGCGGTGGCTTCCAGGTGGCAGAGCAGGGCCACCACCCGGCCGTCGTCCCAGGTGAAGCCCTGCAGGGGGCTCGCAGTGCTGCGGCCCAGCGCCAGGGCATAGTCGGGCAGCGCGAAGACCTCGCGGTGCCACATGAAGGCCTCGAAGGTGTCGGGCAGGTCGACGGGGCTCAGCGGGGCGAGGTCCACCCGGTGCCAGCCGGTCTCGGCCACGGTGCCGCGGGCCACCACCGCCCCCAGCGCCTCGGCGATCAGCCGGGCGCCGAAGCCGATCCCCAGCAGCGGCTTGTTGGCGTCCAGCGCCTGGTGGATCAGCTTGCGCTCGCCCCTGAGCCAGGGGCATCGGCCATCCTCGAGACTGCCCTCGGGGCCGTCGAGCACGATCAGCGCATCGCCATCGGCCAGCCGCGGCGGCAGCTCCCCCGCATCGAGGTGGAAGATGGTATGGCTGTGGCCCATGCTGGCAAGCCAGTCGGCGATGCGGGCCGGACCCTGGTGGGGGCTGTGCTGGAGAAGGTGAACGTGCATGCGGGCCTCGCCTTGATGAATGCCGAGTGACGGACGGGACGGAGCGCAAGGGTACATGAAGCCGGAGCTTCGGGAACAGATACTGACCATCCTGGCCGAGATCCCGCCCGGCCGGGTGACCACCTACGGACGGATCGCCGCGATGACCGAGGGCGCCACGCCGCGCCTGGTGGCCCGCGCCTTGCGCGAGCTGCCCGCCGGCCACGACCTGCCCTGGTTCAGGGTCATTACCGCCTCCCGCAAGCTGGCCGATCACGGCGGGGCCGAGGAGCAGCGCCGGCGGCTGGTCGCCGAGGGCGTGCTCTTCGATCCCCGTGGGCGTGTAGCGAAGGAACGCCTCTGGCCCTGAGACAACCCCAACACCAAGGAGACTCCATGAGCGGCTTCTTCCAACGCCTGCAGCAGCTCGACCCGCGCCGCCAGCAAGCCTTCATGGCGGCGCTCTGCGAGCGACTGCTGCCCAACTACCGCCTCTACGCCGAGACCACCGGCCAGGGCGACCCGCATGGCATCAGGGTGATCCTGGACCTTGTCTGGGAGCGGCTGGCGGTGAGGGAGGCGCGCATCGACTTCGACCGCCAGGCCGAGAAGCTCGCCGAGCTGGAGCCCCCCGCCGAGGACGACAGCTTCGGGGCGCGGCGTGCCCTGGAGGCGGTGGTGGCCCTCTCGGCGCTGCTCGATACCCTGCGCGGCGAGGCCCCGGAGGCGGTGCTGGAGGTCAGTCGTACGTCGCGCAGCGGGGTGCGGGCCTATATCGAGCTCACCGAGGGCGAGGAGGACGCCGCGCGGCTGGGCGAGCTGGTGCGCGACCATCCGCTGATGGCGGACGAGAACGACTTCCAGGACGCGGTGCTCGAGGCCGTGGAGGCGGGAGCGCTGGATCGCGAGGCGCTCAAGGCGCTGCGCCGGCTGGGGCGCAACGATGGGGTCAGCAACCTGGGCCTCTCCGCCGAGGAGTAGGCCCACGCCGGCCGGAAGGCAAGGGGCTCACCAAAAGGTGAGCCCGTCGTTTGCTTACAGGCGCATCTCGATCCCCCGCTCGGCCATGTAGCGCTTGGCCTCGGGGATGGTGTACTCGCCGAAGTGGAAGATGCTGGCCGCCAGCACCGCGTCGGCACCGCCCTCGATGACGCCCTCGACCAGGTGGTCGAGGTTGCCGACCCCGCCGGAGGCGATCACCGGCACGCTCACCGCGTCGGCAATGGCGCGGGTCACCCCCAGGTCGAAGCCGACCTTGGTGCCGTCGCGGTCCATGCTGGTCAGCAGCAGTTCGCCGGCGCCGTAGGCCACCATCTTCTTCGCCCACTCCACGGCATCCAGCCCGGTGGGGCGACGTCCGCCATGGGTGAAGATCTCCCAGCGCTCCGGCTCGCCTTCCCCGGAGACCTTCTTGGCATCGATAGCCACCACGATGCACTGGCTGCCGAAGCGCTCGGCGGCCTCGTGCACGAAGTCGGGATTGGTCACCGCGGCGGTGTTGATCGAGACCTTGTCGGCACCGGCGTTGAGCATGGTGCGGATGTCGTCGCAGGTGCGGATGCCGCCGCCCACGGTGAGCGGGATGAACACCTCGCCGGCGATGCGCTCGACCATCTCCACCGTGGTGTCGCGGTCCTCGTGGCTCGCCGTGATGTCGAGGAAGGTGATCTCGTCGGCGCCCTGCTGGTTGTAGCGCTGGGCGATCTCCACCGGGTCACCGGCGTCGCGGATGCCGATGAAATTGACGCCCTTGACCACGCGGCCGGCGTCCACGTCCAGGCACGGAATGATGCGCTTGGCGAGTCCCATGGATCAGCTCCCCTTCTGGCTGAGTGCGTCGCAGAGCCGCTGAGCCTCGGCAACGTCGAGGCTGCCCTCGTAGATGGCGCGCCCGGTGATGGCGCCCAGGATCCCGGGTTCGCCGGCCGCGATCAGGGCACGCAGGTCGTCGAGGTCGGTCACCCCGCCGGAGGCGATTACCGGCAGGCCGCCCTCGCGGGCCAGGGCGGCGGTGGCCTCGACGTTGACGCCGTTCATCATGCCGTCGCGAGCGATGTCGGTGTAGACGATGCTGGAGACGCCGTCGTCGGCGAAGCGCTTCGCCAGGTCCACGGCCTTGACCTCGGAGACCTCGGCCCAGCCGTCGGTGGCCACGAAGCCATCCCGGGCGTCCAGGCCGACGATCACGTGGCCGGGGAAGGCCTTGCACATCTCGCCGACGAAGGCCGGCTCCTTGACCGCCTTGGTACCGATGATCACGTAGGAGACCCCGGCCTCGAGGTAGTGCTCGATGGTCTCGGCGCTGCGGATGCCGCCGCCGATCTGGATCGGCAGGTCGGGCCAGGCACGGGCGATGGCGGTGACCGCCTCGCCGTTGACCGGCATGCCCTCGAAGGCGCCGTTGAGGTCGACCAGGTGCAGGCGCCGGGCGCCGGCCTCGACCCAGCGGGCGGCCATGGCCACCGGGTCGTCGCCGTAGGTGGTGGCATCGTCCATGCGGCCCTGCTTGAGGCGCACGCACTTGCCGTCCTTGAGGTCGATGGCGGGAATTACCAGCATGTCAGTGTCCTCGGTTGGCGCAGCCGCGGGCGCCTGCGGGAAGTGAAGAGGGGCGCGGCCACGGGCGCCTGTAAAGAGTGGCGCCGCTCAGGGCGTCCATTGAACGAAGTTTTCCAGCAGCTTGAGGCCGGCCCGGGAGCTCTTCTCCGGGTGGAACTGCACGGCGAAGGTGGCATCGCGGCCGATGGCCACGTGGGCATTCACGCGACCGTAGTCGGTGGTGCCGAAGACCGTGGCGTCGTCCGCGGCGTCGACGTAGTAGCTGTGCACGAAGTAGAAGTGCTCGTCCTGGTCGATGCCCGCCCACAGGGGATGGTCGTGGTGCTGGTGCACCAGGTTCCAGCCCATGTGGGGCACCTTGAGGCGGTTGCCCCGGTCATCGCGCATGTCGGTCGGGAACTTCCTCACCTCGCCGTGCAGGAAGCCCAGGCAGCCGATGCCGCCGTTCTCCTCGCTGTGATCGAGCAGCATCTGCTGACCGACGCAGATGCCCAGCAGCGGCTTGGCCTGGCGGGCGAGCAGTTCCTCGACCAGGCCTCGCAGCTCGGTCTTCTCGAGCTCGCCCATGCAGTCGCGGATGGCGCCCTGGCCGGGCAGCACCAGGCGGGTGGCGCCGCGGATGCGACGGGCATCCCGCGTCACGATCACGTTCTCGTGGGTGACGTGTTCCAGTGCCTTGGCGACGGAATGCAGGTTGCCCATCCCGTAGTCGATGACGGCAATGGTCATGGAGCGCTCCTCGTGTGATCGTTCGGCGGCCTCAGAGGCTGCCCTTGGTGGACGGCATCTGGCCGGCCATGCGCGGGTCCGGCGCCACGGCCATGCGCAGCGCGCGGCCGAAGGCCTTGAAGATGGTTTCCGCCTGGTGGTGGGCGTTGAAACCCTTCAGGTTGTCGATATGCAGGGTCACCCGGGCATGGTTGACGAAGCCCTGGAAGAACTCCCAGAACAGCTGGGTGTCCAGGCGGCCGATGCTGGCGCGGGTGAACTCGACGTCCATGAACAGTCCCGGGCGGCCGGAGAAGTCCACCACCACCCTCGACAGGGCCTCGTCCAGGGGCACGTAGGCATGGCCGTAACGGTGGATGCCGCGCTTGTCGCCGATCGCCTGGTGGAAGGCCTGGCCCAGGGTGATGCCGAGGTCCTCGACGGTATGGTGGTCATCGATGTGCAGGTCGCCCACCGCCTCGATGTCGAGGTCGATCAGGCCGTGGCGGGCCACCTGGTCGAGCATGTGGTCGAGGAAGGGCACGCCGGTCTCGCAGGCCAGGCGTCCCTCGCCGTCGAGATTGATGGTCACCGTGATCTGGGTTTCCCGGGTGTTCCGGGTGACCGTGGCGATACGCTCGGACATGTCGGGTCTCCAGCGCCGGGGCGCGTGTCGAGAGGGGCCGGTGGCCATCACCGGCCGGCAAGGCGGAAGGGCGCCGGGTGCTGTGCCTGGCGCCGCGAGCCTGCCATTATAGTGAATCGCCTGCCCCATCCGCTACAATGCGGGCCATGACAGTGGTGGCGACCCCGCCGCCCCGGCTCAAGGAGATCCACCCATGCCGGTGATCCTTCAACAGGTCGACCAGGCCGCCTGGGAAGCGGATGCCCAGGTACGCCTCGACCTCGCGCGCATCTACGCCGACGCTCCCGCCGAGCGCCTGCCCCTGCCCGTCGATGACTTCATCCGTGACCACCTCGCGCGTGGCCATCTGTTCAGCTGCGCCCGCTTCAACGACCGGCTGCTGGGCGCCGTGGCGGTGAAGCCCTACCAGGATGCCTGGTGGCTCTCGAACCTCTGCGTGCGCAGGACCACGCGGCGTCGCGGCGTCGGCTCACGGCTGCTGGCGCTGGTCAGCGAGAGCGCCCATGCCGAGGGTCGCCGCCTCTATGCCGACTCCGCCCAGCTGCCGGTGGCCGACCAGATGCTGCTCGCCCGGCTCGGCTACCGGCTCACCCAGGACGGCGACTACTTCGAGCTCGACCTCTCACCACGGGGAGGCCAGCAATGAAGCGCCTGTTGCGGACGCTGCTCGCCGCCATCGGCGTGCTCGGCCTGGTGATGGTCGGCGCCGTGGTCTACGTCACCACCTTCTTCGACCCCGATGACCTCAAGCCGCGGCTGGTCGAGGTGGTGCGCGAGCACAGCGGGCTGGAGCTGAGCCTGGATGGTGCCCTCTCCTGGTCCTTCTATCCCCGCCTGGGGGTGGGCGTGGAGAAGGCCGAGGCCCGCCTGCCGGATCAGCCGGAGGACTCGACGCCCTTCGCCGCCTTCTCCCACGCCGAGGTCAGCCTGGCCTTCACGCCGCTGCTGCGCGGCGAGATCGCCATCGACGGCCTGACCCTCGACGGTCTCTATCTGGACCTCAAGCGCGATGAGCAGGGGGAGGGCAACTGGGAAGTGCTGCTGGAGCGGCTCAGAGAGAGCAGCGAGGAGGCCGAGGCCGCCCTGGCGCCGGCCAGCGCCGGGCCCGATCCCGACATCGACACCGGCCTCTCGGTGGCGCTCAACGTCGCCAGCGTGCAGATCCGTGACGGTGAGGTGCGCTTCCGCGATGCCCTGGGCGACCGCGAGCTGCTCTTCGAGAGCGTCGAGATCAGCGGCAGCAACGTCAATCCCGGGCGGGCCTTCCCGGTCGCGGCCTCCTTCCGGCTGACGGAGCACGAGGGCCTCGACTGGCGGGAGCAGGAGCGCGAGGCGCGCCTGGTCAGCGAGGTCTCCCTGAAGGGGCGGGTGGCCCTGGGCCTGGCAGAGGGTCGGCACGTGCTGGAGGGGCTGAGCCTGGAGACGGTCAACCGCCTCGCCGGCCTCGACAGCGAGCAGAAGGTCAACCTCAAGGGCGCCCAACTGGTGGTGAACGTCGGCGAGGGCAGCCTGCAGCTGGAGGAGGGGCAGCTCGACGCCAGCCTCCAGCATCCGCGCCTGGGCGAGAAGGTGGTGCCGCTGTCGCTGGCCTTCACCATGGATGCCGACCTCGACGAGCAGAGCGCCCGCCTGCGCGACCTGGCGCTCACCGGCCCCGACGGCCTGGCACTCAGCGGCAACCTCAACCTCAGCCAGCTCGCCGAGGCGCCGGCCTACACCGGCCAGCTGCGCCTGGCGCCGCTGTCGCTGCGGCCCTGGCTGGCGCGGCTCGACATGATGCCCGAGATGGCCGATGGCGAGGCGCTATCCGACGTGGCCCTGACCAGCCCCGTCAGCGGCGACCTCGAACGCTTCGAGCTCGCCGGCCTGACCCTGGTGCTGGACGGCAGCACCTTCACCGGCCGCCTGGCGGGGCAGTACGACGGCGAGCAGCTCGCCGCCGACCTGCAGGGCGACAAGCTCGACCTGGATAGCTACCTGCCGCCCCCGGGGGTGGAGGACGATGGCGCCTGGCTGTGGCGCCTGCCGGGCATCCGCCGGGCCCATGCCGCCGAGTCGCAGGGGCTGGTGCCCACGGAGTGGCTCTCCGCCCTCACGCTCGATGCCCACCTGGCCCTGGGCGAGCTGCGCCTGGCGGGGCTGGACTTCCAGGACGTCGACCTGACCCTCGAGGGGCGCGACGGGCGCCACCGCCTGGTCGCCTTCGAGTCGCGTTTCCACGATGGCCGCCTGGCCGCCGACGGCGCCCTCGACCTGCGCGAGACACCGCTCCGCTGGCGGCTGGCGCCGAAGGTCGAGCGGGTGCGCCTGGAGTCGCTGCTCGAGGCCCTCGGCAACGAGCCGGCGCCCCTCAGCGGGCGCTTCAGCGGCGAGGGCGAGCTCGCCACCCGCGGCAACACCCTGGTGGAGCTCAGGCGCCACCTGGGCGGCAACCTCGTTACCCGCGTCGAGGAGGGAGCGATTCCCGGTGTCAACGTCTCCCGGGAGCTGTGTACCACGGCTGCCGCCCTGGAGGGTGAGCAGCTCGACCGCGAGTGGCGCGACGAGACCCGCTTCGAGCGCATCCGGGCCACCTTCAGGCTGGACGAGGGCACCGCCAGGAGTGACGACCTGCTGGTCACGATGCCCGGCATGGAGGTAGGCGGCAAGGGCGAGCTGGACCTGGTCAGCGAGCAGTTCGACCTGCGCGCCGCGCTGCGCCTGGTCAATGCCGAGAACGCCCCCTGCGAGGTCAACCGGCGCCTGGAGCGGGTGCCGTTGCCGGTGCGCTGCAAGGGACAGCTCGACGGCGACCGTGCCGAATGGTGCCGCCTGGACCGCCAGGCCTTCCAGGGCACATTGGCCGAGCTGCTTCGCGACGAGGCCTCGCAGCGCGCCGGCGAGGAGGTCGAGAAGCGTCTCGAGGGTGCCGCCGAGAAGATCGACAAGCGCCTTGGCGAGGAGGCCGGCAAGGAACTTCGCGATGCCCTGAAGGGTCTATTCGATTGAGCAACACGTACGACCAGTCCCTGCGCCGACTTCCCCAGTCGGCGCTTTTTTGTGCGCAGTGAGAGCCCCATGACGGACATGCCGCCAGCCATCCTGCCGCCGGAGCGCTTCCAGCAGCGCCTGCTCGCCTGGTTCGACGAGCACGGCCGCCACGACCTGCCCTGGCAGCACGAGCGCAGCCCCTACCGGGTGTGGGTCTCGGAGATCATGCTGCAGCAGACCCAGGTGGCCACGGTGATCCCCTACTTCGAGCGCTTCATGGCGCGCTTTCCCGACGTGGCGTCGCTGGCGGCGGCCGACCAGGACGAGGTGCTGCACCTGTGGACCGGGCTCGGCTACTACGCCCGGGGGCGCAACCTCCACAAGGCCGCCCGGGTGGTGGTCGATGAGCATGACGGGGCGTTTCCCGTCCACAGCCTCGACGAGATCGCCGCCCTGCCCGGCATCGGCCGCTCCACGGCCGGGGCGATCATCGCCCAGAGCACCGGGCGGCGCGCGGTGATTCTCGACGGCAACGTCAAGCGGGTGCTCACGCGCCTGCACGCCGTGAAGGGCTGGCCGGGACGGCCGGCGGTGGAGCGCCGGCTGTGGGCCCTGGCCGAGCACTACACGCCCGATGAGCGGCTGGTCGACTTCACCCAGGCGATGATGGACCTGGGCGCGACCCTCTGCCGGCGCGGCACCCCCGACTGCGCTCGCTGCCCCTTCGGCGATGTCTGCGTGGCCCACGCTCGCGGCGAGGAAAAGCGCTTTCCCGAGTCCAAGCCGCGAAAGGCCCTGCCCACGCGCACCACCGTCATGCTGCTCCTGCAGGATAAGGAGGGGCGTGTGCTGCTCGAGCAGCGCCCCTCCAGCGGCCTGTGGGGCGGGCTCTGGAGCCTGCCGCAGTTCGACGATGCCGAGGCGCTCCAGGCCTGGCTGGACGCCCGGGCGCCGGGCAGCGCGCTCGAGCCCGCCTGGACGCCCTTCACCCATGTCTTCAGCCACTTTCGCCTCGAGATCACCCCGCAGCCGGCACGGATCGGCCGGCTGGACGCGGTGGACGAGGCGCGCTGCTGGTACGATCCCTCTGATCCCGCCAGCATCGGCCTGGCGGCGCCGGTCAAGGCGCTGCTGGCGTCACTGGCACCCTTCGCACTGACCACACCGCCGGGCCCTGACACCCGCACGAGGAGAGACCCGATGAGCCAGACCGTCTTCTGTCGCAAGTACCAGAAGGAAATGGATGCCCTTCCGTTCCCGCCGCTGCCCGGCAAGAAGGGCCAGGAGATCCAGGCCAGCGTTTCCCGCCAGGCCTGGGAGGAGTGGCAGGCGCTGCAGACTCGCCTGATCAACGAGAAGCACCTCAACATGCTCGATGCCGAATCTCGGGAGTACCTGATGGAGCAGATGGAGCGCTTCCTCGACAACCGCGAGACCGACCAGGCCGAGGGCTATGTTCCCCGGGGCGAGTAGCCCGCCCGTGTCGCCGATCCTCGGCCATCTTTCTGAAACGGAAGGGGTTGACGGAAACGGCCCGCTGGGGTTTAATACGCACCGTTGGCAGCGGCCAGATAGCTCAGTCGGTAGAGCAGGGGATTGAAAATCCCCGTGTCGGCGGTTCGATTCCGTCTCTGGCCACCAATATGCTGGGGTATAGCCAAGTGGTAAGGCACCGGTTTTTGGTATCGGCATTCCCAGGTTCGAATCCTGGTACCCCAGCCACGCCAACCCTGTTTCCGATTCTGTGACTCGAGTCGGTTCCCGAGCCGGCATAGCTCAGTTGGTAGAGCAACTGACTTGTAATCAGTAGGTCCCGGGTTCGACTCCTGGTGCCGGCACCACGTAAATTTCTCGAAATCAGCGTCTTGCGAGCGAGAAGTGGAAGCCCCGCGCGGGGTGGTGTGGATCGAGCCGTCTTCGTGTAATAGCTACAGATCATCAGCCTCACACTTGATTCCATCTGGAACCGAGGTGAGGTTATGCGTGTTGTTTCCGTTGTTTCGACCAAGGGTGGCGTCGGCAAGACCACCGTCACTGCCAATCTGGGTGGCCTGTTGGCCGATGCGGGCCTCAAAGTCCTGTTCATCGACCTGGACAGCCAGCCCACGCTCTCCAGCTACTATCCCCTCCGCACCGAAGCCCCCGGCGGCACCTACGAGCTGATCGCGCTCAGCGATACCGCTCCTGCCCAGGTCATATCGCATACCGCCCATCCCAACCTGGATGTGGTGATCTCCAACGATCACGCCGGCCAGCTCCCTCAGCTGCTGCTCAACGCGCCGGATGGCCGCTTCCGTCTCGCCCAGTTGCTCTCCAGCCTGTCGGGCTATGACCTGATCCTGATTGATACCCAGGGCGCTCGCTCGATCACCCTGGAGATGGCCGTCTTGGCCTCCGATCATGCCCTCTCACCCATCACCCCCGAGCTGCTCTCCGCCCGCGAGTTCGTGCGAGGCACCGTCGGCCTGCTGCGCGATCTCGAAGCGCTTAGCCAGTTCACCCACCTCTCCGTTCCCCCCGTTTCCGTCCTGGTTAACCGCCTGGATGAGACCGCCGATGCGCGGAGCATCCACCAGACGCTGGCGGAGATGTTCGCCGCCGGCGAGCAGGGCGTCAGCGTGATGCAAAGCACCATCCGTGCCGGTGTGGCCTTCCGACAGGCCGCCAGCGCCGGCCTGCCGGCGCACCAGTTCGAGCCGCGCAAGCCCGCCGGTCGCAAGTCGCCCGCCGCCGCCGATCAGGTCAAGGTGATGGCCTGTGAGCTCAACCCCGAGTGGCAGCCGTTGATCGACGCCATGGTCTGCACCACCGCCATGCAGGGGGGCTGCCACGATGAGTGCCATTGAGAACCTGGTCGAACTTCGGGTGGCCGAGGAGCGTCCGGAGGCCGGCTACCTGCCGCCGCATAGTCTGGAGGCGGAGCAGTCGGTGCTGGGAGGTCTGCTGCTGGATAACGCCATGTGGGATGAGGTTGCCGACCGACTGGCACCGGCGATGTTCTACCAGCAGGCCCATCGCCTGGTGTTTCAGGCGATTCAAGGGCTGGCGGAGCGCGACCAGCCAATGGATGTCGTGACGGTGTCCGAGGCGTTGGAAGAAGCGCGTCAGCTTGAACAGGTGGGAGGTCTCGCCTACCTGGCGGAGCTGGCACGCAATACGCCCAGCGCGGCCAATGTCGAGGCCTATGCTGAGATCGTGCGGGACCGCCATGCCCTGCGGCAGCTGATCCATACCTGCTTCACCCTGAACCAGCAGGCCCTGATGGCTCAGGGCCGTTCGGCCACCGAGCTGATCGAGGAGGCCGAGCAGAAGCTCTTTGCCCTGACGGAAGAGAGGAATGAGCGGCTCAGCTCCATGAAGGAGATGCTCGGTGAGGCCATCAACGTCATCGACCGGGCCTTCAATGCACAGGGTGGGGTGACGGGCATCCCGAGCGGCCTAAGCGAGCTGGACTCCATGACTGCGGGCTGGCAGCCAGGGGATCTGATCATCCTGGCCGGCCGCCCCTCCATGGGCAAGACCGCCATGGGGCTCGGTTTCGCGGAGCATGCCCTGACGGCAGAGGACGTTGATGGTCCGGTCTTCATCTTCTCCCTGGAGATGCCGGAAGCGCAGCTGATGCTCCGGCTGATCGCCAGCCTGGGCAATGTCTCCCTGCAGAAGCTGCGCACCGGGAAGATGGAAGACGAGGATTGGCCCAAGGTAACCGCCGCGGTCAGTCGACTCACCCAGCTGGATGGGAAGCTCTTGATCGATGATGCCTCGGGCATCACCGCTTCCAGCCTGAAGGCCCGCGCTCGCCGCATGACCCGCCGCTTCGGCCGCCCCTCCATGATCCTGGTGGACTACCTGCAGCTGCTGCAGGAGCCGGGCAGCGAGAACCGCACCCTCGAGGTGGGCAAGGTCAGCCGCATCCTCAAGGAGACCGCCAAGGAGTTGCGCACCCCAGTGATTGCGCTGTCGCAGCTCAACCGCTCCCTGGAGACCCGCCCCAACAAGCGCCCCTGCATGGCTGATCTGCGCGACAGCGGCGCGCTGGAACAGGATGCCGACCTCATCGCCTTCATCTACCGCGACGAGGTGTATCACCCCGATAACGAAGATAGCCACGGCCTGGCCGAGCTGATTCTGGGCAAGCAGCGCAATGGGCCCACCGGCACCGTGCACCTGGCGTTCCAGGGAGCGTCGGCGCGCTTCAAGCCGTTGGCCTGGCAGCATCAGGAGGTGACCCCATGAGCCAGTATCGCGTGCGCACACCCGAGCCCCGCTCCCGACTTTCAAAGGCGCTGGCTCAGGTCATGAACGAGACTCGCCAGCGTCAGCTTGAGGCTGAGCAGCAGGGGCTCTCATCCCTCGAGCATCTGATCCGTGTGGCACAGGGCCACAGCGGCCAGTCCCACCACCTGCGCCGCCTCCTCCTCGCGCTCTACAACGGCTACCGCTGGCCCTTCGAGATGCAGCGGCTCCGCGGGCTCGACGCGTCGCTACAAGCGGATGCTCTCGCGGTGATCCAGATGGCCACCTATAGCGGCCACGAGATCCACACCTTCATCGAGGGTGGTGATGCCTTGCTGACACGCTTCTGGGAGATCGAGGAGGCCAACGATGAGTAAGTCGCTGTCGGCAGCACGAGGGTGCAAGGGGATGCAGCGCCTGGTGCGCTATGCCGCCACCCGGGGGTGGGAGGTGCAGCGAACCAGCGGCGGGCACCTGAGGTTCAGTAAGCCCGGCTGTGCGCCGGTCTTCACCTCATTCACCACCAAGGACCGCCGCGCCGAGCTCAATGCACGCGCCCAGCTGCGCCGCGCGGAGTGGCAGCAGAGGTTCCGCCATGACGATTGATGCCACTGTCATCAGCACCCAGGCGCCGTTAGCCGGCGCTCTCTCTGCCCGCTTCGTCACGGAGGAATACCGCCGATGAAACGCCCGACCGACCAGCAGCTTCGCGAGCGCCTGATGCAGCCCGGCCCCAAGCGTCAGGGGCAGCCTGTGGATGCAGTGACTCCGCCCGATCAGGAGATGGCCGTCTGGGTCACCCTGGACGTGCTCAAGCCCTACGAGCACAACCCCCGGCAGGTGCAGAATCCCAAGTACGAGGAGATCAAGGCGTCGATCCGTGCCGCGGGCCTCAAGCACAAGCCCCCTGTCACCCAACGGCCGGGCGAGAAGCACTACACCATCTGCGACGGTGGCAATACCCGCCTGCAGATCCTGCGCGAGCTCTATGAAGAGACCGGCGAGTCGCGCTTCCACGCCTTCTATGCTCTGTACCGACCCTGGCAGTCGGAAGTGAAGATGCTGACGGGACACCTCAGCGAGAACGACAACCGTGGCCAGCTGCTCTGGATCGAGCGTGCCAAGGGTGTGGTGGACGCCAGGGCAATGTATGAAGAGGAGAGCGGCAACACGCTCTCGCAGCGCGAACTGGTCAAGCGCCTGGCCGAGGATGGCTACCAGGTCGCCCAGAGCCATATCAGCAGGATGCTCTATACCGTCGAGCACCTGCTGCCCACCCTGCCCAACACCCTCTACAGCGGACTGGGCCGCTCTCAGGTCGAGAAGCTGATCAGCTACCGGGAAGCCTGCCGGCTGCTCTGGGAGCGCTGCACCGAGGAGGTCACTCCCGAGGGCTTTGGCGAGGCCTGGCACCAGACCATGGCCTGGTTCGATGATGAGGGCCAGACCGAGATGAACTGGAGCATGGTGGTGGATCGGCTGTGCGGCATGCTGGCGGACCACACCGGCGTGCACTTCAACGTCTGCGAGCTGACCCTCGATAACATCGTCACCTACCGCAAGCGACGCTGGGACCTGGAAGAGCACCAGGCCTTCGAGGCCCTGGACGTGGAGCTGCAGCAGATGCGCGACCCTGACGCCCAGCCGCCCTCGCTTTATCCGCCGTTGCCCGAGCCCGCCACGGGCGGCGCGCCGGTGGCGAAGGTGCCCGCTTCAGATCCTGGCCGTGAACCTCAATCTCAGCCTCAATCCGCCCCCCAGGCCGAGCAGCTGCCATCGCCTCGGACCCTCAGCAGAGACGCGCCTACCGACGATGAGAGAGCAGAGAGCGCCGAGCTGCTTCGGCTACGTGAGCAGGTTGCCGCGCTGGAGCGCGAAAAGCAGCAGCTGAGCGAGTCACCGTCTCCCTCGGTGCCGGTATTCAGCGAGCCGGCATCGGAGGCGGGTCCAGAGCCCATGGTTGTACCCGCAGAAGAGGAGGGTGACTGGCCAGAGGGCGCAGCGCGGACGGAGGCCGAGCGTGCTGCCCGCCTTGAAGGGCTGACCCAGTCCCGCTGGGAAGAGACTCCAGGGAAGCGCGGCTACCGTCACCATCTGGCCAGCGAGCTCGGCGTGCCCAGCTTCGACTTCGAGCAGCTGGCCCCCCTGGCGGCACCGGTGCTCTCCGGTGAGACCACCCCGCCCATTGCCGACGTCTGGTTTATCGAAGGCGTCGAGGATGAGCCTCGCTCACTGCGTATTCGTATCCGGGAACTGGTGCAGGTCATCGCCCGCTGGGGCGGCTTCGGCGGCAGCGACGTGGTGATCGCCGATGACAACGGCATCGGTTTCGACCTCAACCCGCTGCCCGAGGCGTCCGACCGCCGTGCCCGCTTCGCCTGGCAGGCGCTGGCCAGCCTGCGCGGCGAGCTCAATCCCGAGTACCCCGCCGATGCCACCCTGTGGGGAGCGCTGCTGGGCACCCATCGGGAAGAGGGCACTGAGAGTGCCTGGGACGATGCGGTACTGCTTCGTTTTTTCCGTCTGGTGCGGCTGATTCGCCGCCTTCGTGAACACCTGCAGGGACAACAGGAGGCCCAGTCATGAGCTCTTCTTCCGCCAACCTGAATCAGGCGCTGCTCAGCCAGGTCATGGGGTTTCTTCGTGAGGGCAACATGCGCCGTGCGCTGGCCCTCGGCTTCAGTGAGGATGAGCTGCGTACCCTGCGGCGGCTGAGAGCGAGCGATATCGACTCGCTGGCCTGTGCAGGGCCGGTGGTAGCGCGTTTCTCGGTGGATCACGCCGCACTACGCGGCGTTCTGGCGCGCATCGATCGTGACCAGGATCGCGAGACCCTGATCGATCGCTGCCTGAGGTTGGGGGCTAGCGTCAGCATGATGGGAGCGTTCTTCGGCCTGACCGGCAACGACTGCTCGACGCGCCGTCAGCTGCTGGGCATTGCACCGCGCCAGGGGCGGCTGGCGATGCCGTCGGAGCAGGCAGAGCATGATGCCTGGGAGCGCTGGCAGCATATCGCCCTGGACCCCAAGGCAACCGACGACCTGCAGGGCATGGTTACCCTCGCCGAGGAAACCGACATTCCGTTGGCGGTGGTGTGGCACCTGGTCAAGCAGTGGGTCGACCCCGGCCAGCCGCGCACGGCGCCACCGGCCGAAGAGTGGGCGTCACCTGAAGGAGAGCGGTGATGGTGCAGCTGCGCGATGCTACGCGGCAGGGGCTGGATCGCTTGATTGGCCAGGCGGCTTCCGAGATGACCCAGCGCCGGGGTGACCCCCCGGCGCCTGCCGTTGAGAACGGCGAGGCCGCACACTCGGGCCTTGATGGACTGCTGTTTTTCGGGAACCCCCATGAGACCGTGCCGCGGTCTCTGCTGCTGGATCCGCGCCTCGGGCACGTCGACAAGCTTGGCTGGCAGATGATGCGCATGCTGGTCAATCCGGACCGAACCACCGCGGTGCCGACCTACGACGAACTGCAGCCCTTGCTGCGGGGGGCGCCGAGCCAGAAGGCGTCGAGGGCCACGGTCGCCCGCGTTATCGCTGTGCTTCGTCTGACCCGCTGGGTCAGTCTCGGTCACCGGGCGCGCAACGCGCAGAACGGCCGCATTATCGGCAACGTCTATATCTTGCACGACGAGCCGCTCTCGCCCGCAGAAGCTTCGGTGCTGGATGCAGACTACGTGGAGTACGTGTGTCGTTGCCTGGATCATCAGAACAAGGTGGTTAAGGCCGTCGCTACCATGGTGCTCGAGGAGCTCCAGGAAGCCGGGGCCCTGCATGAGCTGCCGACGCGTCTCGATACCATGGCCTCTCGGTCCAGGCAGGCCCAGCGCCGGTCGCCTGCCAGGCATGATGCTGCCCAGTTCTCCGCCGCGATTGAGCAGAAGAACCAGGGCAAAAACCAGGGCAGGCAGCCGAGTTCTCAGCGAGAACCCGGCCGAGTGAGCCGAGAGAACTGCCCTGGTTTCCAGAGAGAACTAAGTATGGAATCAAAGGCTTACCGGGCTGTCGAGGCAGTTCTTGATGAAAACTCGGGCAGTTCTTCCCGTACAGTACGTACTTCACACTGTGTAAAACCTACAGGTAACCCAGCCGTGAACCTGCACTGGCCGGCATGTCTCGCGATGGATGAGAGCGAGCGTCAGGCCACTCAGCTCCTCATGGCGGACCTGGCCGGAGACACCCAGCAGGCGATTCTCGACGAAGCGGCAGGGCGCATGAGCGGTGGCTCGGTGCGAAACCCCAAGGGCTTCCTGCGAGGGCTGATCAAGCGAGCCATCGGCGGCGAGTTCGTGGCGACCGGCTATGCCCAGGCTCAGGCGGAGCGTCGGGCGGGAAGGGCACCACAGGGGATTCCCCCTGCCACCAAGCGGCCGGCAGCTCGAAGCGTGTCACCGTCCTCTTACCAGACAGCGGAGCCGCCGAGTGCCGAGCCGAGTACCACCTCGCCCGAGGTAGCCCAAGCAGCCCGAGAGCAGTGTCTGCGCTCGCTGGGTTTGTGGCCATAAGGCGGGGAAAACCCACTCAGCGGCCATTAACGATTCCCCTGTCTTGCCCACATCAACTGATTGACAGTGCCTGCCGTACCGCGGACACACATCAGCATGAGGGCAACGCGACATGGCCGTTGATCGCTTGGGAGCACTGCGCAGCAAGATCGAGCTGACGCTTCATACCCACCACGCCGCACGGATCTGGAAGGGACGAGGCGTTGAGACAGGACGTCCGCAGATAATCGGTATGCGGCAGTTCCTGCTGATCTGCGGCGCGATCAAGCAGAACGCCGCCAAGGATGACCCATACGCGGATCACTGGCTGCTGCAGCTGGATGCCAAGCTTGCCGAGACGCGAACTCAGCTGGACCAGCGCCTCCAGGAGCTGGATGGCCTGCTGGCTCAGCTGCCGCCAGAGCTGGACGTGGAAGAGAACCTCAACCAGCAGCCCCTCAAGATTCCCGTCTATACCGGCGGCCAGCACGGCTGGCTCGCCCTGCGCCTGCTGATCGACTTCGACCGCTTCGTCAGGCGCGTCATGCTCGCCCACCATATTGCCCTGATTGGCCGTCGACAGATGGAGGAGTACGTCCGGGTGGGTGGTCACCTCCTGCGCAGCCTTTGCGCGAGCACCCAGAAGTACCCCGGCTTCAGCGGCGCCACCAGGGACGACTTTGCCGCCAACAATGCCAAGGCCCGAAATGCCATCGAGAAGTTCGGTGCACTGCCTGACGATGTGCTCTCCGGCAAACGGCGCAGCGAGTTTGCACCGCCGATTGCCAAGCCGGCGGATTCCCGGGTGGCCAGTGGCGAAGGCGAGTCGAAAGGAGACTCACCGCCTTCCGCTGGGGAGCCAGGAGACGCTCCCTCGACGTGATTCCACTGGAATCACCTGGGCAGCGGTGCCGAGGAGTCCTCTGGGGTGATGCCAGTGGCATCACTTGGGCGGCGATGCCGAGGAGATCCTCGAGGTGATGCCAGTGGCATCACTTGGGCGGCGATGCCGAGGAGATCCTCGAGGTGATGCCAGTGGCATCACGGCAAGTGCGTGAGGGGGCAGCTTGGATACCGCATCGAATAGCTATGGCAACGACGCATTCAACAGCTACGCAAAGGGTTTCCTGATTACGCATAACAGTCAGCCATCTTCAGGAACCGATACGGCATTGGCGGTGTTCTCGCCGCCACCGTGAG
>NZ_JAWSUJ010000062.1:0-24778 GCF_033549285.1 Halomonas sp.
GCCAGGTGGGCTGCGTGGTCACGCGCTACTTCGGCGGCACCAAGCTCGGCACCGGCGGCCTGGCACGCGCCTACTCCCGCGCCGTGGCCGAGGCCCTGGAGGCCCTGCCGCGCCGCACGGTGGTCGAGCGCACCCCGCTGCGCCTGAGGGTAGACTTCGCCGGCGAGGCCGGGGCCCGCGCCTGGCTGGCCGAGCAGGAGATCCCGGTCGAGCAGGCCGACTACGGCGCCGACGGGGTGGTGCTCACGGTGGGCTGGCCGAGCGACGCCCCCGCCGACCTGAGCGCCCTCGAGACACGCCTGCGGGGCCGGCTCGCATTGCTGGAAGATTGAGCCCGCCAGCACGACGAACGGCGCCCTGAGGCGCCGTTGCGAGTCACGGGCTCCTGCCGATCACCCAAGGTACTTTATCATCACCCCGGCGGCCACCGCCGAGCCGATCACCCCGGCCACGTTGGGCCCCATGGCGTGCATCAGCAGGAAGTTGTGGGGATTGGACTCCAGCCCCACCTTGTTGGAGACCCTTGCCGCCATGGGCACCGCCGAGACCCCCGCCGAGCCGATCAGCGGGTTGATCGGCATGCGGCTCACCGTATTCATCAGCTTGGCCATCAGGATCCCGCAGGCGGTGCCGATGGCGAAGGCCACCATGCCCAGTGCCAGGATCCCCAAGGTCTCCAGGGCCAGGAAACGGTCGGCCATCAGCTTGGAGCCCACCGAGAGGCCGAGGAAGATGGTCACGATGTTGATCAGCGCGTTCTGGGCGGTGTCGGAGAGCCGCTCCACCACCCCGCACTCGCGCATCAGGTTGCCGAAGCAGAACATCCCCAGCAGCGGCGCGGCATCCGGCAGGAAGAGCACCACCAGGATCAGCAGGCTGAGCGGAAAGACGATCTTCTCGAGCTTCGACACCGGCCGCAGCTGGGTCATGACGATCTCGCGTTCCCGCTTCGAGGTCAGCGCCTTCATGATCGGCGGCTGGATCAGCGGCACCAGCGCCATGTAGGAGTAGGAGGCCACGGCGATGGCGCCCAGCAGTTCCGGGGCCAGGATGCTCGACACATAGATCGAGGTGGGGCCGTCGGCGCCGCCGATGATGCCGATGGCGGCGGCCTGGTTGAGCGAGAAGTCCATCCAGCCCATGGCCGACATGCCCACCGCGCCGAGCAGGGTGGCGAAGATGCCGAACTGCGCCGCCGCGCCCAGGAAGAGGGTACGGGGATTGGCCAGCAGCGGCCCGAAGTCGGTCATCGCCCCCACGCCCATGAAGATCACCAGCGGCGCGATGCCCGAGGCGATCGCCACGCTGTAGAACTGGTAGAGCATGCCGTGGGCGAAGCCGGCGTCCATGGCCACGTCGTTGGCGGAGCGCAGCAGCGCCGGCGAGAGGTCGCCATGCAGGGCCTCGGACAGGGTGTGGCGCCAGGCCTCGACGCCGGCGGCCGGGTCGAGGCCCAGCTGCAGCGTCGCGGCCATCTGCTCGAGCAGGGCCGGCCGCGCCATGTGCGCCGCCTGCTCGGCGGCGGACAGGGCGAGGCCCGCCTCGGGGATGTTGGCAAGGATGCCGCCGAAGCCGATCGGCACCAGCAGCAGCGGCTCGAACTTCTTGGCGATGGCCAGGTAGAGCAGTCCCAGCCCCACCAGCACCATGACCGCCTGGCCGAGGCTCAGGTTGTAGAGCCCCGAGCCGTACCAGAGCGTCAGTATCTTCTCCGTCATGGGGACCTTCCTCAGAGCTCGATCAGGACATCGCCGACGGCGACGCTGTCGCCCTCGCTGACATTGACGGAGGAGACGGTGCCGGCACCGCTGGCGCGCACCTCGGTCTCCATCTTCATGGCCTCGAGGATGATCACCACATCGCCCTCCTCGACTGCGTCACCGGGGCGCACGTTGACCTTGAAGATGTTGCCGGCCAGCGGCGCGGTGATCGTCTCGCCGGGCGACGCTTCGCCGCTCGGGGCCGGCGCGGCCTCGGGCTGAGCGGGGGTGGCCTGCTCCTGGACGGCGCCGACCTCGCCACCCTCGGCGACCTCGACCACATACTGCTTGCCGTTGACCTTGACGGTGTAGATCTCGGGGCCGGCCGGTGCGCCGCCGCTGACGGCAGGCGCCTTGGCCTCGGCCCCGCCCTTCTGTGAAGAGACCGGCAGGCTGGCGTCGGGGGTCTCCTTCCCGGGGGCCTGGGGCGCCGGCTCGAAGGCGTCGGGGTTGTCGCGGTTCTTGAGGAACTTCAGGCCGATCTGCGGGAAGAGCGCATAGGTGAGCACGTCGTCGATCTCGCGCTCGCCCTCGGCCAGGCGGATGCCCTCGGCCTTGGCCTTCTCCTGGAGCTCGGCGGTCAGCCGCTCCATCTCCGGGTCGAGCCGGTCGGCCGGACGGCAGGTGATCGGCTCGCCCCCCTCCAGCACGCGCGCCTGCAGCTCCTTGTTGAACGGCGCCGGGGCTGCGCCGTACTCACCCTTGAGCAGCGCCTGGACCTCCTTGGAGATCGACTTGTAGCGCTCCCCCATCATCACGTTCATCACCGCCTGGGTGCCGACGATCTGCGAGGTCGGGGTGACCAGCGGGATGAAGCCCAGGTCCTCGCGCACCCGCGGGATCTCCTTGAGCACGTCGTCGAGCTTGTCGCCGGCGCCCTGCTCCTTGAGCTGGCCTTCCATGTTGGTGAGCATGCCGCCCGGCACCTGGGCGATCAGGATGCGCGAGTCGATGCCCTTCAGCGAGCCCTCGAAGGCAGCGTATTTCTTGCGCACCTCGCGGAAGTAGGCGGCGATCTCCTCGAGCAGCTCGAGGTCGAGGCCGGTGTCGCGCTCGGTGCCCGCCAGGATGGCCACCACCGACTCGGTGGGGCTGTGGCCATAGGTCATGGACATCGAGGAGATGGCGGTATCGACGTTGTCGATGCCCGCCTCGGCGGCCTTGAGGGCGGTGGCGGTGGACATGCCGGTGGTGGCGTGGCACTGCATGTGGATGGGGATGTCCACGGCGGCCTTGAGCTTGGTGACCAGCTCGTAGGCGTCGTAGGGCTTGAGCAGGCCGGCCATGTCCTTGATCGCCAGGGAGTCGGCGCCCATGGCGGCGATGGTCTTGCCGAGTTCGACCCAGCCGTCCAGGGTGTGCACCGGGCTCACGGTATAGGAGAGCGTGCCCTGGGCGTGGCCCTCGACCTTGCGGACCGCCTGGATGGCCCGCTCCAGGTTGCGCGGGTCGTTCATGGCATCGAAGACGCGGAAGACGTCGACGCCGTTGGTCTTCGCCCGCTCGACGAAGCGGTCCACCACGTCATCGGCGTAGTGGCGGTAACCAAGGAGGTTCTGGCCGCGCAGCAGCATCTGCTGGGGGGTGTTGGGCATGGCGGCCTTCAACGCCCGTATCCGCTCCCACGGATCCTCGCCGAGGTAGCGGATACAGGCGTCGAAGGTGGCCCCACCCCAGGACTCCAGCGACCAGAAGCCGACGCGGTCGAGCTTCTCGGCGATGGGCAACATGTCGTCGAGGCGCATGCGGGTGGCGAACAGCGACTGGTGGGCATCGCGCAGGACGACATCGGTGATGCCAAGCGGGCGTGTCTTGTCAGTCATGGTCGTGACCTTGTCGTTATGGATGGAAGGGGAAAGGGGGGAGCAGTCGACTCAGCGGCGGTGGCGGCGGCGATAGCGATGCACCGCGGCGGTGATGGCGACCATCACGTCATCGTCCTGGCGAGGCGCCGGCGGGCGGCGGTTGCCGGTCGCGGCAGGAGCGGGCGGCTCGGGGAAGAAGCGACCAACGGCCTTGGACATCAGGGTGGTGACGATCACCAGCACGGTAAGAAAAACAAAGACAAACCCCATGCCGAGGGCCATCAGGGCGAGCCCCTCGTTGAGCAGCTGCGTGTCCTGCATGCGAATTCTCCTGTTTCTTGCGCGGACTTGGCCTCGATCTCACGAGAAAACCCGGCTTGCGCATTTTTTAGGATGCTATAACCTGCCACATCCCCGACAGATTGCAATGGCGCCATGGTGGAAGTCAGCGTTGTTAATTTACTACATAACGGGCGAATCGGCCTAGCACCCATGGAAGGGGTCATCGATGCGGTGACCCGCGACCTGCTGACTCGCACGCCCGGTTTCGACTGGGCGGTGACCGAGTTCGTGCGCGTGGTGGACGCCCGCCTGCCGCCCCGCGTCTTCCACCGGCACTGCCCGGAACTGGCGCGCCCCGGCGTCACCACGCCGAGCGGCGTCCCCGTGCAGCTGCAGCTGCTGGGCTCCGACCCCGAGGCCCTCGCGGCCAATGCCCGCCAGGCCCTGCGCCTCGGCGCCACCGCCCTGGATCTCAATTTCGGCTGTCCGGCCAAGCTCGTCAATCGCCACGACGGCGGCGCCTCGCTGCTGCGCGACCCGCGACGGGTGCACGCCGCCGTGTCGGCGGTGTCCCGGGCGGTGGGCGACGAGATCCCGGTGACGGCCAAGATCCGCCTGGGCTTCTCCGATCGCCGCCTGGCCCTGGCCTGCGCCCTGGCCACCCAGGAGGCCGGCGCCCGGCGACTCGTGGTCCACGGCCGCACCCGCGACGAGGGCTACCGTCCGCCGGCCCACTGGGAGTGGATCGGCCGCATCCACCAGCGCCTCTCCATCCCGGTGGTCGCCAACGGCGACATCTGGACCCTGGAGGACTACTGGAAGGCCCGCACCCTCTCCGGGTGTCGCGACGTGATGCTCGGCCGCGGCGCCCTGGCCGACCCCTGGCTCGCAGGGCGCATTCGCCACTGGCAGACGACGGGAGAACGATTGCCCGATACGCCCTGGCAGGCCCGGGCGCGGATCCTCGCCGACTTTGCTGCATTGCAGCGTAGCACACTTCCAGCGCGTGTCGTCACTGCCCTGATCAAGCAGTGGCTCAATCATATGCGCCAGGGCGACCCCGAGGCGGCCAGTCGCTTCCAGGCCGTGAAGCGCCTGCGCAACCTGGACGAGCTGCTGGCGGGCCTCGAGCCCCCTGCCACCGCCACCCGCCCCCCTTCCTCCGTTCGCGCCGACCACCGCACGGAGACGGCCTGACGGCGGGTCACCCGCAGGCGCCAGGCACTCACAAAAAAGAGGCGCTCGTCGCATCACGACGGCGCCTCAAACGATCGCAGGGCCGGCACGCGAGAAGCGCCGACCCGGCTAGCAGAACACAAGGCCTCGGACATGGCGGGCCCGGAAAGCAGAAGACCCGCCCTCGCAGGGAGGACGGGTCGAGATCTGGCGCGCCCGGGAGGATTCGAACCTCCGACCACCTGATTCGTAGTCAGGTACTCTATCCAGCTGAGCTACGGGCGCGTAAGGCAACAAGCAGAGTCATTGCAGGGAAAACCGGAGGGGACACCGCCGACCATACCCGATGTGAAGGTGGCGCGCCCGGGAGGATTCGAACCTCCGACCACCTGATTCGTAGTCAGGTACTCTATCCAGCTGAGCTACGGGCGCTTGACCTTCGCGTGACGACAATGGCGGAGAGGGAGGGATTCGAACCCTCGAAGAGGCTATAAACCCCTTACTCCCTTAGCAGGGGAGCGCCTTCAGCCACTCGGCCACCTCTCCCTCATCGACACGGTGCGTATCCTACCGTTTTAGAAGGCCATTGTCCAGCGACCCGGGCGATTTTTCGCCATGGCCACGGGATGGCGCTCCCTTACTCGACCACCGACCACATGCTAGTCATCGCTCTCGAGGCCGGAATCGGCCTTCTCGCGCTGGATGCGCTGGTAGATCTCCTCGCGATGCACGGCGACATCCTTGGGGGCATTGACGCCGATGCGGACCTGATTGCCCTTGACGCCAAGGACGGTCACGGTGATGTCATCACCGATCATCAGGGTTTCGCCGACGCGGCGGGTCAGGATGAGCATGACTGATCTCCTTCTCAGACTTCTGGCTACGGGATGCTCGCCGGCAGGGACGACGAAGTTACATTGTGCGACATGTCGTCGTCCCTGACCAATGGCGCCGACCCATGAGACGCCCGCGCCACGTTGAAAGGAAGCCCTGTGGCACGGGTGTCGCGGCCTTCCCTACAAGCGTAGAAGGTGTCGCCGCCCCGAGGGAGCCCTATTCTGCCTCGATATCACTCTTGTCGAGGCCGAAGGCCTTGTGCAGCGCCTTGACCGCCAGTTCCATGTGCTTCTCGTCGATCACCACGGAGATCTTGATCTCGGAAGTGGAGACCATGCGGATGTTGATGTTCTCGTCGGCCAGCACGCGGAAGAACTTGGAGGCGACCCCGGCATGGGAGCGCATGCCCACGCCGACCAGCGAGACCTTGGCGATGTTGTCGTCGCCGCGCAGCTCGCCGCCGCCCAGGTCGGGGATGACCTGCTCCTGGAGGATCTTCATGGTCTGCTTGTAGTCGCCCTTGGCCACCGTGAAGGTGAAGTCGGTGTAGTCACCGGCCGGCGCCACGTTCTGGACGATCATGTCGACCTCGATGTTGGCATCGGCGATCGGCCCCAGGATCCGCGAGGCGACGCCCGGCACGTCGGGGGTGTTGAGCAGGGTCAGCTTGGCTTCGTTGGCGGTGAAGGCGATGCCGGAGATCAGCGGTTCTTCCATGGAATCCTCGTCTTGGTCGGAGTCTGCAACGATCAGGGTGCCGGGGCCATCCTCGAAGCTGGACAGCACGCGCAGCGGGACATTGTACTTGCCGGCGAACTCGACGGCGCGAATCTGCAGCACCTTGGAGCCCAGGCTCGCCAGCTCCAGCATCTCCTCGACGGTGATGGTGTCGAGGCGCTGGGCCCTGGAACAGACCCGCGGGTCGGTGGTGTAGACGCCATCGACGTCGGTATAGATCTGGCACTCGTCCGCCTTCAGCGCCGCGGCCAGCGCCACGCCGGTGGTATCGGAGCCGCCGCGGCCGAGGGTGGTGATGTTGCCCTCCTCGTCGACGCCCTGGAAACCGGCGACCACCACCACCTGGCCGTCGTCCAGGTCGGCCTGCAGCTCATCGGTCTCGATGCGCTGGATACGCGCCTTGGTGTGGGCACTGTCGGTCTGGATGCCCACCTGGGAGCCGGTGTAGGAGGTGGCTGGCACGCCGATCTTGTGCAGCGCCATGGCCAGCAGTGAAATGGTCACCTGCTCGCCGGTGGAGACCAGCATGTCCATCTCGCGCGGCGTCGGCTCGTCGTTGATCTCGTTGGCCATGCCGATCAGGCGATTGGTCTCGCCGCTCATGGCGGAGACCACGACGACGACCTGGTGGCCGTTGTCGCGAAAGCCCTTGACCTTCTCGGCCACGGCCTTGATGCGCTCCACGGAGCCCACCGAGGTGCCGCCGAATTTCTGTACGTATAGTGCCATATGCCGATTTCCCTCGTGCGTCGAGTGCGAATCGCCCTCGGATGAGTGAAAGGTGAGTGAAGATGACGAGGGCCGGGGCATCGCTGCCGCCGGCCCTGCTAGCCCTACTGGAGCCGCGCCTCGACCCAGGCCGGCACGCTGTCGAGCGCTCCGGGCAGCGCCGTGACATCGCTACCGCCGGCCTGGGCCATGTTGGGCCGGCCGCCGCCCTTGCCGCCGACCTGGGCCGCCACGTGGTTGACCAGCTCGCCGGCCTTGACCCGGCCGGTCAGGTCGTCGGTGACGCCGGCGATCAGGCTGACCTTGCCGGCCTCGGCGTCGGCCACGCCCAGCACCACGATGCCGGAGCCGAGCTTGTTCTTGAGCTGGTCGAGCATGCCGCGCAGCTCCTTGCCGGCCACGCCCTCGAGGCGCCTGGCCAGCACCTTGACCCCCTTGACCTCGCGGGCCTCGTTGGCCATGTCGTTGCCGGCGGCGCTGGCCAGCTTCGCCTTGAGGCGCTCGAGCTCCTTCTCCAGGGTGCGGTTGCGTTCGAGCAGCGACTCGACGCGCTCCTCGGCCTGCTCCGGCTTGGCCTTGAGGCGCTCGCCGATGCGATTGAGGCGCGCCTCCTGCTCACGGAACCAGGCCAGCGCCCCCTCGCCGGTGATCGCCTCGATGCGGCGCACGCCCGAGGCGATGCCTGCCTCGCTGACGATATGGAAGCAGCCGATGTCGCCGCTGCGCGCCACGTGGGTGCCGCCGCACAGCTCGATGGAGAAGTCGTCGGCGCCGATGGTCAGCACCCGCACGCTGTCGGCGTACTTGGCCTCGAAGAGCGCCGCGGCGCCCTTTGCCTTGGCCTCGTCGAGGGTCATCTGCTCGATGCGGGTCGGGGCATTGGCCAGTATCTGCTCGTTGACCAGACGCTCCACCTCGGCCAGCTGCTCCGGAGTCATGGGCTCGAAGTGGCTGAAGTCGAAGCGTAGCCGCTCGGGGGTGACCAGCGAGCCCTTCTGCGCCACGTGGTCGCCGAGCACCAGGCGCAGCGCCTTGTGCATCAGGTGGGTCGCGGAGTGGTTGCGCACCGTGGCCGCGCGCAGGCTGGCGTCGACCCGCGGGTGGACCGCGGCACCCACCGCAAGCGACCCCTCGAGCAGCACACCATGATGCAGGTGATGACCGCCCTGCTTCTGGGTGTCGGTGACCAGGAAGCGGCCTCCTTCCAGCTCCAGGTAGCCGGTATCGCCCACCTGGCCGCCGGACTCGCCATAGAAGGGGGTGCGGTCCAGCACCACCACGCCACGCTGCTCCGGCTCGAGCCGCGCCAGGGGATTGCCCTCTCGATCCACCAGGGCGGTGACGGTGGCACGGTCCTCGAGGCGCTCGTAGCCGGTGAAGTCGGTCTCGCCTTCCAGCTCCAGGGCGGCGCCGTAGTCGGCACCGAACTGGCTCGCCGCCCGGGCGCGCTCGCGCTGGGCCTCGAGCGCGCGCTCGAAGCCGACCTCGTCGAGGGTGACGCCTCGCTCGCGACAGACGTCGGCGGTCAGGTCATAGGGGAAGCCGTAGGTGTCGTAGAGCTTGAACACCGTCTCGCCGGGCAGCACCTCGCCGTCGAGGCCGGCCAGGGCCTCCTCGAGCAGGCCCATGCCGTGCTCCAGGGTGCGGGCGAACTGCTCCTCCTCCTTGAGCAGCACGCGCTCGATCTGGTGGCGCGCCTCGCGCAGCTCGGGATAGGCGTCGCCCATCTCGGCGTCCAGCGCCCCCACCAGCCTGTGGAAGAAGTTGCCCTGGGCGCCCAGCTTGTGGCCGTGGCGGATGGCGCGACGGATGATCCGGCGCAGCACGTAGCCGCGCCCCTCGTTGGAGGGCAGCACGCCGTCGGCGACCAGGAAGGCGCAGGAGCGGATATGGTCGGCGATCACCCGCAGCGAGGGCGCGCGGGTATCGGCATGGCCGGTATGGCGCGCCGCCGCCTCGAGCAGGTTCTGGAAGAGGTCAATCTCGTAGTTGGAGTGCACGCCCTGCATCACCGCGGCGATACGTTCCAGGCCCATGCCGGTATCGATGGAGGGCTTGGGCAGCGGATTGAGGGTGCCGGCCGCGTCGCGGTCGAACTGCATGAACACCAGGTTCCAGATCTCGATGTAGCGGTCGCCGTCCTCCTCGGGGCTGCCGGGCGGACCACCCCACACCTCGGGGCCGTGATCGAAGAAGATCTCGGAGCTCGGCCCGCAGGGGCCGGTGTCGCCCATCTGCCAGAAGTTGTCCTCGTCGAGCCTGGAGAAACGCTCGGGGTCGATGCCCATCTCCTCCTTCCAGATGCGCTCGGCCTCGTCGTCGCTGACGTGCACGGTGACCCACAGCTTCTCCTTCGGCAGGCCCAGGGTCTCGGTAAGGAACTCCCAGGCGAAGCGGATGGCATCGCGCTTGAAGTAGTCGCCGAAGCTGAAGTTGCCCAGCATCTCGAAGAAGGTGTGGTGGCGGGCGGTATAGCCGACGTTGTCGAGGTCGTTGTGCTTGCCGCCGGCGCGCACGCAGCGCTGGGACGAGGCCGCACGCACGTAGGGGCGGGGGTCACGACCCAGGAAGACGTCCTTGAACGGCACCATGCCGGCATTGGTGAACAGCAGGGTCGGGTCGTTGCCGGGAACCAGTGAGCTGGAGGGCACGACGGTGTGGCCGTGCGCCTCGAAGTAACTCAGAAAGGCCTGTCTGATGTCTGCGCTTTTCATGGGGTATCCGTGGCGATGAACGGGGTGACCCGGCGGGCGACGCTGGCTCGAGACGGGCACCACGACGCGCCATGTCCAGGCGCATCGCAGTGCCGCGGGATGCCACCCGGGGCGTTCGCAAAGGGAGCCATTATAGCGCAGTTGTCAAGGGACTGAAGGGGCGCCGGCACCACTCGGGGCGGGCCTGGAGGACTACTGATCTGGCGCCGAATCCCAGGCGTGCTCCAGGGCGTGGCGCACCTGGTCGAAGTCGAAGCCGCGCCCAGCCAGGAAGCGCTCGCGGCGGGCGCGCTCGCGAGGCGACTCGCCGGGCCCCGTAAAGCGCCGCGCGAGCGCCTCGCCGGCCAGGGCGAACCAGTCGCCCTCGCCGGCCTGCTCGGCCTCCTCGAAGGCGTGATGGATCGCCTCCCGATCGAGGCCGCGTCGCTCGAGTTCGACGCGTATCTTCAGCGGCCCCTGGCCCCGCAGGATGCGTGAACGCAGGAAGCTCTCGGCGAAGCGGTCGTCAGACTGCAGCCCCTGCTCGGCCAGGTCGTCCAGGCACTCGGCAATGCGATCGGGCGCGTGGCCCTTGGCCGCCAGGCGCTCGGCCAGCTCCCGGCGCGAATGCTCGCGCCGGGCCAGCAGGCGGATGGCATCCTCACGGGGCGATGACTCGCCGCCAGAGGGCTGCCCCAGCATGGCTTATGCTTGGTCGTCGTCGCGGCCGGCCTCGGCGGTGACCGCCTCGTCGACGGTCTCCTCCTTCCTGGGCTCCACCGGCGCGAGCAGCTGGGCGCGGATCTGGCTCTCGATCTCCTCCATCACCGCCGGGTTGTCCTCGAGGAACTGGGCGGCGTTGGCCTTGCCCTGGCCGATCTTGTTGCCCTGATAGCTGTACCAGGCCCCCGCCTTGTCGATCAGCTTGCACTGCACGCCCAGGTCGACCACCTCCCCGGCATGGTAGATACCCTTGCCGTAGAGGATCTGGAACTCCGCCTGGCGGAACGGCGGCGCGACCTTGTTCTTGACCACCTTGACCCGGGTCTCGTTGCCGGTGACCTCGTCGCCCTGCTTGACCGAGCCGGTGCGGCGGATGTCCAGGCGCACGCTGGAGTAGAACTTGAGCGCATTGCCGCCGGTGGTGGTCTCGGGGCTGCCGAACATCACGCCGATCTTCATGCGGATCTGGTTGATGAAGACCACCATGCAGTTGGCGTTCTTGATGTTGCCGGTGATCTTGCGCAGGGCCTGGGACATCAGGCGCGCCTGGAGGCCGACGTGGGAGTCGCCCATCTCGCCCTCGATCTCGGCCCGCGGGGTCAGCGCCGCCACCGAGTCGATGATGATCACGTCGACGCCGCCGGAGCGCACCAGCATGTCGCAGATCTCGAGGGCCTGCTCGCCGGTATCCGGCTGGGAGACCAGCAGGTCATCGAGGTTGACGCCGAGCTTCTCGGCATAGCTCGGGTCCAGGGCATGCTCGGCATCGATGAAGGCGCAGGTCTTGCCCTGCTTCTGGGCCTGGGCGATCACCGACAGGGTCAGGGTGGTCTTGCCCGAGGATTCGGGGCCGAAGATCTCGACTACCCGGCCCAACGGCAGGCCGCCGATCCCCAGGGCGATGTCCAGGCCCAGCGAGCCGGTGGAGACCGAGGGCATCACCACGCGCGGGGCGTCGCCCAGGCGCATCACGGTGCCCTTGCCGAACTGGCGGTCGATCTGGGAAAGGGCGGCGTCCAGCGCCTTGGAACGGTTGTCATCCTGAGCCATCACGGGCCTCCTGAATCTGGGGTCTCTGAAATACTGTATGACTGCACAGTAGTATGGCGAAAAATCGCCTGCGCGGCCAGTGCCGATTCGCTGCTGGAAGGGCTATTGTCGCAGGACGATTACAGATAGCCTGCACGGCTCGGGGCTGACCCGGCACCCCTTGGTGTCTACAGGCGCTCAAGGCTGCTCCAGGCGCCGCACCAGCCCCACCAGCGCCTCGCGCACGGCCTGCTCACGCACGGCCGCCCGGTCGCCGGCGTAGTGGTGGCACGCCGCCTCGACCCGTTCGGCATCGCCCCAGGCCAGCCAGACGGTTCCTACCGGCTTGTCGGCACTGCCCCCGCCGGGGCCGGCCACCCCGCTGATCGCCACGCCGAGCCCGGCGCCGCTGTCGCGGCAGGCGCCACGCACCATGGCCTCAACCACCTCACGGCTGACCGCCCCTTGCGCCTCGAGCAGCGCCTCGGACACGCCCAGCAGCCGGGTCTTGGCCCCGTTGGAATAGGTCACGTAGCCGGTCTCGAACCAGTCCGAGCTGCCGGCCACGGCGGTGATGGCGCTGGCCACCCCGCCCCCGGTGCAGGACTCGGCCGCGGTGACCTTGATGCCCTTCTCGCGGCACAGTTCGCCCAGCCGCTCGGCGAGGGCCACGAGGTCGGGGTCGGCCAGGCGGGAGGCGCGGGGGGACATGGCATGACTCCTGGGCTTTCGCACCGACCGAGGCGAGCTCGGCCGCGCGTGAGCGATGACTTTTCCGTACAATAACGGCTTTGCCAGCGACATGCATGGCGCATTCGACGCCAGCCATCCGTCATCCGCCAGAGCAGGAACCCGATGTCACAGGCCAGTGCCCAGCATACCCCATGGAGCGCCAACTGATACGCGGCGAGTTCGTGACCACCCGGCAGGGCCACCGAGAACCACTACCTGGCCGGCGCCACCGAGCGGATCCGCGCCCGACCTGTTCACCCAAGAGGAATTCCGGCAGCTGATCAAGCGGGGGATGCCTGACCCTGCGCCGGCCCGTAACCCGCCGCTACGAGCTTAAGGCGCCCTAACCAAGGAGAGGCGCGACGGAGTCAGCTGGCTCCTGCCACTCGCACTGAAGACCTCCCGACAGCTCTATGACCCTTTGAGGACAGTTGGCACACCAAGGTGACCAAGCTGATGAAGTGGACCTGCGCCCGCCACCGGTGGCCCCAGCGACCCGCCATACCTTCGCGTGCTACCCCCTAACAACCCATGGCAGCCTTGCCTTCATCGTAAGCGTCCGGGCATCACCGCCGGCGCATGATCAGGCGGGTTGTTGCCAGTTCTGCGGCAGGAGTTCGTGGAGCTGGCTGGCCTTGTGGGTCGGCAACCGTTCCAGCACGTCCTTCAGGTAGGCGTAGGGCTCGTGGCCGTTCAGCTTGGCGCACTGAATCAGGCTCATGATGGTGGCAGCGCGCTGGCCACTGCGCAGTGACCCGGCGAACAGCCAGTTGCTGCGGCCCAGCGCCCAGGGACGGATCAGGTTCTCGACCCGGTTATTGTCAATCGGCAACCCGCCGTCGTCGAGGTAGCGCGTCAGCGCCGCCCAACGCTTCAGGCTGTAATCCAGCGCTTTCGCCGTCGCCGAGCCGTTCGGCACCTTCTCTCGGTGAGCCAGCATCCAGCGGTGCAGCGCGTCGGCGATGGGCCTCGCTCGTGTCTCGCGGAGTCGTTGGCGTTCTTCAGCGCTGAGTGACTGGGCTTCTCGCTCCACCTGGTAAAGCTGGCCGATCAGTTCGATGGCCTACCCGGCGATCTGGCTCTTGCCGGCCACGTGCAGGTCGACGAACTTGCGTCGCGCATGAGCCATGCAGCCGATCTCGGTGACGCCGTTGGCGAAACTCTGCTTGTAGCCGCTGTAGTCGTCGCAGACCAGCTTGCCCCGCCACTCGCCGAGGAAGTCGCGGGCATGCTGGCCGCCACGCGTCTCACTGAAGTCGTAGACCACCGCCTTCAATCCGGCGTAGGGCGTGGTGGCGTAGGCCCAGAGATAGGCGCGGTGGGTTCTCTTCTTGCCCGGGGCCAACATCGGCACCGGGGTCTCGTCGGCATGCAGCACCGGCTCGCTGAGCAGCAGGTCACGCAAGGCATCGATCAGCGGCTGGAGCCGCACGCCACAGATGCCGACCCACTCGGCCAGGGTGGAGCGCGGGATCGCCACGCCGGCGCGGGCGAAGATCTGCTCCTGCCGATAGAGCGGCAAGTGGTCGGCATACTTGGCGATCAGCACCTGGGCCAGCAGGCCGGCGGTGGGGATGCCCTTGTCGATGATCTGCGCCGGCATCGGCGCCTGGGTCAGCGTCTCACACTGGTCGCAGACCCACTTGCCGCGGATATGGCGCTCGACGTGGAACACGCCCGGCGTGTAGTCGAGCTTCTCGCTGACCTCCTCGCCGATCCGCCGCAGCTGGCAACCGCAGCCGCAGTGCTCGCTCTGCGGGTCATGGCGAATCTCGATGCGCAGCAGATCCTTGGGTAACGGGGCCCGCTTGGGGGCCTTCTTTTCCGCCGGCACGGCGGGGGTGAGATTCAGGTCTTCCAGTTCGGTCTCGATGGCGGCGATGTCGGCATCCACCACCTCCTCCAGCAGGCTGATCTGCAGGACGTTGAGCTGCTCGCTGCGCTTGCCGAAGGCGTGACGCTTGAGCAGCGCCAGTTCATAGGTCAGCTTCTGGTTGACCTGCTCGGTGTGACGCAGCGTCTTCTGGCTCTGCGCCAGTGCCTGTTCCTGCTGCTCGACCTGTGACATCAGCATTGCCGCCAGGTGGCGGAGCTGATCGGGAGAGAGCTGGGACAGGTCGGATGGGGCGTTCATCTGGCGATTATGCCAGCTGCCAGAGGAAAGCGGGATTAGCGCATCCGCGAATAGCCGGGCCGCCACGTCTGTGCCGCGCATCATACGACCGAGATAATCCCGTCGGCGCCGAGGCGCTGCCAGGGCAAGTCTTGCACCAGCGCCGTCACCTGCTCGGGGCAGAGCTCGACGCGCTTGCCGTGCCCGTTACCGGCCCAGTGGAACTTGCCCTGGTTCAGGCGCCGGGCGCACAGCCAGACGCCCAGGCCATCGTGCACCAGCACCTTCATACGGTTGCCGCGACGATTGGCGAACAGGTAGGCACAGTGCGGGCGCGCCGCGCCGAACACCGTCACCACCCGAGCCAGTGCGGACTCCGGGCCGGCGCGCATGTCCAGCGGCTCGGTGGCCAGCCAGATCTCGTCGATGCGGATCATCCCAGCAGCCCCTTCAGCCAGTGGGCACACTGGGCTGCCTCGGCGACCGGCCAACGCACGGTGATCGTGCCCCGTGATGAGGGCAGCTCGATGCAGATCTCGCCGGCGGTGGAGGGCGGCATTGGCAGGTCGGCCGCTGCTGGCGGCACCGGCAGTGGCACGAAGTCCGGCACGGCCGGGAGCTGGCTCTGACGCTTGGCCTTGCGAATCCAGGTCTGGACGAGGTTGGTATTGAGCCCATGCTGCAGGGCGACCTGGGCAATGGAGGTATCGCCCTGCAGGCAGGCCGCGACGATCTTGGCCTTGAACGACGGGGCGTAGCGACGGCGGCGACGGATCTCACGTTCGGTGTTTGGGGACGTCATGAATAGGTGCCCATCTATTGTTACGTGGGCACCTAATGTCGCCGGCCGAGGCCTTCCGCGGAAGGTGTGTTCAGCAGCCGGTTACCCTTCATCGCCAAGCACATGGGGCACAAGGACTGCTTGATACTGGTCAAGGACTACACCCGGCGGGTCGACAGCGAAAGCCAAATTGAAGCAGAGCGCGTCCGGAAAGAAATGAAAAAGATCGGGCTACTGGACTTAACACCAGGCCTAGAAGAGCTCCAAACCCTTAATTTGCATCCCTAAACTCGCGGGCTACCCTTGCGAGGTAGGGGATCGTCTTGCCGTCTCGGCCCTTGGTATGAGCGTCTGGGTAAAGAACCGCCAGGATTCGATACTCATTTTCAAACAGCTCTCCCTGCACGTAGACGAGAGCTGCATCACGCTCAGGTTCTTCAAACCGGCATTTTCGATCAGCTTGCGGGACCTTCTCGGGAAAGGTATGAGGGGGTAGGCAGATGTGGATATGCATAAGCCCAGCCTCATATGCTGCGTGCGGATGGATGTAAGGAACATCACACCCGAAGGTAAGAGGAAGGACTTCGCGATCCGAGGCTATGTAGATACGAAAATCTTGGATCAAAGCATCAATGAGGCCCGGGAAGTCTTCTTCACAGGCCTCAAAGTACTGCTGGGTCGCGGGGTGAATCTCAACGTTTACTTTGGAATCTGACATCCATTAGTTCGCACGCATCTCAATCCGATGAGAGGCAGATGCCAAGCTCCTGAAGGCCTCGCCGCTTACATGGCCATCAAAGGTTTCTGGCACGACCTCTTTCTGCTTGGCAAGCATAGCAGCAGTCGCTGCTTGCGACCTAGCCTTCGCTAGCGCCCTCATTAACCCCGACTCAACGAGCAGCTTCTGGAATTCTCCCTGGCCCCCGCTGGCTGGTCGACTGCGGAAATCACTCTCCATCGCCCTCAGGTTGTCAGCAATAGATTCAAGCGTCTCATAGCCTGCGTGATAAGGGTCCTCAGACTCCATCAGCTGCAAACACAGAGCGCGCAAAGTGTCAGTGAGCTTGATGGCCTCGCCCTTGAAGCGATCGATCTCGGTCTGAACATCTTCGGCACTGGAAGCACACGGCTGCTCAAGCGCCACTCTACCTGCGTGATACATCTTCGGCGGGCCAGCATAGGCCATCACACCTGCAGACACGCTGGACAGGCTCATTGCGAGCGTAACCACTTGAGCAATAGGTGATTTCTTAATTTCTGCGATCATTGTGCGCCTCCTTCCGTGAGGATGGCTTTGCCTGAGACACGTCATGCCCCAACAGTAGCAGGTGGGCATCACTCACGCCGTTCAGGGTGGCGGATTATACGTACACACACACACACCTGCAACAACATGAAGCGTAGGACCGATGCTCCCGTCAGTCATTTAGAGTCTACATCAACTCCGTACGCAAGGATGTTCAATCAGTGTAGCACCAAGCCTAGCCCCGAGCACCTGAGCTAACCACGTTTGGTCCACGCCTGGCCACTACCGATGAGTGTATGTACCAACCGTGATAACCTTGCCGCATGGATAGAGTGTATGGACGCCCTCCCAGCCCGCAGCCACGTGAAGCTGTCCTCTGGTGCACAAGCAATGTCCAGATTCGGCCGAAACCGTAACGCTTTCCCCCTGATGCCCCACGAATTTCAAGGACCGCCCGAGAAACCATGAGCGACATGGCCTCCAGCGCACAGCCCAACCATACGCCGATGATGAGCCAGTACCTGAAGATCAAGCACGAGCACCCCGACGTGCTGCTCTTCTATCGCATGGGCGACTTCTACGAGCTGTTCTTCGACGATGCCCGGCGTGCCGCCGCCCTGCTCGACATCACCCTGACCCAGCGCGGCCAGTCCGCCGGCAAGCCGATTCCCATGGCCGGGGTCCCCTACCACAGCGCCGAGGGCTACCTGGCTCGCCTGGTCACTGCCGGCGAGTCGGTGGCAATCTGCGAGCAGATCGGCGACCCGGCCACCAGCAAGGGCCCCGTGGAGCGCCGCGTGGTGCGCATCGTCACCCCCGGCACCCTCTACGACGAGGCGCTGCTGGATGCCCGCCGCGACAACCTGCTGGTCGCGGTGGCCCCCCTCGGCGAGCGCTGGGGGCTGGCCTGGCTGGAGCTCTCCAGTGGCCGCTTCAACGTGCTGGAGGTCGAGGGCGAGGGCGAGATGCTCGCCGAACTCCAGCGCCTCGACCCCGCCGAGCTGCTGGTCGCCGAAAGTCTGGCCCTGCCGGCCGCCCTGGAGGGGCGTCGCGGCCTGCGTCGCCAGAGCGACTGGCTGTTCGACCTCGAGAGCGCGACCCGCACCCTGTGCGACCAGTTCCAGGTCCAGGACCTGCGCGGCTTCGGCTGCGCCCACCTGGAGGCCGCGATCATCGCCGCCGGGGTGCTGGTCGACTATGCCCGGGACACCCAGCGCACGGCCCTGCCCCATGTCACCGCCATCGGCGTGGAGAGCCGCGACGACGCCGTGGTGATCGATGCCGCCAGCCGTCGCAACCTGGAGATCGACGTCAACCTCGGCGGCAGCGCCGACAACACCCTCGCCAGCGTGCTCGACACCACCGCCACGGCCATGGGCTCGCGGCTGCTCAAGCGCTGGCTCAACCGCCCGCTGCGCGACCGCGCCCAGGTCGGTGGCCGCCAGGCGGCGGTGGCGATGCTCCTCGACGACGAGGGCTTTGCCCCCCTGCGCGACTCGCTCAAGGCGATCGGCGACGTGGAGCGGATCCTGGCCCGGGTGGCTCTCTACAGCGCGCGACCCCGCGACCTGGCCCGCCTGCGCGACGCACTAATCGCCCTGCCCGACCTCCAGGCCGCCCTCGAATCCTACGGCGAGGGCAGCACCCTGGACGAGCTCCGCCACCATATCCACCCCTTCCCGACGCTGGCCGACACCCTGACCCGCGCCCTGGTGGAGAACCCGCCGGTGGTGATCCGCGACGGCGGGGTGATCGCCGAGGGCTTCGACACCGAGCTCGACGAGCACCGCGGGCTCGCCGAGCATGCCGGCGACTACCTGATCCGCCTGGAGACCCGCGAGCGCGAGCGCACCGGCCTGCCCGGCCTCAAGGTGGGCTACAACCGGGTTCACGGCTACTACATCGAGATCCCCCGCGCCCAGGCCCGGGACGCCCCCGTCGACTACGTGCGCCGCCAGACCCTGAAGAACGCCGAGCGCTTCATCATCCCCGAGCTCAAGGAGTTCGAGGACAAGGCCCTCTCGGCGAAGTCCCGCGCCCTGGCCAGGGAGAAGCTGCTCTATGATGGCCTGCTCGACACCCTCAACGCCGAGCTCGCCGCGCTGCAGGGCACCGGTCGGGCACTGGCGGCCCTCGACGTGCTGTGCGCCTTCGCCGAGCGCGCCCGGGCCCTGGAGTTCGTGCGCCCGTCACTGCCCGAGTCACCGGGGATCGACATCCGCGGCGGCCGTCACCCGGTAGTCGAGCAGGTCACCGAGACGCCCTTCGTGCCCAACGACCTGGTGCTGGACGACGCGCGCCGCATGCTGGTGATCACCGGCCCCAACATGGGCGGCAAGTCCACCTACATGCGCCAGGCCGCGCTGATCACCCTGCTCGCCCACACCGGCAGCTTCGTGCCGGCGGATTCGGCCGTCATCGGTCCGGTGGATCGCATCTTCACCCGCATCGGCTCCTCGGACGACCTGGCCGGCGGGCGCTCCACCTTCATGGTGGAGATGACCGAGACCGCCAGCATCCTGCACAACGCCACCGACGAAAGCCTGGTGCTGATGGACGAGATCGGCCGCGGCACCAGCACCTTCGATGGCCTCTCGCTGGCCTGGGCCAGCGCCGAGCACCTGACCCGCACCCGCGCCTTCACGCTGTTCGCCACCCACTACTTCGAGATGACGGCACTGGCCGAGCAGGCCGAGGGAGTGGCCAACGTGCACCTGACCGCCGCGGAGCACCGCGACGGGATCGTCTTCATGCACCGGGTGGAGGATGGCCCGGCCAACCAGAGCTACGGCCTGCAGGTGGCCCAGCTCGCCGGCGTCCCCCAGGGGGTGATCGCCCGCGCCCGGGAGAAGCTCGCCAGCCTGGAGCAGCAGGAGATCGACCAGGGTAGCCGGCTGCCGGCCGCCACGACGAACGAGGGAGAGCGCCCGGCGGCGCCCCGCCAGGCCGACCTCTTCGCCAGCACGCCCCACCCGCTGGTCGAGCAGTTGGACCGCCTGGACCCCGACGCCCTGTCGCCCCGCCAGGCCCTGGAGCTGCTCTACCGCTGGAAGGAGGCGCTGTGAATGGCCGACAATGGCGCCGAGCCCGGCTTGCGAGGTTGCCCTCGCCGCGACTAGAATGGCTCGATCAAATTCCTGAAATTATAAGAATGTTTTTTCTTATAACTCATTTGGCATCATCGACTACCGGCCGCGCCCTGCCACGGCCAGAGAATGGGAGACTGGCATGACATTCGTCGTCACCGAGAACTGCATCAAGTGCAAGTACACCGACTGTGTCGAGGTCTGCCCGGTGGACTGCTTCTACGAGGGCCCCAACTTCCTGGTGATCCACCCCGACGAGTGCATCGACTGCGCCCTGTGCGAGCCGGAGTGCCCCGCCGAGGCGATCTTCTCGGAGGATGAGCTGCCGGATGGCCAGGAGACGTTCATCGAGATCAACGCCGAGCTGGCCGAGGTGTGGCCCAACATCAGCGAGAAGAAGGATCCGCCGGAGGATGCCGAGGAGTGGGACGGCAAGCCGGGCAAGCTGGAACTCCTCGAGCGCTGAGCCGCTGACGCGGCCGCACACGACGACGCCGGATGTCGCATGACATCCGGCGTCGTCGTCTCTGCCCTGAGCGAAGAAGGAGAACACTCGGCAAAAAAGGCGGCCCGCAGGCCGCCCGCTCCCAGCCAGTCCTCGGGCGGCTCCCTCCGCCCGACTCCCGTGATGCCTTCCCTGCCCGGGAGCGGCCTCCTGCCGCACCGAGCGCATCACTTGTCGCATCCCGTTGCATCCTGCCGGAAGAGCATCCCCGCTCTTCCACATCCCGAGTGCAGTGTGGCATAGCCGCATTGCAGCACAACCCCGCCCGGGGAGCGCCGACGACGGTCATCCCGGACCGCCCCTTCTCCGCAGGGGAAACCAGACCCCTTTAAAATCAATCAAATAAAAAGGCCCGACCCCGTGAGGGGTCGGGCCTGTCCGACGCAGGAATGGCGGATCTCTTCGCCTCCCTGTAGGCGATCTCCTACAGCAGGTCACGCAAAAGGCAACGCTGTTCGCTTACTGCCCCTTGATCGCGGCGCGGCCCGGATAGTCCACCTCGCCGTCCAGCTCCTGCTCGATGACCAGCAGGCGGTTGTACTTGGCGACGCGGTCCGAGCGGCTCAGCGAGCCGGTCTTGATCTGGCCAGCGCAGGTGCCCACGGCGAGGTCGGCGATGGTGGTGTCCTCGGTCTCGCCGGAGCGATGGGAGATCACCGCAGTGAAACCGGCATCCTGGGCCATGCGGATCGCCTCCAGGGTCTCGGAGAGCGAGCCGATCTGGTTGAACTTGATCAGGATGGAGTTGCCGATCTGCTCGTCGATGCCGCGCTTCAGGATCCGGGTGTTGGTGACGAAGAGGTCATCGCCCACCAGCTGGACCTTGTCGCCCAGCCGCTCGGTCAGCGCCTTCCAGCCGTCCCAGTCGGACTCGTCCATGCCATCCTCGATGGAGACGATCGGGAACTGCTCGCAGAGCTCGGCCAGGTAGTCGACGAAGCCGGCGGCGTCGAAGGCCTTGCCTTCGCCGGAGAGGTCGTACTTGCCGTCCCGGTAGAACTCGGAGGAGGCGCAGTCCAGCGCCAGGGTCACGTCGTCGCCCAGGCGGTAGCCGGCGTCTGCCACGGCCTGCTGGATCACCGCCAGGGCCTCGGCATTGGAGTCGAGGTTCGGCGCGAAGCCGCCCTCGTCGCCTACCGAGGTGGCAAGCCCCCGGGCCGAGAGCACCTTCTTCAGGGCATGGAAGATCTCGGCGCCCATGCGCAGGCCCTCGCGGAAGGTCGGCGCGCCCACCGGCTGGACCATGAACTCCTGGATATCGACGTTGTTGTCGGCATGCTCGCCGCCGTTGAGGATGTTCATCATCGGCACCGGCATCAGGTACTTCCCGGGCTGGCCGTAGAGCTCGGCGATATGCGCGTAGAGCGGCATGCCCTTGGCATTGGCCGCGGCCTTGGCCGCCGCCAGCGACACCGCCAGGATGGCGTTTGCGCCGAGAGATGCCTTGTTGTCGGTGCCGTCCAGCACCAGCATGGCGTCGTCCAGCCCGCGCTGGTCACGGGCATCCATGCCCACCAGGCGTTCACGAATGGTGGTGTTGACGGCCTCCACGGCCTTCAGCACGCCCTTGCCCAGGTAGCGGCTCTTGTCGCCGTCGCGCAGCTCCAGTGCCTCGCGGGAGCCGGTGGAGGCACCGCTGGGTGCACAGGCCACGCCCACGGCGCCGCTTTCCAGGCGCACCTCGGCCTGCACGGTAGGGTTGCCGCGGGAGTCGAGCACCTCGAGGGCGCGTATATCGACGATCTTGGTCATCTGTGTCGTCCTTCCATACTGTCAGCGTTGATTGAGTCGATGGGGAAACTGCCGTGCTCTCTCGGCTTTCCAGCGCTGCTCGGTTTACCGGGTTATTCGATTGTTAATTTGGGAAACCCCTTTACCAGCTCGTCGATGGCCTTCAGCTGGGCCAGAAAGGGCTCGAGGCGATCCAGTGGCAGGGCACAGGGGCCGTCGCACTTGGCGTTGTCGGGGTCGGGGTGGGCCTCCAGGAAGAGGCCGGCCAGGCCGACCGCCACCCCGGCACGGGCCAGCTCGGCCACCTGCTGCCGCCGCCCGCCGGCGCTGTCGGCCCGGCCCCCGGGGCGCTGCAGGGAGTGGGTGACATCGAAGAAGACGGGATAGCCGGTCTGCTTCATGTCGCCGAAGCCGAGCATGTCGACCACCAGATTGTTGTAGCCGAAGCTGGAGCCGCGCTCGCACAGCAGCAGCCGGTTGTTGCCCGCCTCCTCGCATTTGCGAATGATGTGGCGCACCTCGTGGGGGGCCAGGAACTGCGGCTTCTTGATGTTGATCACCGCCCCGGTCTCGGCCATGGCCACCACCAGGTCGGTCTGGCGCGCCAGGAAGGCGGGCAGCTGGATGATATCGGCGACCTCGGCCGCCGGGGCGGCCTGCCAGGGTTCGTGGACGTCGGTGATGATCGGCACCCCGAAGCGCGCCTTCACCTCGGCCAGGATCTCGAGCCCCTTCTCCAGGCCCGGGCCGCGGAAGGAGTGGATGGAGCTGCGGTTGGCCTTGTCGAAGCTCGCCTTGAAGACGTAGGACATGCCCAGCCGGCCCGTCACCGCCGCGTAGGTCTCGGCGACCTCGAGGGCCAGCTCGCGGGACTCCAGCACATTCATGCCGCCCAGCAGCATCAGCGGCAACGAATTGCCGGCCTTCAGGCCGGCGAATTCGATGTGCCGTTCGGGGGCGGACTCGCTCATCACGGACATGGGCCTCACTCCTGGTGGGAGGACTGGGCACGGATGCGTGCCGCCTTGTGCTCCAGCGCCGCATTGACGAAGCCGGTGAACAGCGGATGGCCGTCACGCGGCGTGGAGGTGAACTCCGGGTGGAACTGGCAGGCGACGTACCAGGGGTGGTCCGGCAGCTCGACCATCTCCACCAGGGAGTTGTCGACGCTCTTGCCGGAGACCACCAGGCCGGCCTGCTCGAGCTCGTCGATGAACTGGTTGTTCACCTCGAAGCGGTGGCGGTGGCGCTCGACGATCTCGTCGCTGCCATAGGCCTCGCGCGCCCGGCTGCCGGGCTTGAGCTGGCAGACCTGGCCACCCAGGCGCATGGTGCCGCCGAGGTCGGAAGCCTCGTCGCGCAACTCGACCTTGCCCTCGGGGCTCAGCCACTCGGTGATCAGGCCGACCACCGGATGCATGGTGTCGTGGGTGAACTCGGTGGAGTTGGCGTCCTCCCAGTCGGCCACGTTGCGGGCGAACTCGATCACCGCCACCTGCATGCCGAGGCAGATGCCGAGATACGGAATGCCGTTCTCGCGGGCGAAGCGCGCGGTGGCGATCTTGCCTTCCACGCCGCGCTCGCCGAAGCCGCCGGGCACCAGGATGGCGTCCTTGCCGGCCAGGCGCTCGGTCCCGTGGCGCTCGATGTCCTCGGAGTCGATGTAGTCGACGTTGACCTTCACGCGGGTCTGGATACCGGCGTGGATCAGCGCCTCGTTGAGCGACTTGTAGGCGTCGAGCAGCTCCATGTACTTGCCGACCATGGCGATGTTGATCGACTTCAGCGGGTTGAGTTTGGCATCGAGCACGTGCACCCATTCGCCGAGGTCGGCCTCGGCGGCTTCGAGTCGCAGCTTGTCGCAGACGATATCGTCGAGGCCCTGCTCGTGGAGCATCAGCGGGATGCGGTAGATGGTGTCGGCGTCCTGCAGCGGGATGACGGCACGCTCTTCCACGTTGGTGAACAGCGCGATCTTGCGCCGCTCGCTCTCCTCGAGCTCCACCTCGCTGCGACAGATCAGGATGTCCGGCTGGATACCGATGGAGCGCAGCTCCTTGACGCTGTGCTGGGTCGGCTTGGTCTTGGTCTCCCCCGCCGTCTTGATATAGGGCACCAGCGTCAGGTGCATGAAGATGGCCCGGCTGGCGCCCAGCTCGCTCCTGATCTGGCGGATCGACTCCAGGAAGGGCAGCGACTCGATGTCGCCCACGGTGCCGCCGATCTCGACCAGCGCCACGTCGAAGCCCTCGCCGCCGGCATAGACGCGGCGCTTGATCTCGTCGGTGATGTGCGGGATCACCTGCACGGTGCCACCCAGGTAGTCGCCGCGGCGCTCCTTGCGCAGCACGTGCTCGTAGACGCGACCGGTGGTGAAGTTGTTGGCCTGGGTCATCTTCGTGCGGATGAAGCGCTCGTAGTGACCCAGGTCCAGGTCGGTCTCGGCGCCATCCTCGGTGACGAACACCTCGCCGTGCTGGAAGGGACTCATGGTGCCCGGATCCACGTTGATGTAGGGATCGAGCTTGAGCATGGTGACCTTGAGGCCGCGCGCCTCGAGAATCGCCGCCAGCGAGGCCGACGCGATGCCCTTGCCGAGTGAGGACACAACGCCGCCGGTCACGAAGATATATCGTGTCATGGAGAACCTGTCGAAACGTGATCGGTAGGCACGGCAGGAAGCCGCGCCAGGATGGGACGACAGACTAGCAGAATGCGACCAAAGGCTCAATTTCAGCGCCAAGCGGCCAAGCGGCCAAGCGGCCAAGCGGCCAAGCGGCCAAGCGGCCAAGCGGCCAAGCGGCCAAGCGGC